>ONDC01000025.1 GCA_900316495.1 uncultured Eubacteriales bacterium
GCCATTTTGTCCCTCTCTTCACATTTTTATAACAAAAGTATACGCACCCGATTCATACGCAGGCACAAATCGGGTGTGAGTATTTTGTTTTGTTTCAGTTTACGCGATCAGATCTTGGCTATATCGATGACGCCAAGGTCAACGCCGCCGGCGTTCTTCAGGCAGTTAGCCAGCGCGCGCGCGGTGTCGAGCGAGGTAAAGCAGTGGATGCCGCACTCGACGGCGTTTCTTCTGATGAGATAACCGTCGCGATTGGTCTCCATGCCCTGCGTCGGGGTGTTGATGATGAGGTCAAGCTCGTTGTTGAGGATCATGTCGATGTAATTCGGCTTGCCGTCCTCGATGCGCTTGACAACCTTATTGGGAATGCCGCGGTCGGAGAGGTAACGGCTGGTGCCGTCGGTGCAGTAGATCTCATAGCCGAGATCCACAAAATCCTTTGCGATCGGCACGACCTCCTCCTTGTCCATATCCTTGACGGTAATGGCGATCTTGCGGGTTCTCGGCAGACGGATGCCGGTGCCGACGAACGCCTTGATGAGCGCTTCCTCGTAGGTGTAGGCAATGCCCAGTACCTCGCCGGTGGACTTCATTTCAGGGCCGAGGCTGATGTCCGCGCCGTAGAGTTTCTCGAAGGAGAAAACAGGCATCTTGATGGCGATGGTGGGCTTCTCCGGCTGGAGACCGTATTCATAGCCCAGATCGGGGATCTTTTTGTCGCCGAAGAGACACTGTGTCGCCAGCTTGACGATCGGAATGCCGGTGATCTTGCTGATGTAGGGAACGGTTCTGGAGGAACGGGGGTTCGCCTCGATGATGTAGACCACGTCGTCCTTGACGATGAACTGGATGTTGATCATGCCGACCACGCCCAGCGCCAGCGCCAGCTTGCGGGTGTCGTCCACGATCTTGGCCTGTACCTCCTTCTTGAGGGACTGGCAGGGATAGACCGAGATGGAGTCGCCGGAGTGAACGCCCGCGCGCTCGATGTGCTCCATGATACCGGGAATGAGAATGTCGGTGCCGTCGCAGATCGCGTCGACCTCGACCTCCTTGCCCATGATGTATTTATCGACAAGAATCGGGTGATCCTGATGCACGCGGTTGATGATGCCGATGTACTCGCGGATCTCCTTGTCGGAGAAGGCGATGTGCATGCCCTGACCGCCGAGAACATAGGAGGGACGCACCAGCACGGGATAGCCGATCTCGTTGGCGGCGGCGATTGCCTCGTCGCAGGTATAGACCGTTCTGCCGGGCGCCTTGGGAATCTCGCATTCGCTGAGAATGCGGTCAAACAGCTCTCTGTCCTCCGCCTTGTCCATGTTCTCCGCGGAGGTGCCCAGAATGCGCACGCCCATCCTGTCCAGCGCCTCGCAGAGCTTGATGGCGGTCTGTCCGCCGAATTGCACCACCGCGCCGTAGGGCTGCTCCAGCTCCACGATGTTGCGCACGTCCTCGGGCGTCAGCGGCTCGAAGTACAGTTTGTCCGACACGTCGAAGTCGGTGGAAACGGTTTCAGGGTTGTTGTTGACAATGATGGTCTCATAGCCGGCCTCCCTGAGCGCCCACACCGAGTGAACCGAGCAGTAGTCAAATTCCACGCCCTGTCCGATGCGGATGGGACCGGAGCCGATGACCATGACCTTCTTCTTGTCGGTTGCGGGATCCACCTCGTTTTCGCTCTCGTAGCAGGAATAGTAGTAGGGGGTCTCCGCGTCGAATTCGGCGGCGCAGGTATCGACCATCTTGTAGGCGGCTCTGATGCCGTTGGCGTAGCGGAGGTCGCGGATCTCGTCCTCCGGCTTGCCGCAAAGCTCGCTGATGACCTCGTCGGTAAAGCCTAAGTACTTGGCGCGGCGGAGCGTTTCCAAGGAGAAGTCGGTCTCGATTTTCTTTTCCGTCTCGACGATCGAAGCGATTTTATCAATAAACCACAGGTCGATGGTGGTGATCTGATTGATTTTCTCAGGTGTGTAGCCTCTGCGCAGCGCCTCGGCGATGACGAAGATTCTTCTGTCCTCAACAAGGGTCAGCGCGCGCGCCAGCTCCTCGTCGCTGAGTGCCATCACGTCCTTCATGCGCAGGCTGTAGATGTTGGTCTCCAGGCAGCGGATCGCCTTCATGAGCGCGCTCTCAAAGTTTACGCCGATGCCCATGACCTCGCCGGTCGCCTTCATCTGGGTGCCGAGCTTTCTCTTGGCGTAGACGAATTTGTCGAAGGGCCAGCGCGGGATCTTGACGACGCAGTAGTCAACCGTCGGCTCAAAGCAAGCGTAGGTCTTCTTGGTGATGGCGTTCTGAATCTCGTCAAGGTTTAATCCGAGGGCGATCTTGGAGGCGACGCGGGCGATCGGATAGCCGGTCGCCTTGGAGGCGAGCGCTGAGGAACGGCTCAGACGCGGGTTGACCTCGATGACGGCGTATTCGAAGCTGTTAGGATTCAGCGCAAACTGCACATTGCAGCCGCCGGCGATTTTCAGCTCGTCGATGATGGCGAGCGCCGCGCTGCGGAGCATCTGGTATTCCTTGTCGGCAAGCGTCTGGGAGGGAGCGACCACGATGGAGTCGCCGGTGTGAACGCCCACGGGGTCGACGTTTTCCATGGAGCAGACGGTGACGCAGTTGCCCGCGCCGTCGCGGATGACTTCGAACTCGATCTCCTTCCAACCGCCGATGTACCGCTCGATGAGCGCCTCGGTGACGCGGCTGACCTGCAGTCCGTGGCTGCAGATGTCAATCAGCTCGTTTTTATCGTGGGCAATGCCGCCGCCGGTGCCGCCAAGGGTGAAGGCGGGACGCACGACAACGGGATAGCCGATCTTCTCCGCAAACGCCACCGCGTCCTCGACGTTGTGAACCACAAGGCTGTCGGCGCAGGGCTGTCCGATTTTCTCCATGGTGTCCTTGAATTCCTGTCTGTCCTCCGCCTTGCGGATGGTCTCGGCGGTGGTGCCGATCAGACGGACGTTATGCTCGGCAAAGAAGCCTTCCTCCTCCAGCTCTACCGCGAGGTTGAGCGCGTTCTGACCGCCGAGGGTGGGAAGCACCGAGTCGGGCTTTTCGGCAAGCACCACCTTCTTGACGGTGTCGGTGGTGAGAGGCTCGATATAGACTCTGTCGGCGATGTCCTTGTCGGTCATGATGGTTGCGGGGTTGGAGTTGATCAGAACCACCTCCACGCCCTCTTCCTTCAGGGCGCGGCACGCCTGGGTGCCGGCATAGTCAAACTCCGCGGCCTGTCCGATGATAATGGGGCCGGAGCCGATGACAACGACTTTATTGATATTCGGATTCTTCGGCATTAGTTTTTGCCTCCCATCATAGCAAAGAATTGATTAAAGAGCGGCGCGGCGTCATGCGGACCGGCGCAGGCTTCGGGGTGGAACTGCACGGTGAATATGTGGCCGTTCTTGTAGCGGATGCCCTCACAGCTGCCGTCGTTGACGTTGGCGAAGGTCATTTCGGCGACGGCGGGGTCGATGCTCTTCTCATCCACGACATAACCGTGATTCTGAGAGGTGATGTAGACCCTGCCGGTCTGAAGCTCCTTGACAGGGTGATTCGCCCCTCTGTGACCGTACTTGAGCTTGTAGGTGTCAAAGCCGCTGGCAAGGGCGATGAGCTGATGCCCCAGACAAATGGCGAAGATCGGCATTTTGGCGGCGATGAGCTTTTTCAGCTCCTCCACAATCGCGCCGCACTGCTTGGGGTCGCCGGGACCGTTGGAGAGCATGATGCCGTCGTGTCCGGCTGCGAGTATCTCTTCGGCGGATGTGCCGGCGGGATAGACCGTCACGTCGCAGCCGAGGTTGTAAAGCGAACGGATAATATTGCGCTTGCAGCCCAGGTCAAGCAGCGCGACGTTGTAGCGGTTGCCGTTGCTCTTGACAAAATACTTCTCGCGGCAGGTGACGGTGGGAACGGTTTCGGGCAGGGTATAAGCCTTGATCTCCTCCATGCAGGCTTCCATGTCGAAGCTCTCGCCGAAGGTGATCATGCCGCGCATGGTGCCCGATTCTCTCAGATGCTTGGTGAGCGCACGGGTATCGATGCCCTGTATCACAGGAATGTTGTTCTGAATCAGATAGTCCCGAAGAGAACCCTCCGAACGGAAATTGGAGTGGGTTCTGTTCAGCTCGCGGACGATGTAGGCCTCCACCCACGGTTTGCGGGATTCGGTATCCTCCATGCACACGCCGTAGCTGCCAATGATGGGATAGGTCATGACAACGCCCTGTCCCGCGTAGGAAGGATCGGTAAGAAGCTCGCGGTAGCCCGTCATGGAGGTGTTGAACACAATCTCGCAGACGGTTTTTCTCTCAGCTCCGACGGATTCGCCCTGATACACTCTTCCGTCTTCGAGAATCAACCATGCTTTCATTTGCTGTTCATTCCTTTTCTTTATTATTTAATATGCGGAGCCGCTTATTTCAGCAGCACACATTTCATATTATTCTATCATAGTTCTTCCGCAAATTCAATACGCAATGCTTGAATTTTAGAAGAATGTTGCTTTACATTTGGCTCAAAATATGGTCAAAAAGCAGACAGGGGTCAGGCAAACGCCTTTTTGATACGTTCGATGGCGGCGACGGAATTTTCCAGCGAACCGAAGGAGGTCAGACGGAAATAGCCCTCCCCGCTGGGACCGAAGCCGGATCCGGGGGTGCCGACCACGCCCGCCCGGTTGATCAGCTCGTCAAAGAACTCCCAGGAGGTCATGCCGCCGGGGGTTTTCAGCCAGATGTAGGGCGCGTTCACGCCGCCGTAGGCGGTGAAGCCCGCCTCGGCAAGTCCCTCGCGGATAACCGCGGCGTTGTGGAGGTAGTAGGCGATCGTCTCCCGGATCTGCTTCTGTCCTTCCTCGGAATAGACCGCCTCCGCGCCGCGCTGGACGATGTAGGGCACGCCGTTGAATTTGGTGGTCTGCCGCCTGTTCCAGAGGGCGTTGAGCGACACGCCGCCGCATCGGAGCGCCTTGGGAACCACGGTGTAGCCGCAGCGGGTGCCGGTGAAGCCGGCGGTTTTGCTGAAGCTGCGGAATTCGATGGCGCATTTCTCCGCGCCGGGAATTTCAAAGATGCTGTGGGGAAGCTCCTCGGTGATAAACGCCTCATACGCGGAGTCGTAGAGAATCACGGAGCCGTTTTCCAGCGCGTAATCCACCCATTTTTGCAGTCCGTCATAGGTGATGGAGGCGCCGGTGGGATTGTTGGGGAAGCAGAGGTAGATCATGTCGGCGCGCTTTTCTGGAAGGGAGGGGGAAAATCCGTTTTCCTCGGTGCAGGGCATGTAGACGAGGTTGTCCCACCGTCCGTCCGCTCCCAGACATCCGGCTCTGCCCGCCATGGCGTTGGTGTCCACATAGACGGGATAGACCGGATCGCAGACCGCTACGACGTTGTCGCTGCCGAAGATGTCGCCGATGTTGCCGGTGTCGGACTTCGCGCCGTCGCTGACGAATACCTCGTCAGGCTGGATGTCGATTCCTCTTGCACGGTAGTCGTGCGCCACAATGGCCTCCCGCAGGAAGGCATAGCCCTGCTCGGGACCGTACCCGCGGAAGGTGGCTTCCTCGCCCATCTCGGCGCACGCCTTCTGCATGGCGGTCACCACGGCGGGCGCAAGGGGACGTGTCACGTCGCCGATTCCCAGACGGATGACCGGCTTGTCGGGATTTGCCTCGGTGAACGCCGCCACTCTTCTGGCGATGTCCGAAAACAGGTAGCTCTGCGGCAGCCTGACGAAATTCTCGTTGATTCTGAACATTCTCATACCTCCAATAATTTTCAAGGCGTTTCCCGCCTTGGGATTGATGCTCTGGTTGTCTTTTCCGCCCTGCTCAGGCGAGCGTTTCACCCTCATAGACGAAGGTGGCGGGACCGGTCATATAGACGGTGTTGTCCGCGCGGCTCCACTCGATGAGAAGATCGCCGCCCCGCAGACGCACGGTGACGCTGTCAGAGGTCACCACGCCGTTGAGAACGGACGCGACCGCCACGGCGCATGCCCCCGTGCCGCACGCCCATGTTTCGCCGGAGCCGCGTTCCCAGACCCGCATTTTCACGGTGCGTTCGTCGACAGGCTGCACGAATTCGGTATTGACGCGCTCGGGAAAGAGCGGATGATGCTCGAATCCCGGACCGATTTTTTCAAGGTCGAGGGAGTCCACGTCGTCCACATAGGTGACACAGTGGGGATTGCCCATGGAAACGGCGGTGACGTGCCAGACCTTTCCTTCCGTCTCCATCGGCTGCGACACCATGCGTTCGCCTTCAAACAGCACCGGGATCCGGGACGGCGTCAGAACCGGACTTCCCATATCCACGCGGATGGCGGTGACGTTGCCGTTTTCCACGGTGAGCCACGCGGTCTTGACGCCGGCGAGGGTTTCGATCGTGATGACCGTCCTGTCGGTCAGCCCCTTGCAGTAGACGTACTTGGCAAAGCAGCGGATGCCGTTGCCGCACATTTTCCCCTCGGAGCCGTCCGCGTTGAACATCCGCATGCGGAAATCGGCTGTGTCGGACGGACAGATCAGGATCAGTCCGTCGGAGCCTACCCCGAAGTGTCTGCCACTCAGCCGCACCGAGGTCTGCACAGGGTCGAAGTCCATGCCGCCCATGCAGTTGACGTAAATATAATCGTTGCCGATGCCGTGCATTTTGGTAAATCTCATCTTTTATGAATCCCCCCTGCGTAATAAAAAAGGGAATAGCAAATGAATTGCTACCCCCTTACGGACTAACTTTGAAAAAGAGCTGTTGCATATTCAGTTGTCGCAATACATGACGAAGAAAACATTTACAAAACTCCATTCAGAATATTCAGTGCGACGCTGACAAGCGACTGTCCGGAATTCATGCTCTGCCTTTGCAGGAATCTGTGCGCGTCCGGCTCGGACATGCCGTTGCGCTCCATGAGCAGCGCCTTTGCCCTTGCGATGATCTCCCTGTCGCCTTCGCTTCGCTTCTCCGGTCTGACGGACGCGGGTTTCTGCGGCTCCGTGAGCATGCGGAGGGTATTGACAAGATCGCTGCGGTTGATGGGAATATCGAGACAGAGCATTTCTCCGCCGCCGAAGATCGCACGCTGCCTTGCCGAGAGAAGCACGACCATCTCGAAGCCCTCCGGCATAATGCGGAAAAGCTCGGACGCGGTCATGTCGCTCATCGCGTAGGAACACAGCAGCACGCCGCGGTCGCCGTAATATCTGGCTGCCTTCTGCAAAGCGGAAGCGCCCTTTGTCGCGGTTCCCAGAACCTCTATGCCGGCGGCGGCAAGCGTATGCGCCAGCTTGTCGCACATCGCGCTGTCCTTGCAGGCTATTATCACGCTACCCAATGCCATGACCTCACAAGCGGGATAATTGCACCCATTAATATTGATTATGCTGATTGCATGATTTAATGATATTTTAATGGCTTAAAATCCAAAAGTCAACAGGAATTTTCGCTCGACCGCAAAGATATACCATCTCGGAAAAAATTATCCAGTCAGTACGGATGCGGTTGTATAATTTGTATAGCGGCTCAGAGCATGCCAAGGAAAATGGCGGTGAGTATGACGACGCCGGCGGTGACGCCAAGAATGATTCCCAGATGTCGGCGGAGTCTGGCGATCCTGCCGTCGTCCAGCACGCGGGCGATGACCACGGTGAGGTTGTCGCCGCCGCCCTTGCGGAGGGCTTTTTCGATGATAATATCCGCGATTTCCTTGACGGGGCGCTCGGAGTTGAGACTGGCGTAGATCGAATGACCTGGCAGCACGTCGGACACCCCGTCGGAGCAGATGAGCAGAATGTCGCCCGTGCGCAGCTCCGCGCTCGATTCGTTCGGCTTGAGCATCCTTGTGTTTTCCATACCGAGGTATTTGGAGAGCTGATTGCGGGCATAGGAGTGGTTTGCCTGATTTTCCGAGATCGCGCCTCTGTCCACCAGCTCCTGCGCGACGGTCTGCGGCTTGCTCAGACGCTCCATGCCGAAGCGGGTCTTGAGATAGATTTCGCTGTCGCCGAGGTTGCAGGCGTAAAGGCAGTCGACCGAAGCCACCAGCATGGCGAAGGTGGAACCCATTTTTTTGCCGTGCTTCTTCATGCGCTTGAGCAGACGGTCATTGGCGGTGCGGATAATGCGGTTGGCGGTGAAGGAGGCGTCTTCGTAGGTACGGATCGCCTGAAGCTCGTCGGCGTAATCCGAGAGGGTGGTGACCCCTGTCATTGCGGCGACCTCGCCGTCGTCCAGACCGCCCATGCCGTCGCAGACTGCCAGCACATGCACTTCCTCCGTATCGACAGATTCAAAACGCTCCGCCGACACCTTGTAATGGTCGATGAACGCCCCGTTGACAAAGAAATTATCCTCGTTGCAGGCGCGTCGTCTGCCGATGTCGGTCACGGCGGCGATTTCCAGCGTGATTGGTATCCGCTTCACACTCGCTCCCTCCCTTCCTGAATGTCATCCGATGATCAATTTGCCATTATACCACCGGCGCGGCGTATTTGTCAAGTTTTTTCGTTTTGTGTTCAGTTGAGTACCGATCTGAGATTCTTCATTTCCTCCGCTTTGCTTTCCTTGCCGAAGTCGTCATAGGAAAACAGGACGAAGCCGTCGGCGTTGAGCGCGTCGCTGCGGGTGTACAGAATCTGGTTCATCATCATATCGTCCGCCTTGAGCCACTGTCCTCTGTCCGCGTCGGTGCCCGCCTTGTAGAGGGCGAGTCCGATGTACAGCTTCACGTCGGGACAGGTGATGAGCGCGTCCCATTTGCGGCAGGTAGGCTCGAAGGGACAGACGGAATTCTCGCTGGAAAAGTAGACCTGCGGCATCAGATAATCGACGAAGCCTTCTTCGCTGCCCCATCGGGTGACCTCCGCGCCCATTCTCAGACAGTTGTCCACATTGCCCGCGGGACTGATGCCGAAAACGCAGCTTTTGTCGGCGGACTTCACCGCGCTGTAAACGCTCTTCACCAGCTGATTGATATTGTCCGTCCGCCATTGGAGAAGGGACATCCTGCCGCCCTGCTCCTTATAGGCGCTATAGGACGCGCTGTCGTCAAAGCTCTCGTCATAGGCGGGATAGAAATAATCGTCCCAGTGAATACCGTCGACGTTGTAGCGCTCCACGATCTCTCTCGTTCCGTTGACAATATATTCCCGCACCTCGGGAACGGCGGGATTGAGGTATTTGCCCTTCTTGTAGTCGATCACCCAGATGTCGTTGTCCGGGCTGCTGTCGTTGCGCCAGACGTTGTAGGGATTGTCGTCCGACAGCGACGGGGGAATGCTTCCGTCATCCCTCATGACGCGAAGGGGATTGAGCCACGCGTGAAGGGCGATCCCCTCGCGGTGAGCCGCCTCCACCGCGTAGGCAAGGGGGTCAAAGCCGTCCGCCGGCGCGACTCCCTGCGTGCCCGTCACAAGGTGCGACCACGGATAATAGTCCGACGCGTACAACGCGTCGCAAAAGGGACGGACGTGGAAGAAAATGGTGTTCATGCCGTTTTCCTTACAGCGGGCGACCATCCCGTCGATCATCGCCTTGTCAACGCCCTTCAGATTGAAGAACGCAATCCACACCCCGCGCATCTCCTGTCCGTTGGCGGCGGGTCTGCCGTATTGATCCACTCCCTCGCCGTTGGGGGGATATTCCCCCGTGCTTTTGCCGGGCGTAACCTCCTCGCCCTTCCGGCTCATGATATAGGGGAGCGAGCCGAGCGCGATGATGCCAACGGTGAGCAGCGCGATGACGGCGTAAAAGAGAACGCCGGATTTTTTTGTCTGTTTGGTTTGTCTTGTCTGTTTTGCCTGTTTTGCCTGCAAGTGTTCATTCCTCCGATAATGGTTTTTATCTGCAAAAAAATCCTTCTGACGGATATTTACAAAAATCGACTTGACTTATTAGTTTAATTATACTACTATTGTACAGTACAGTAATGTATAAATTGTAAAAAAGGAGCTATCTATGCAAATGGATTTTTTTGAGGGTTCATTCTCTGACGTTGCTGTCAGAATCTGTTTTGTCATTTTAGCGGTTCATCTCGTGCTGATCAGCCTGTTCGCGGTCTATCAGACGGTGCGCGACAAGGCGCTTGCCAATGTGCCTAAGGATTCCCCGAAGTACTGGCGCATACCCGAGGCGCAGCTGCTTCTGATCTCCGCGCTCGGCGGCTCGGTGGCAATGTATCTCACCATGCAGACAATACGGCACAAGACGCAGCACCCCAAGTTCATGATCGGCATTCCCGCCATCATGATCGCGCAGCTTGCCCTTGTCGGGTTCATTGTCTGGCTGCGGGTTTTTGCCTGAAACGCGGCATCGACCGCTGCCGCTTGATGAAGCGTGTCCCTACATGAGTATTCTGCTGCTGCGGGAATTATACCGCAACGGCCGACGGTTTTTTACCTGACGGGGCTGTGCTTCTTGTGTGTTATGGGGGTTGTGTATGAAGAAATTAAAGATCGGAATGGACGTCGGTATCGACTTGGGGTCGTCCGCTGTCAAGATTTTCACTCCCGGAAGGCGGATCGCGCTTTCCGAGCCGACGCTGGTGGCGGTGGACAGGGATACTGATGAAATACTGGCGTTCGGCTCCGACGCGCGGCAGATGCTCGGACGTACCCCTGAACACGTCGCGGTTGTCAGTCCTGTGCAGTACGGGAGAATTCACAATTTCAATCTCACCGAGACGATGCTGACCGCATATGTGCGCGAGGTCTGCGGCAATCGGATCTTTATGCCGCGGGTCGTGGTGTGTGTGCCGTCCGGCGTCTCTGAGGTGGAAAAGCGCGAGGTGGTGGAATCGCTTCGCGCTGCCGGCGCGCGCAAGGTCTGTCTCATCGAGACGGTTGTCGCCGCCGCGCTCGGCGCCGGTCTGGATATTTCCCAGCCGCGCGGCTGTATGGTCTGCGACATCGGCGGCGGTACCACTGACATCGGCGTCATTTCGGTCAACGGCACCGCCGCCTCCCACTGGATCAATTATGCCGGCAATTCCTTCAATGAAGCCCTCATTGACTTCATCCTGCGACAGTATGACCTGCTGATCGGTCCCCAGACCGCCGAACGTCTCAAGCGGGAGATCGGCTGCGTTGTCCCGCGGGACGCGTTGTTGACGGTCACTGTCAAGGGCAGGCATTTCAGATCCGGCATGCCTCACATGATACGGCTCAATTCCGAGGATATTATGGCGGCGTTTGAGGAGCCTGCCGTCCGCATCTGTCGGGCGGTTCAGCGCACGCTCGAGGAAACGCCCCCCGCGCTCGCCGGCGATCTTCTGACCAACGGCGGCATTACCCTCACCGGGGGAGGGGCGAAGCTGTACGGCATTGACAGGCTGATCGCCGAGCGAACCAAGCTCAATGTGGCGGTTGCGCAGGACCCGGAAATCTGTATTGCCCTCGGCACGGGCAAGGCGATCCGATTC
This sequence comes from uncultured Eubacteriales bacterium, assembly GCA_900316495.1. Lineage (GTDB taxonomy): Bacteria > Bacillota > Clostridia > Oscillospirales > Acutalibacteraceae > RUG762. The sequence continues at coordinate 11,431 of ONDC01000025.1, forward strand.
ATCGATACCCGCGACAAATTCGAGAAGGAGACCTCTCCGCTCGACGTTTTCGGGGCGTAAACAAGGAAAAAAATACACCGCACATGCCGGAATACGGAAAGCTCCGGTCTGTACGGTGTTCTTTTCATCGGGAAATTGTCACCCTGCGTCTCAATGTCATCAGCTTAAGGTGATTCTGAAAGATGAACCTTGCGCCGGGGGCGCTCACGCAGTCACCGTCAGCAAGCTGATCATTGTCAGCTTGCTGATCATTGTCAGCTTGCTGATCATTGCCTCCCTCTTTGAGGGAGGTGCCGCCTTTGGCGGCGGAGGGAGTGCAAGACGTGCCTGCTTCTGAATTAAGTGTACGTTCCTGTGCAATAGGGCTTAAGTTGGCGACATTGCCCTGCGGCGGGGTATGTAAGGGATCATCCGTTGTATTTGTAATCGTCGTAATCCATCACGCTCATGACCTCAATGTAATTGTAATAGCGCGTTTTGTGGGGCATGGCAAGCCAGTCGTAGACCATCAGCACACCACAGCAGCCGCCGGTGAAGAGCTTGAGAAGCCCGATGCCCAGCTCTCCCAACAGCATCCGGTCAATGCCTGACCAGCCGAGCATGAAGGAAATGAACTGCATATTGTCCACCCTGCGGCAGGTGAGGCTCTGAATCTCAGAGAGCTTCCGGAGGGAGCAGTGAAGCATGTTCTCCCGCAGCATGGGGATTTTGTCGTCGGGCAGATCGTTCTGGTTCAGCACCAGAAATCGGTCGACCAACGCGGTCTTCTGTCTGCGGAGCCGTTCCTTTTCCAGGCGCTCCTCCTCGCTCTCATAGGCGTTTCCTCCGTACTGATTGTTTGACATTCTTTGTCGTCTCCTTTTCCTTACTTCATGAATACTCCTGTCCCGTACAGATTACGGTATCCCAAAAAAAGCCAATCTCACAAGATAGACGACGATCGTTATGCCCAGACCAACCGTGATCACCGTATCCTTCAGCCTCATGCTCAGCCGTTCCAGCAGAATCGTTTCGCGGTTGACGAGGAAGAAGAGCGCGATCAGACAGGGGATCAGCGCGGGATTGCAGCGCAGCGAGCCGGGAATATCCAGCCGCAGAAGGCAGCCCAGGGCGCGGGACATGCCGCAGCCCGGACAGGGGATGCCGGTGGCGTACCGGATCGGGCAGTATATCTCCGTCTTCACCAGGACGAACATATACAGCAGGATCGCCGCAAGCAGCGTCGCGTGCATCAGCAGAAGACGGATCCACTCCTGTTTACGTGAATTTTTTTGCTGCATCGTCACGTTGCCCTCCTGTGGTAATCGACTTTTATTAAAATTATACCACAAACTTTCAATAGTTTCAATATTCAGGGAAATATTTTAAGTTTTTTTAACAAGGTCTTGCAGTCGCCCGTCAAATCTGATAGAATAATAGAATAAGAACCCGATGTGCTGTAAACGCTCACAAATGATGAAAAGAAGGTAATTGTAAAAATGTCAAACAAAGTCGTAATCACAACCGATACAGGAAGCGATCTGCGCCCGGAGAATCTGAAAAAATTCCATATCGACGCCATGATCCCCTTCCACATCACGCTCGGCGACAAGAGCTACGAGGATTTTTATGAGTGCCAGCCGCACGATCTGTTCCGATTCTTCGACGAGCACAAGCAGGTGCCCAAGACCGCCGCGTGTACGCCCAACGATTACTATGAGTTCTTCCGGCCGTTCGCAGAGCAGGGCTGCGACATTGTGCATATCGCGATGAATTCGGTTTTCAGCTCCTCCTATCATCACTCGCTGACCGCCGCGGAGGAAATCAGGGAGAAATACGGCACCTCGGTCTATTCGGTGGACACCTATACCCTCACCGGCGCGCAGGCGTTGATGGCGATCCGCGCCGCCGAGCTTCGCGACGCGGGGATGGGCGCGGAGGACATCAGCCGCGAGATCGCCGCCATGGTGCCGCATGTGCGCACCAACTTCCTCCTTGGAGGCATGAATTACGCCGCGAAGGGCGGACGCTGCTCCATGCTGGTAGCGTTCGGCGCCAATCTGCTCAAGCTCTATCCGATGATGCACATCGACGAAAAGGGCATTATCACCGCTCCCAAGAAGTTCCGGGGCTCGGTGGAGAGCGTGCAGAATCAGTACATGGACTATGTCCTTGATCTGGCGGAGAAGTATGCGGATTTCAGGCGCGTGATCATCGGCTATACCAGCGACAACAGGAAGCTCATCGACAATATGCACCGCAGGCTGAAGGAATTCGGGAAGTTTGAAGAGGTTGTGGAGAGCGTCACCAACTGTACTACCGCGACCCACGGCGGTCCCAACACGATTTACATGATCTTCGCGGATAAATACTGAGAAACAACGGTACGGCGGACAGTGTATCTCTCACAGCCCGCCGTACTTCTATATTCAGGTTAAGGCGTCATGGACGTGCCGGCGCGGCGCTATATCCTGACGTGGGGGTTTTTATACTGCCCGTGTTTTTTGGTTTTCCCTTTGCCGTACTGTATGGAGAAGTTCGGGCAGCAGTGCAGACACCGCAGACAAAGCGCGCATTGCTCCTTGACCCAGACGGGCTTTCTGTTTTTGATCCTGATCGCCTGTACGGGGCATTTCCTCGCGCACAGACCGCAACCGCTGCAGGTGTCCTCGACGTAGAAACGGCTGGTTTTTCTTGCTCTGTCGAAGGACGGTTCGGAAAGAACCCGCACGGCATGCGGCAGCGTTCGCTTCATGTGATTGCCCTCTGTCCGGCTTTCAATGCCGGCGATGACGCTGTCAATGATCTCCTCCGCGTCGGCGTTTTTCCTTGCTACCCTTTCGGGATCGCTCAGATCGAATGCCGGCGTCCAGGTGTCTGGCATATTTACGCTGAATCCGGCGTTCAACCGGATGTTCTTCTCTTGCAGTATTCTCTCCGCGTCGGAAAACACACACCCCGGCGTGGTGCCGCAGGTTGCGACAATGAAGGTGTAGGGCTGTCCGGCCGCTGTGAGATTCAGCTTCTTCAGGTATTCTCTGGTCGGTAGGGGAAGCTGCCACCAGTGTACGGGGGTGACAATGCCGAGAATTTCATTTTCCCGGAGGGTGATGCTCCCGTCCTGCTTTTCAATGGAAACGGCGGTGTCGTCAAATGCTCTGGCAATTCGCTTGGCCACATATTTGCTGTTGCCCGTGGCGGAAAAATAAACAATCATATAATCACCTCATCCTTATTGTAGCATTGGCGCCCGCCAAAGTCAATCCGGATTCATGCGGATATTTTCACCTTGCTATGCAGGGAATACACACATGGAAACCACGCGAAACGGGATAAAAAAATCCGTGCCACTCACGCCGTCATCGGTGAATCGCACGGATTATTTCTTTTGTTGCGCTGCTTATTCCCTGTCCAGAAGCTCCTGATAGAAGTCGGCGTAACAGGTCTTTTTGTCGCGGATGAATTCAATTGCCGAGGAAGGGTGGCGATTGAGTCTCCCCGTGAGCAGGTAGGGAACGTCAAACCCCCACACCACGCCGGACGCCTTGAGAGGAACCATGTACTTTTCAATAAAGTTGAGAATGGGGGAGAGGTTGTACTTCGGGTTCTTGAAGAAGCCGAGAAGCAGCTCCATCGCGCAGTTGCCCGCGCCTCTGCCCATGCTGCTGACGGTGGCGTCAAGGTAGCTCGCCCCGAGCGACATGGATTCAATGGTGTTGGCAAAGGCAAGCTGTTGGTTGTTGTGGGCGTGAATGCCTAAGTATTTCCCCGCCTTTTCCGTATAGGCGAGGTATTTTTCGGTGAGCTGACCGATCTGTTCGGGATAGAGCGAGCCGTAGCTGTCCACAAGGTAAATGCCGTCGACGCTGCTCTGGCAGATCATGTCCAGCGCGCCGTCAATATCAAAGATGCTGGCGTTGGAGATCGCCATGATGTTGATGGTTGTTTCGTAGCCAAGCGCATGGCAGTATTCGACCATTTCCAGCGCGGCGGGGATGGTGTTGATATAGGTCGCCACGCGTACCATGTCGATGACGCTCTCGGAACGCGACTTGATGTCGCGCCGGAAGTCGGTTCTTCCCACGTCCGCCATGACGGAGATTTTCAGGTCGGTGTTGTTTTCGCCAACGATGGCGCGGATGTCCTCGTCGTCGCAGAATTTCCACTTGCCGAACTTGTCGGGGGAGAAGATGTCCTTCGACGCCTTGTAGCCGAATTCCATGTAGTCCACGCCTGCCTTCACGTTGGCGAGATACAGCGCGCGGACGAATTCGTCGTCAAAATAGAAATTGTTCACCAGACCGCCGTCCCGGATGGTCGCGTCCAGCACCTTGACGTCGGGTCTGTAGGAGACAAGATTACCTCTTCTGTTCATTGCTGCTTCAGTTCCTCTCTTGATAAATAGCCCAGAATCATACGTTCCGCCTGTTTGCGGATAGATTGAAATGTATTATAGCATGCCTCCCTTGCATTTGCAAGGGATTTTCTGCATGTTCATAAATTCATAAAAAATGCTTCGGGCATCCTGGCGGAGAACGCACGAAGCATTTTGGGGGAATATCAGAAAAAGATCATGCCGCCTTTGGCACCGAGTCCTTCCGCTTTTTCGCAAAGAGACCGAAAAGGGCGTCGCCCGCGAACATCGTAATGGCGGAGCTGATAACCGTCAGGACGATGATCGCCCATGTCTTCATACCGTTGTCGTAGTCCTTGAGGTAATAATTGACGGCGTAAATCGCGGAAAGCTGAGAAAGGTAGATGGGAAGGGTGATTTTTCCGAGAAAGTAGCTGACGTTGTTGTCAAACAGACTGCCGGAACAGGTCAGACCGCTGAAGGAGAGCAGCACGCCGCCGAAGATGAACGCCAACGCGCCGTATTCCCAGCCATAGGGCAGTGTAAGCAGTGTAATCACAACAGCGCCGACATACATCACCCATTCCAGCACTGTCAGCAGAATCCGAACAGGTTTACCCGCCTTATCAGTCAGCGGCGCAAGCCCGTATCTTCCGAGACTGTAGGCGAAGGTGCCGAGCAGAATCTCCGCAATCGCCCGGATGTCCCCCTTGTAGATGGAAAAGCCGGGACAGACGACCATCGGACGGGTCACGCCGGTGAGCGAGGGAAATTCGCAGCACATCCAGATGAGCAGCCCGACAGAAGCGACAGGGGCGATATAGCGGGTGACCACCTTGAAATGCAGGTGGCAGAGGAAGTAAACGATGAGGATCGCAATGAGCATGGCGGAGAGATACCATTCGATGTGATTGAGCGGGGAACCCATCCATCCCGTCATCTGGAGAAGCAGCAGATTGGGAATGGCGGTGAGAAATCTGTCCCCTGCCGACCAGTTGGGCATATCGAGATGAATGAGTACCATCACGCCGAACAGCACGGCGAACGCCACTGAATGCTGTGGGAAGACAGAGAGGTATTTTTTCCAGAGATACTTGCCGGTGTCCGCAAAGACGTTGGTTTTTTTCTCCGCTCTTTGAAGCTGCTTGTCAAGGCTTGCTGCAAGGAATACGCCGGTGAGCAGGAAGAAGAATTCCACGCCCATCGCGCCGTGTGGAAACAGGGCGATGAAAACGCCCTTGTTGAGCGAAGGCGAGCCATAGGTGTACTTGCCGATGTGATAAAATAAAATCGTCATGCAGAAGACGAAGCGCATGAATTCCAGCGTCCCGTTCCGCTTTTTCGTGGTGGAAGCCATATGATCAAACTCCTTTATCTTTGCTTGCTGTACGGAACAGCAAAGCGTTTTACGTTGATATTATATCACCTTGCGCTTACGTTTTCAATAGATTCTTTCATTCTCTGACAATTATTTAATATGAAATATCTAAGAGGATTTGTAAATAAATTCATTAGCATCTTGCAAAACGCAATCCTTCAGGCTATAATAATACTGTAAGGAGCCGTGATACCCATGAGCGAAGGAAAGCCTATCGTCAAGCTTAAACTGGACGTCATTTTCAAGAGAATATTCGGAGACGAAAAGAACAGCGACATCATAGCCGCCATGCTATCCGCGCTTCTTGAGATTCCGAGAGACAGCATCAAAAGCATCGAGATCGCGAATGTGGAAATTCCGCCGGAATACTACGATCAGAAATTCAGCCGCCTTGATCTGCGCCTGAACGTGGATGACAGAATCGTCAACGTGGAGATGCAGGTCAATTACGAGTTTGATTTCAGAGAGAGGACGCTGTTTTACTGGTCAAAGATTTACAGCGGCGGTTTAAAGACAGGTGAGGAATACGCCGAGCTGAAGCCGACCTATTGTGTGAATATCATCAATTTTAACCTGTTTGACTGCGAGGATTATCATTCGCACTTTAAGGTGATGGAGGAAACCCGGCATGAAGTGCTGTCGGAAAAGTTTGCGATTCACTTCTTTGAGCTGAAAAAGATCAACAACATGCAAAAGAACAAGGAGATGGAGGACTGGCTCCATCTGATCAACGCGGAAACGGAGGATGATCTGATGGCAATTCAACAGACAACAGCGATTCCGGAGGTCAGGAATACCATCGTGAAGCTGCGCCAGCTGAGCGCGGATGAACAGATACGCATGGAAGCCTATTACCGTGAGAAGCGCCTGCACGATGAAGTCAGCGCCCTCGGCAGCGCCAGACGCGAGGGAATGGCAGAAGGAATATCCATTGGAGAGAAAAAGGGTCGTGCCGAGGGTCGCGCCGAGGGTCGTGCCGAGGGGCGTGCCGAGGGAGCTAAATCTCTGAGGGAAAGCCTTGTCCGGAAATGGCGTCAGAGCGGTATGACCGAGGAACAGATCAAGGCGCTTTTGGAAGAATGATGAGTAGGAATACCATCGTGAAGCTGCGCCAGCTGAGCGCGGATGAACAGATACGCATGGAAGCCTATTACCGTGAGAAGCGCCTGCACGATGAAGTCAGCGCTCTCGGCAGCGCCAGACGCGAGGGAATGGCAGAAGGAATACCCAAGGGAATGGCAGAAGGAATCTCCATTGGAGAGAAAAAGGGTCGCGCCGAGGGTCGCGCCGAGGGTCGTGCCGAGGGTCGCGCCGAGGGAGCTAAATCTCTGAGGGAAAGCCTTGTCCGGAAATGGCGTCAGAGCGGTATGACCGAGGAGCAGATCAAGGCGCTTCTGGAAGAATGATGAGTAGGAATACCATCGTGAAGCTGCGCCAGCTGAGCGCGGAGCATAAATACAACCGTCCGGTAGCATCAGACTGCCGGACGGTTTTTGGCGTCCCCGGAAAAAGCGTTGATAAAAAAATCCTATAAAAAATGAAAAAAACCTTGACAAAATCAAAAAGCGAGTGTATGATGTAACTGTACTAATAAGACTAATACACTTAGTTGGCACATAACACTTAATCCGGAGGTGACACATTCATGTATACCACAGACAATCTCAGCGGCGTGCCGGTCTATGAACAGATCGTGCGCCAGACCGAAGCCTTCATCTTAGCGGGCATTCTGCAACCCGATTCTCCCATGCCCTCCGTGCGTGCGGTAGCGACTGAAATTGCCGCCAATCCCAACACGGTGCAGAAGGCGTATTCCGCCCTTTTGGGGAGGGGAATCCTCTACGCCGTTCCTGGCAAGGGCAGTTTTGTCAGCCCTGACGCGAGGGAAAAGCTCAGAACCGAGCTGGAGAAGAAGCTGGAATCCGTTGAGCAGATGGCTTCCCAATTCGCTGACGCGGGTATCGCCAAGCAGGACGTTCTCGACGCGGTCGAAAGAGGGTATGAGCGCTCGCATTCGCTCGCTAACTGAAAACTGAAAAATGAAGACTTAATAATGAATAACGAAAGGAAGAACACTTTATGATAAACGCCACTCATGTGACCAAGAAATTCGGCGAATTAATAGCGCTGGACGACGTGGGGCTGACAGTGGAAACCGGCAGCATTTTCGGTCTGGTCGGCTCCAACGGCGCGGGTAAATCCACCTTCATGCGCCTGTTGTCGGGGGTCTATCGGCTCGACGGCGGCAGCATTTCCATTGACGGCAGGGACATTGCCGAAAGCCCGGATGTCAGGAAGGGACTCATTTATGTGCCGGACGACCTCTATTTCATGCCTAATTCCAACATGGACAGCATGGCAAGGCTCTGCAAGAACTGCCGCGCCAATTTTGACGAAAAGCTCTACGCCGAGCTTGCGGAGAAATTTGACGCGAGCCGCAAGAAGCCCATCCGCTCCATGAGCAAGGGCATGAAGCGGCAGGCGGCGCTGATTCTCGCCATTGCCTCTAAGCCCGACGTCCTCCTCATCGACGAGACCTTCGACGGACTCGACGTTATCAAGCGCCACGATATGCGGGAGATTCTCTGCGAAGCGGTCGCGGACAGGGGACTGACAGTTATCATGTCGACCCATTCCATGCGCGAGGTGGACGATATGTGCGATTCCATCGCCATGCTGCACAAGGGAAGAATCACTCTGCAATCCGAGCTGGACGAGGCAAAGACCTCTCTCTGCAAGGTGCAGATCGCCTTCCCCGATCGCTTCGAGAAGGACGCGGTGTCATTCGACGGGGCGAAAATCGTGGACTTCACCCGCGACGGCACGGTCGCCACGGTTATCTATGAAAATGACCGCGAGCAGGTGGAGCGCGCACTCAAAGCCAAAAATCCCCTGCTGATGAACGTCCTTCCGCTCTCGCTCGAAGAAGTCTTTATCTACAAGAACAGATAATAATTTTAAAGAAAGGAATGAGATGCAAATGAAATTATTGAAGAATTTCAAAAAAGCAGACCTGCCGGTATTCAAAAAATCGCTCTTTTTTGAAGGACTCCGTCAGCTCCGCGCACCTGGAATCGCTTATTCGGTGATCGCCGCGATACTCACGCTGCGATTTGTACTTCCCGGACTTCGCAATGACGAATACGCGCACACCTACACGCTGGCTGATACGCTCGAATCCCAGACAGGCGAAGCGCCTATATTCATTTTCCTGCTGGCATCCTTCTTTGCGGTGCTTGCCGTGTTCTATATCACCAACTTCATGCGCTCGGCAAAGGCAAGGGATTTCTACTGCGCCGCGCCTCATTCGCACGGCACGCTCTGGCTGAATTTTGTCGGTTCCGCGCTTGCGTGGACTGCCGCCGGCGTGCTGGCGTTCTTCCTGATGTGCTGCGCCATACTCATGCCCTTTGACCCGAAGGTCATCGGCGCGCTGTTCTTTGTTGCCTGCAACGTGTTTGCC
>ONDC01000093.1 GCA_900316495.1 uncultured Eubacteriales bacterium
CTTCAGAGGCCCGTTGGCCTTCACCTGTCTTTATGTCAGCGTTATTCTGCTCGGGGATTTGCTGGTCCAATCCATTCGTAATAACCAGACCGGAGGAAAGCAGGAAAAGCTGATTCCGATCTTTATCGTTGTGATGATCCTCGCCTCCGTGTACTTGGACGGTAGGGTCTATAGTGATCGGCAGCCTGTCACGTTTCTGACCATCGCCATCGTCGCCAGCAGTATGTTCTATTACATCTGGCTGCATATGCGCTTCGTGCAGGACCATGAGGACGATCTGAAGGCCCGGCAGCGGATGCAGATCATGCTCAGCCAGATCCAGCCCCATTTCCTGTATAACACGCTGTCCGCGATCCAGTACCTCTGCGATCACGATCCAAAGGCAGCCGGGGAAACCACTGCCAAATTCTCCCGCTATCTCCAGGGCAACATGAGCGCGCTCAAGGACGACGGAGAGATTCCGTTTGAGCAGGAGCTGGAGCACACAAAAATCTATCTGGACATCGAAAAGGTCCGCTACGAAGACGCGCTGCAGATCGAATATGACATTACCTGTACGGACTTCTCTCTGCCGACGCTGACCCTGCAGCCTATCGCCGAGAACGCGGTGCGCCACGGCGCCAGAGGCAAACGGGGCGTGGGCACCGTGAAGCTCGCCACGCGGGAGTATCCGGAGCACTATGCGATCACCGTCACGGACGACGGACCCGGCTTTGATCCGGAAGCGCCGGCGCTGGCCGACGACGGACGCGACCACATCGGGATCACCAACGTGCGGGATCGGCTGGAGCAGATAAGCGGCGGTACCTTCCGCATTCAGTCCGAACCGGGAAAGGGTACTGTGGTCACGATTGAAATCCCAAAGAAACAGGTGAAAACGACATGACGATATTTGCCATAGACGACGAGCCAAAAGCGCTCCGGCTTCTCCACGACGCCATCGCTGAAGCGGAGCCGAACGCCGAGATCGTAGATTATTCCGACGGCGAGGCTGCCCTGACGGCCATACGGTCGCAGGCCCTTACGCCGGACGTGGTCTTTTCCGATATCGAGCTGCCGGAGTTGTCCGGGCTTGCCTTTGCCGTGGAGCTCAAAAAGCTCGCGCCAGAGACGAGGATCATCTTTGTCACCGGCTTTCCCAAATATGCTGCGGATGCGTTCCGTCTCCATGCGAGCGGCTATATCGTGAAGCCGGTTTATGCCGACCGGGTGCGGGAGGAGCTGGATCTTCTGAATCTGCCGCAGGCCAGTCCGAATGCGGACAAGCTGCATGTCCATTGCTTCGGGCATTTTGAGGTGTTCCGGAACGGTGAACCGGTTATCTTTCAGCGGAAGCAAAGCAAGGAGCTTCTGGCCTTCCTCATTGACCGGGAGGGCAGCGCCTGTACCGCCGAGGAGATCGCCGCGGCCTTGTGGGAGGACGACGGCGATATGAAAGCGGCAAAATCCCGTATCCGTCTGATTCTGCATGATCTCCGCGCAACGCTTAGGGAAATCGGGATGGAGGATATTTTGATCCGGGAGCGGCGGCAGCTTGCCGTTCGGCGGGATTTGGTGGACTGCGACTACTACAGGATGCTGGAGGGAGATATGGAGGCGGTCAACGCATTTGACGGGACATATATGCCGGAGTACAGTTGGGCTGAGCTGACAACCGGAAGACTCTATTTCAGGAAATGAAAGCTGTTAATTCATAGATACGGATCGGGACGCTGCCGCGCCCCGATTTATTTTTTTTGCTTTTTTGAAAATGGACCGGATTTTGTAACGGTTGTGAACGCTCCGTATTGTATCATTATTCTGTATTTTTATGCCGTTCCCTTTGAAATGTACAGCGAGGAGGATCTCAATGAAAATACTCTGCGTAGACCGAAGTCCGTGGGGACTGATGGATATGAAGCGCAAGGTCAAAGCCATCAAGCCGGACGCCGTCATTCACGGCTGCCGCGACCCGGAGGCCGCGCTATCCCTCGCAAAGAGCGAGGGCTGCGACGTTCTGCTGACCGAGATCGATCTGGGCGGCCCGAAACGGGAGGGCCTGGACTTTGCCATGCGGATGCAGACGATCAATCCCGAGGTCAACGTCATCTTTGTCACCACGTTTGCCGAATGGGACTATGCCCGCGACGTGATCCAGATGCGGGCCAGCGGTTTTGTGCGCAAGCCCTACAAGGCAGAGCGCCTGGCGGAGGAGTTCGCCCATCTGCGCTATGCGGTATCTTAGCGACGCAATTATATATTCATAAATTCACGGAGGCAGAGAACTATGATTTCATTAAGAGGACCGAAGCTGAAATTTTTTGCTTCAATTCTGGCGGTGATCGCGCTATGCGTCGGCATTTATACCACCTTTTTCCAGTCGCAGGGCTTCGTGAAAACCACGGGTACGGTGGTTTCGGTGCGGATGGATACGAGCGGCGACGACACCTATTACTATCCGACGGTGGAATACACCGTGGACGGTAAGACCTATACCTGCGAGCTGAACGTGGGAAGCGGGAACACCAAAGTCGGAAGGAAGACCGCCGTCCTTTACGATCCGGATGATCCCGCGGTCGCACGGGACGGAAGCGGCGTCAGCGTTTATTTCATCGCTGTCGGCGCAGGCATTCTGGCGTTTATCATCGTTTCCACAATCCTGGAAAAGCGGAGCCAGGAGCGGGCGGCGGAGCAAAGAGCGTTGAGCGGCTTTACCGGCTACGCCCCCTCCATTCAGGGCGAAGAGCGGGAGCTTTACTTCCTGACCGACATCGGCACGCCCAAGTTCGGTCACAGGCTTGAAGACGCGAGCCGCCGCGTGCTTTATGAGGCAAAGGTGACGAAGTTCTCGCTTGCACAGCCCATTGCCTTTGACTTCATCGACCGCGAACACGGAAGGACAGTGCCGCATATGGTCGGTCACAACGAAGCGACGGACTGGGGCGGCAGTATCCTGCTGGATAACCACTACACCTTCGAGCTGGACGGAGTGGATGTGTGGAAGCACCTCAAAGAAAGCGGCGTTTCTGTAGAAAGCAGTTATACGGCGGGCGAAAGCACCGCGATCGGTCAAAAATACCGTATCCTGCGGGACGGAGCGGAAATCGCCGTGGCTGAAACGACCAGCCAATACCCTCACGAGGAGGACGCAGCGCAGCACAAGGTGGCGGGCGCTATCCCGATTCAGGGCTTTTATCGCGTCTGGACGCGCGAGCAAAACCTCGACCTCCTGTTTATGACGCTTGTTGCTTTTGCGCGCAGCGGCGCGGGCGACGACAGGGGCGGCAGCTACGGCGCGGTGCTTGGGACGATCAAGAATATCGGCAGCAAATAAGCCGAAGAGAAAATACGCTTGGACCAGGCAAAAACACATCGGCAGGAGAGGAAGTCTGTTATGGAACAACCGTTATTCAGAAAAGAGAGCATGGAGCGCGTCTCTTCGCCGGAAGTGCTCCGGGATTACCTGCATGTCAACTCCCCGGCGATCTGGGTCGTGCTGGCGGCGGTGATCCTCCTGCTGGCAAGCCTCTTTATATGGAGCAGCGTGACAGCCGTGGAGAGCTACGCGGCGGGAGATGCGGAGGTGCGCGGCGGCGTGCTGACCCTGTGCTTTGACGACGTGGAAAAAGCCTCCCATGTGGAGGTCGGCATGAACGTCAAGGTGGGCGATCTAACCACGCCCGTCCTCTCTGTCGGCAGCGACGAGAACGGCAATCCCATTGCCATCGCAAACGCCAATCTGCCGGACGGCAGCTATGAGGCGAGCGTGGGATATAAGAGCACGCAGATTATAGATATGCTCTTTAACTGAGGCGGTGAAGCGTATGCGTGATAAAAACTTCCGTCCTCCCGGAAAGAGCAAAGCTGCAAAGGTACCGGTGGTCATGCAGATGGAGGCGCTGGAGTGCGGCGCAGCCTGTCTGGCAATGGTGCTGGCCTACTACGGGAAGTGGATGCCGCTGGAACAGGTTCGTGTGGACTGCGGCGTATCGCGGGACGGCTCCAAGGCGGGCAACGTCATGAAGGCCGCCCGGAGCTATGGGCTGGAGGCCAAGGGCTACCGCATGGGCCTTGAAGCCGTCAAGGGGATCAGTGCCTTCCCCTGCATCATCCATTGGAATCTCAACCACTTCGTGGTGCTCTGCGGATTTCGCGGGAACCACGCCTGCATAAACGACCCCGCCCGGGGCAGCGTAAAGGTCACGATGGACGAGTTCGACAAGGCGTTCACCGGCATCGTCATGGTCTTTACGCCGACGGAGAACTTTGAGCCGGACGGGAAACGGACAAGCACCCTCGCCTTTGCAAGAAAGCGGCTTTCCGGCGCGGGCGCGGCGATGGCCTTCGTCATGCTGACGAGCATCATCGGCTATGTGTTTACGCTTCTGAACCCCGCCTTCTCCCGCTTTTTCATGGACCGGCTGCTGACCGGTGAAAACAGCGAGCTTCTGATGCCCTTTATCGCGCTCGTCGCGGCGGTGAGTCTGCTGCAGGTCTTTGTTGCGGCGATCAGAGCGGTCTATTCACTGAAAATAAACGGCAAGATGGCGGTCGTCGGCAGCGGCTCCTTCATGTGGAAGGTTCTCAAAATGCCGATGGAGTTCTTCTCCCAGCGCATGGCGGGCGATCTCCTGACACGGCATAAGGCCAATGAGACCATCGCCGAGCAACTGGTAAATACGCTGACGCCTCTGGCGCTCAGCGCTGTGATGATGGTGTTCTACCTCGTCGTGATGCTGCGCTACAGTCCGCTTTTGACGCTGGTAGGTCTTGTCAGTATCCTTATCAACATCGTCATGAGCCGGGTTATCTCCGAAAAGCGCGTCAACATTACCCGTGTGCAGACACGGGACGCCGGCAAGCTGATGAGCGCCACCGTGTCCGGCATCCGCATGGTAGAGACCATCAAGGCCAGCGGCGCGGAGAACGGATATTTCCAGCGCTGGGCGGGCTATCAGGCTTCCGTCAATGAACAGAACACGAAGTACACAAGGCTCAATCAGTACCTCGGCATCATTCCCGCCTTTATCACCACCCTTGCAAACGCGCTGGTGCTTGTGCTGGGAATATGGCTGTGTATGCGCGGCGAGTTCACCCTCGGCATGGTCACAGCGTTCCAGTCGTTCCTTGCCTCCTTCCTGAGCCCCGCCATGACGCTGGTCACCGCGGGACAGACCTTGCAGGAGATGCGGACGCAGATGGAGCGCGTGCAGGATGTGATGGAGTACCCGGAGGATCCCTATTTCTCTGACGCGCCCGTCAGCGAGGACGAGGATTACGACAAGCTTACTGGCGCGGTAGAGCTGAGAAATGTCACCTTCGGCTATTCCAAGCTCGACCCGCCGCTCATAGAAAACTTCTCGCTGAACCTCAAGCCGGGTGGAAGAGTCGCCCTTGTGGGCGCCTCCGGCTGCGGGAAAAGCACGATCTCCAAGCTCATATCGGGCCTCTATCAGCCGTGGAGCGGCGAGATTCTCTTTGACGGCAAGCCCATTTCAGAGATCGACCGCGCCGTTTTCACCGGCAGCGTCGCCGTGGTGGATCAGGATATCATCCTCTTTAACGATAGCATCGCAAACAACATCAAAATGTGGGACGACTCCATCGAGGACTTCGAGGTCATTTTAGCGGCGCGGGACGCCCAGATCCACGACGATATCATGGCCCGGCCCGGCGGCTATCAGGGTAAAATCACCGAGGGAGGCCGCGACCTCTCCGGCGGTCAGCGGCAGCGGCTGGAGATTGCCCGCGTGCTGGCGCAGGACCCGCACATCGTCATTATGGACGAGGCGACGAGCGCCCTGGACGCGAGAACGGAATATGAGGTCACAAACGCGGTCAAGGAGCGCGGTGTCACCTGCATCATCATCGCCCACAGGCTCTCCACTATCCGCGACTGCGACGAGATCATCGTCCTTGACCACGGCAAGGTGGTAGAGCGTGGGACGCACGAGGAGCTGTTCAAAAAGGGCGGCTATTACACGGAACTCATTACCAGCGATTAAGGAAGGGGGTGTACCATGGGCTTATTCGACGAACAGATCCGGCTCCGCAAGGAGCGCGATCAGGAGGCCTTTGAGGACTCGATCTTTGAGATGGCGTCCGTCGTCGGGAAACGCGGTGCGGGAGAGATGCGCGACAGGCGCGTCGTCACCAGGGCGGCCATCGACGAGCTATTGAAATACTACGGCGTGAAGCCGGTGGAGATCCCCCGCAGCGTGGAAACGATGGAGGATCAGCTTGACTACGCGCTGAAGCCCCACGGACTCATGTATCGCCCAATCACTCTCTCTGAGGATTGGTATAAATCCTCCTTCGGCCCGATCATGGCCTTTTACAAGGACAGCGGACTGCCCGTGGTGCTTTTGCCGAAAAAGTACGGCGGCTACTTCTGGCAGGACGCGGACGGCAAAAAGGTCACGGCAAAGAGTCGGGCAGCGGAGCAGCTCTCCCCGGAGGCGATCTGCTTCTACAAGCCGCTGCCGATGAAGAAAATCGGGATACCGGACCTTCTCTCCTATATGAAAGGCTGCTTGAATTGGGCGGACTTCGCCATGGTGATCGGGCTGACGCTTTTGGTAACTGGCGTCGGGATTCTGATTCCGCACATCACCAAAACCCTGTCCGGCTTTGTGCTGGAGAGCGGGAACAGCCTGATTCTGTGGAGCACCGCGCTCTTTATGCTGTGCATCCTCGTTTCCTCCCAACTCCTCACGGCGTCGCGGGAGCTCGCCATGGCGAGGATTCAGACCAAGGTCGCGGTGCCGATGGAGGCGGCGATGATGGCGCGGCTCATGAGCCTGCCCACGCCCTTCTTCCGGAGGTACAGCGCCGGCGAGCTGGCAAGCCGCTCGGGAGCGGTCAACAAGCTCTGTACGCTTCTGCTGGGCGGCGTGTTCTCCACGGGCGTTACGGCAATTATATCGCTTCTTTACATCAATCAAATCTTCTCCTACGCCCCGGCGCTGGGCTTCCCGGCGCTGGCCGTCAATCTCGTGATGGTCGCCGTCACGGTGCTGACCGGCTTTCTGAAAGTGAAAGAGGCGCGGGAATACATGAAGGGCGCCGCGGAGGAATCCGGCGTCAGCTACGCTATCCTTTCCGGCATCCAGAAAATCAAGCTCTCCGGCGCGGAGAAGCGCGCCTTTGCGAAATGGGCGAAGATTTACGCCTCCGGCGCGGAAATCGAATATAACCCGCCGCTGTTTTTGAAGATCAATTCGGCCATCACGCTGGCGGTCTCCCTGTTCGGCACGGTCCTTCTATATTATCTTGCAGCGACCAGCGGCGTCAGCCCCTCGGCCTACCTCGCTTTCACCGCCGCCTACGGCACGGTCACGGGCGCGTTTACCGCGTTTTCCGGCATCGCCACCTCCGCCGCGCAGATCAAGCCGATTCTGGAGATGGCAGAGCCGATTTTGCAAACGGAGCCGGAAACGGCGGAGGGTCGGGAGATCGTGACGAAGCTCTCCGGCAGTATCGAGCTCGCCAATATCTCCTTCCGCTATTACGACACGCAGCCCTATGTGATAAACGGCCTGAACTTGAAGATCAGGTCAGGCGAGTACGTCGCCATCGTCGGCAAGACGGGCTGCGGCAAATCGACGCTTCTGCGCCTCCTGCTCGGCTTTGAGACGCCGGAAAAGGGCGCGATCTACTACGACCGCAAGGACCTGCGCTCCCTTGACCTCGGTTCGCTGCGCCGCAAGATGGGCGTGGTGACCCAGGACGGCAGCCTCTTCTACGGGGACATTTATTCCAACATCACCGTCTCCGCGCCCCACCTTTCGCTCGACGACGCCTGGGACGCCGCGGAAAAGGCGGGCATCGCGGACGACATCCGCGCCATGCCCATGGGGATGCAGACCTTTATCAGCGAGGGACAGGGCGGCATCTCCGGCGGGCAGAAGCAGCGCATCATGAT
>ONDC01000153.1 GCA_900316495.1 uncultured Eubacteriales bacterium
GCCTGTGCCTTCATCTCTCTTGTTTCCTTGCTCATAGGGTCAGCTCCTCCATGTCGTATGTTGTTCCGCGCTCCATGGCACGGCAGGGAATTTTATACTTCTCGCGCAGCAGCTTCTCAAACTGCGCCGTGCGAATCCGCGACGTCATCGGCGGAAAGCTGTTGTCATAATGATCAAGCAGCACCGCCTTCGGTCGCAGCCGTTCCACCAGCGACGCGGCATATTGCTCCGGCTTGCTCTTTCCCTGATAGGGTAGAATCAGCAGATCCGCTCCTGTGGGGTATTCCGTATCCCCGTCAAGCCCCATACTTCCCATGATCTGCAGCCGTTTTCCCCCGCTTTTCAGCTCATAGAAGAGGATCTCCCCGTTCTCCGGGTACTCCTTGTTGCATCGCAGCAGCCGCAGCCCGTGTCTGAGATTGCCGGGCTTCAGATAACGAAGCACCGTCCTGACCACCAGCAACGCGTCAAACTGACAGTGACGTCCCTGACAGGCGGTGATTTCAAAATTCCCTACCGTATAATAACCGCCGGGCGTAATAATGTCAAGCTGTTTTGTCGGAACTCCATGATTTCTTAACGTTTCGCATGGCGTTTTAGTGGCGTGGATGACCGCATTCCCGCCGGAATATAATGCCGGAATCTGGATGATGTGATCAAAGTGTCCATGCGTGACAAACACATCCGAGACGAGTGCCAGTGTTCCGCCCTCTACTTCGATTATCCTCTCCGGATGGAGGTCTCCCTGCCTGATTCCCAGAAACGGGTCGAAGGCGATGGCGAACGCTTCATCGAATACCAGAAGCGCTGCCGTACCGTACCATTGCAACTTCATACTTTTCCGCCCTCCGCGTTCTTTTCCTTTTGCTCCTCCTCCTGCTCAAGCTGGCGGAAGGACACCTTGCCCACAAGGGTCTTTGGCAGCTCCGCGCGGAATTCGATCTCCCTCGGGAGGGCGTATTTGGCAATGTGGAGCCGCAGCTGCTCCATGATTTTTTCCTTCAGCTCCTCGGACGGCTCCACGCCGTCCGCCGGGACGATAAAGGCCTTGACGCGCTGCATCCTGCGCGGATCCTTTACGCCGATAACACAGCTGTAGGAGACCTCGGGACAGCTGTCGATGATGTTTTCCAGCTGCGAGGGATAGACATTGTAGCCGTTGGTGATGATCATGCGCTGAAGTCTCTGCCGGAAGTATACATAGCCGTCCTCGTCCATCACGCCGAGGTCGCCGGTATACAGCCAGGTGTCGCCGTCGGGCAGCACCCGCAGCGTCTTTGCCGTCTCCTCCGGCAGCTTGAGATAGCCGGTCATGACCGACGGACCTTTGAGAATAATTTCACCCTCCTCGCCGGGGAGAAGCTGCTCGTCCGTGCCCGGCTTCACAATGCAGTAAACCGTGTCGGGGAAGGGAATACCGATGCTGCCCTCGCGGTAGTCGTCCTTGGGCGTGAGACAGCTGGCGGTGACACATTCGGTCAGTCCGTATCCTTCACGCACCTGAATGTGCGCGTTGTGCGCCTTGAGAAAGGCGTCGATCTTCTTTTTCAGCTCCACCGAAAGGCTGTCGCCGCCGCAGAACATGCCAAGAAGGAAGCTCATGTCCAGCCCGTCAAGCTGCGGCATGTGGAGCAGGGCTTCAAAGATGGTCGGCACGCCTGCGATGAAATTAGGCTGCTTGCGGCGCAGCATATCGGCGTAGCTCTTGTTGTTGAAGGTCGGCATGAGAATGCAGCACGCGCCGTGAATCAGCACCGTATGTATGTTGATGCCCAGCCCGAAGCCATGGAACATCGGCATACAGCTCAGCATTTTGTAGCCCTTGCGGAATTCCTCGCCGATCGCCTCTCTCGCCTGCATGGCACAGGCGTTGAAGTTCAGGTCAGTCAGGCAGATGCCCTTGGGCGTGCCGCTGGTGCCGCCGCTGTAGAGAATGACAGCCGTGCGCTTCGGGTCAAATGTGACCTCGGGCAGTACGACGCTCTTGTCGTCGCCGTGTTTCAGGAATACCGTCCACAGCATGTGCGGCTTTTTGGGGAATTTCAGGTAATCCTTGCCCTTTTTGATCAGGTAAAGGGGCTTTAATTTGAAGGGCAGCTCCTCCTGCATACGGCAGGTGAGAATGGTAACAGGATGATCGACATTCGCAAGCGCCGCCTCCACCTTTTCATAGAAAAGGTCTACCGTCAGAATCATCTTGCTCCCAGAGATATTCAGATAGCCTGTAATCTCATTCTGCGCCGAAAGGGGATGTACCATGTTGGCAATCGCACCGATGCGGCTGAGCGCGTAGAAGCAGACAAGCGCCTGCGGTGTGTTGGGCATGCAGATCGTCACCGCGTCACCCATGGCAATGCCGGAGGCAATGAACGCCCGCGCCGCGCGCTCTATCTTTGCAATAAAGTCGCGATAGCTTGTCTTTTTGTCGTAGAATTCATATGCAGGCTCGTCGGCAAACTGCTCAGCACATTTCTGCACCAACTCAAACATTGTCGCTTCCGGGTATTCAAGATGATCTTTTTGCTTATAATGTTGTTTTTCGTCCATATTAATTCCTCGCATTTGTTGATATTGTCTATATAATATCACGCGTGTGCAGAATATGCAAGTATTATGATGATTTTTTTGTTCATGTCCCTTCATATATTATTCCCAAATTTATATATTAAAAATATGTAAATATCGTTGCTTTTTTTTCGTCGGTATGATATAATCAATGAAATTGTACTTTTGAATGATGAAGGTGTGCGGAAATCTTGTACAGAAATCCGCGTTGAAATTGATAACACTGAGGCTATAAGACAATTTTTAAATATGACAGAGGAATCCATAAATGAAGATAGCAATTGCAGGCACAGGATATGTCGGACTGTCACTGGCGGTACTGCTCGCTCAGCACAATGACGTCATAGCGGTTGATATTCTGCCGGAAAAGGTGGAAATGATCAACCGTGGCAAAAGTCCGATACATGATGAATACGTCGAGAAATTCTTTTCCGAAAAGAAGGAAAGAGGTCTGTCGCTCAGGGCGACGACAGATGGAGTATCAGCGTATGGTTCAGCGGAGCTTGTCATCATTGCGACTCCGACAAACTGTGACCCTCAGAAGAACTTTTTCGACTGCTCTGCGGTCGAATCTGTCATCACCTCCGTCCTGGCGGTCAATAATCATGCCGGCATTGTGATCAAAAGCACGGTTCCCGTGGGATTTACCAAAAGGATGCGACAAAGGTTCCATTGCAACCGCATTCTTTTTTCTCCGGAGTTTCTCAGAGAATCAAAAGCCCTTTACGACAACCTTTATCCCAGCAGGATCATTGTCGGATGTGATTCCGAAAGCCGGGAAGCGGCTCAGACCTTCGCGGATCTGCTTGCGGAGGGCGCTGAGAAAAAGAATATCGACATCCTTCTCATGGGCTTCACGGAGGCAGAAGCGGTAAAGATCTTTGCCAACACCTATCTCGCGCTTCGTGTGAGCTACTTCAACGAGCTTGACACATACGCGGAGGTCAAGGGACTGGATACCAAGTCCATCATTGAAGGCGTCTGTCTCGACCCCCGAATCGGTTACCATTACAACAACCCATCGTTCGGCTACGGCGGCTACTGTCTCCCAAAGGACACCAAGCAGCTCCTTGCCAACTTCGAGGATGTTCCACAGAACATGATAACCGCCATAGTGGAAAGCAACCGGACCAGAAAGGACTTTATCGCCAATCAGGTTCTGGAAAAGGCAGGCGTTTTTCCGATGGACGGCAGTAGGGAAAACTGGCAGCTGAACACGGAGGTAACCATCGGCGTTTTCCGGCTGACTATGAAGAGCAACAGTGACAATTT
>ONDC01000063.1 GCA_900316495.1 uncultured Eubacteriales bacterium
GACAGTTTTTAGAGGCTGTCGCACTGGCACCAACCCCGATTCAGACGAAAGCGCGATGAGCATAAACTCATCCGGCACTTCGTGCCACCTTCCCTTTCAGGGAAAGCAAATAGGCTTGAATGTTTCCACTGCAAATAAATGTTGACAATACAAGATTTTGAAAATGAAAGGGAGTCCGGATAGAAATGTTATTTGACAGTTTTCAGACGCTGTCGCACTGGCACCAACCCCGATTCAGACGAAAGCGCGATGAGCATAAACTCATCCGGCATTTCGTGCCACCTTCCCTTTCAGGGAAGGCAGATAGGCTTGAATGTTTCTTCTGCAAGTAAATGTTGAAAATACAAAATTTTTAAAATGAAAGGGAGTCCCGATAGAAATGATATTTGACAGTCACGCGCATTATTATGCAAAGGCGTTTGACGATGACAGGGACGCGTTGTTGCGACGCATGCATAGCGAACAGGATGTGACTGCGATCGTCTGTCCGTCAGAGAATATCGAGACGGCGGAAGCGTGCGCGTCGCTGGCGGAGCGGTATGAATTTGTCTACGCGGCGGCGGGCGTTCACCCGAATTGCGCGGACGCATGGGACGACGCTTGTCCCGGTACGCTCATGCGCCTGCTGCGGCACGAAAAAAACGTCGCCCTCGGCGAGATCGGTCTTGACTATTACCGGCGCGAGGACAACAGGGATGTGCAGAAGCGGGTTTTTGCTGAACAGCTTGAAATTGCCGCATCGGTGAAAAAGCCGGTAATTATCCATGACCGCGAAGCCCACGGCGATATGTACGACATGCTGCGGCAGTACCGACCGGAGGGCGTGATGCACTGCTTTTCGGGCAGTGTGGAAAGCGCGCGGGAGGCGCTGCGTCTGGGTCTGTATATCGGACTCGGCGGCACGGTGACGGCATTGAACGCGGTGAAGCCGGTGGAGGTGGCGCGATACGTTCCCCTTGACCGTCTGGTGCTGGAGACGGACGCGCCCTACCTCATTCCGCGCCCCTACCGCACGGGAGAGATCAGATATAAACGCAGCGAATCGTGGATGATCCGGGGCGTGGCGGAATTCATCGCGGAGCTGCGGGGGATGGACGCCGACGCTCTGCTGCGCATCACGGCGCGGAACGCCGCGCGTCTGTACCGTATTGAAATTTAATTTTATTTATGTTAAAGATAAGGGTTGATTTAATCATAATAATGCTGTATAATAAACAGATATAATAAACCGACAGCATGACGTTTTGAACGTACTCTTTAGAAAGGACGCCTTTGTCAGTTACAACCCAATTGGCAATCAGATCAAGAAACAGCCCGATGAAGTATATAATAATAGACCTTGAATGGAACGGCTCGAACACGCGTTCGGGATATTTCGATGAGATCATCGAGATCGGCGCGGTGGCACTCGACGACCGGATGAACATAGTCAGCGAATTCCAGACCCTTGTGTCTCCCAAGCAGACAAAGAAGCTCCGCGGCAGAATCAAGGAGCTGACCCATATCACCAACGACGACCTTAAGAACGCCGACGGCTTTGTGACGGTATTCAAGCGGCTCAAGGCGTGGATCGGTCCGGGGGACAACTGCATGCTCTCCTGGGGCAATTCCGACATAGGCGTGCTCTATGAAAATCTCACGTGGTACAATATGACCGACGAGATCTACATCATCAAAAACTACTGCGACGCGCAGCAGCTCTGTCAGAAAGCGCTGGGCATATCGCTGAATAAGCAGATCGGACTGGCTGCGTTTGCGGAGCAGGCGGAGGTGGAGATCGGCGAGGACCAGCTCCATCGCGCGCTCAACGACAGCCGGCTGACAGCGCGTTGCTTTGCCAAGCTCTGCACGCCGGAGCTTTTGGACGAATTCGTCAAAAAAGCCGACCGCGTTTTCTACGAGCGTATGAACTTCAAATGCTACAACCTGCAGGACTTGAGCGACGAGCAGGTGGTGTTCTCCGACTTCATGACCAAGTGTCCCGAGTGCGACGTATACATGAAGCGCCTGACGACCTTCACCTGCAAGAACAAGAAGCACTACGCGAAGTACCGCTGCGCCCTCTGCGGAAGGCTCTACAATATCTCCCACACCCTGAAGATCACGTATGACGGACTGGAGCACAGGAAAACCCTTTCAGAGATAGGCGGCATGCCGGCGACAGAGGAATCCGACGGCGCGACGGAGCAGCCGGCGCAGAACGCGGAGGAAGCGTCATGAACCATCCATATCATCGGCGGGATACGGCAGATGTCATGCCGCAGCCTGCCGATTTTGGCGAGGGGAGGAAAGCGGGATGAAGCGTTGCAGACTATGTCCCCGGATGTGCGGGGCATATAGGGGAAGGCTGCGCGGGGCGGGCTACTGCGGCTGCGGCACACAGCCGGTCGTTTCGCGGGCGGCGCTTCACATGTGGGAGGAGCCGGTCATCAGCGGCAGCCGCGGTTCGGGGACGATCTTTTTTTCCGGCTGCTGTCTTGGCTGCGCCTTCTGCCAGAATGCCGCCATTTCGTCCGAGCTGAGAGGAAGAGCGGTTTCTCCGCAGGAACTTGCGGAAATCATGCGGGAGCTGGAGCGTCAGGGCGCGCACAATATCAGCTTTGTCACCGGCACGCATTACGCGGAGGCGATTATCCGCGCGCTGCGCCTTTACCGACCGTCCGTACCCACCGTCTGGAACAGCGGGGGATACGAGCGGATCGAAACGCTCCGCGCGCTTTCCCCCTATATCGACATATGGCTCCCCGACTACAAATTCGCCCTTCCCGCCGTGGCGGAAAAATACGCGCACGCGCCGGATTATCCCGAAACCGCCCTCCGTGCGATACAATTCATGTGCCGTTGCGCGGGGGAGAACCGGATCGAGGAGGGGGTCATGAAGCGCGGGGTGATCGTGCGACATCTGGTGCTGCCCGGCAACCTGCGCAATTCGGTCGCCGCCCTCCGGCGGCTGAGCGGGGAACTGCCGCGCGGCACGCTGATGAGCGTCATGAGCCAGTACACCCCGGCGGGACGCATCGACGGCTTTCCCGAACTCGGGCGCAGGCTAACCGCCGCCGAATATGAAAAAATCCTTGACGTCGCCGACGTCCTTGGCGTCGAGGGCTTCCGGCAGGAGCTTTCGTCCGCCGCAGAGGAATACGTGCCGGAATTCGACCTGCGCCAGCCGGAATGAGCCGGTTGATTTAATGATATTTTTATAATACGTACACAGAAATCTCATTTGCGGGTGGTATGCTGTAAATGATTTTCTCACAAGATTATTGCAATGATCTGCAAGGAACAAGGGCGGGAATGTGATGATAAAGGTAACTGACCTGACAAAAAAATACGGCGCCAACGTCGCCCTCGACAGGGTGAGCTTTTCGGTTAAGTCCGGCGAGATCGCGGGCTTCTTAGGACCCAACGGCGCGGGCAAGACCACGACCATGAACATCATCACCGGCTATCTTTCCTCCACGTCGGGAACGGTGACGATAGACGGCTACGACATATTGGAGCAGCCGACCGAGGCGAAGAAGCGCATCGGCTACCTGCCGGAGGTGCCGCCGCTTTACCCCGATATGACGGTGAACGAATATCTCAGCTTTATCTACGAGCTGAAGGGCGCGACCCAGAGCAGGGAGGGGCACTTCAATGAAATCTGCGACCTGACGGGCATTTCTTCCGTGCGGGGGAGACTCATCAGGAATCTTTCCAAGGGCTACCGTCAGCGCGTGGGCATTGCCCAGACCCTCGTGGGGAATCCGCCTGTGCTGATACTGGATGAGCCGACGGTGGGACTGGACCCGAAGCAGATCATAGAGATCCGTTCTCTCATCAAAAAGCTCGGCAAGAAGCACACGGTGATCCTGTCCTCCCATATTCTGAGCGAGGTGCAGGCGGTGTGCGACCGTATCATCGTACTCAATAACGGAAGGCTGGTGGCGGACAGCACGTCGGAGAGCCTGAGCGACCGGCTCACGGACGGGCATTCGCTCATTGTCCGCGTGGTCGGCAAGGCAGGGGAGATACAGGCAGTCCTGCAATCGATCAAGACGGTGAAGCGCTGCGAAAAGCTCTCGGAGAAGGACGGCGCTGCGGAATTCAGCGTGACGGTATCAGGCGTGGGGAACGCGAGGGAGGATATTTTCTTTGCGATGGCGGCGAAGAAGCTGCCGATCATTGAGATGAAGCAGCGGGAGTATTCGCTGGAGGATATATTTATGTCGCTCGTGGATAAGGGGAACGCCTGACGCCCGGTTCCTGTGCCGCTCAAAGGCATATTTGCGGCACCGAGGGCAAGCCCTTATGCAGCGTATTCCGGGCAATCATACAAACAACGCGCCAAAAGGAGACAAGGAAACAAATGAAAGCCATCTATAAAAGGGAGCTGAGCGCCTGCTTCCGCTCGCCGATAGGGTACCTGTTCTGCGCGATCTACCTGTTTTTCAGCGGCATGTACTTCAACTCGGTGCTGTCGGTGGGGCAGTCGTCGGAATTCCCGGAAATCTATTACGGCATGCTCAATATTGTGCTGCTGATGCTGCCGCTGCTGACCATGCGGCTGTTCAGCGAGGAACGCAAGTACAAGACCGACCAGATTCTCCTGACCTCGCCGATCAATATCACCCCGCTCGTGCTGGGCAAATTCTTCTCGGCGCTGACGATCTACACGGGCTGCACGCTGTTCACGTTGATTTACGCGCTTGTGTTCAGCTATTTTACATCGCCGTCGTGGGCGCTGATCACGGGCAATATTTTTGGCGCGGTGCTGTTCGGCGCGGCGTTCATCGGCATCGGCATGTTTATCTCGTCAATGACCGAGAGCCAGTTTGTCGCGGGAATGGGCTCCTTCTCGATTGCCACGATCTTCATCATCTTAGACGTGATTCCGCTCGTGACGAGCAATGAGCTGATTCTGTCTCTGGTCAGGAGCATTTCCTTTGTGGGACGCTACAAGCCCTTCACCAAGGGCATTTTAGACGTATCCAGCATCGTCTTTTTCGCCAGCATCGCCGCGTCGTTCATCTTCCTGACGGTGCGCGTGCTGGAAAAACGCCGCTGGAGCTGAGTTTGCGGTCAACGGAACATGAGGTGAACGTTTTGCATCAAATACAAGTGAATGACACTGTGTCCTTTCTCTTTAACCGGAGGGAGATGCACGGAACGGTTCGACGGGTAGGAAAGAAGAATGCCGCTGTGTTTGTCAACGGGCTTTTTGAAATGAAGACGCTGCCGCTGACACGTCTTACCTACGTGCCGCCCTTCACAGTGACAATGGAAGAAATCAGGCAGCTTTGCAGGTACGAGGTTAATTATTCTGAGCTTACAGGCGGTTGTCCCGGTCACGCGCCTGTCATTCTTGAGGAACCCTATACCATCACCTTCGGGGACGTTCTTGCGGCAATGGAAAATATCAGAGCTTCGGGGGAAGACAACGAAACCATCTATAACGAGTGGTATTCGCCCCTGTATTATTTTATGTTCGATTCCCTCGTGTCAATCCAGTTTGAAAGCAATCCCGATGATGTGGAAACCATCGCCTTTCTTCCTGACAGAGCCACCATCCTCCAGACTCTTTTTGAAGAGCTGCTTGACGATTGGCTTTCAATGGAGATGCTCAACACGGAAACAGCGGACAGGGTTACCGGAATTATCCGCACCGCTCTGGAAAATGAGCGGAAGCCTCTTTCCGAGAGAGTCTACACGGAGCAGGAAAAGAGACATTACATTTCCCGTCTCGACAATGACGTTTTACTGAAAAAAGCGTCCGGAAGGGAGTTGGCTCTCTTGCGCCAATTCACAGAGGAGCTTTGCAAAAAGGATGATATTACCGCCCTGAGATGCAAGGGCTATGGCTGCTATGGCGGCAATCCTGCGTATGAATGCGACTGGAATGTATCGTTAGCCTGTGTGACAAGGTTGTACGAGTTGACCGGCGAAGCAGTGTATGCCAATACACTTGGATATATCTACTATTACGGAAGATGTTGGGGCGGTCAGCCACAATACGAAGAAGCATTCAAGTATTTTTCGATTGGCGCGGCGGGGAATTATTACGAATCACGATACAAGCTGGCAGATATGTTCCTTAACGGCTATGCGGTGCCGAAAAACACGGAGATTGCGTTGGGCATCATAGAAGAGCTGTATGATCAGAATCTCCCTTACATCAAGAACGGCAATTTTGACTGCAAGTTCGCGGATGTGGCTCTTCGTCTCGGCGGCTGTATGGAGAAGGGAGACAGCGGCTATGTCAACCTTCCGGCAGCGTATCGGTTTTATCTTCAGGCGGACTTTGCCATCAGGCAGCGGCTCCGGTACGGTAATTACGGAGATGCTTCCGTTGCCGCTCGCATCAGGGAGAGCCTTGACCGGATTCAGTCTTCCGGAGAGGTAGGGAAACCGGTGAAAAGAACAAGGATTTATCTGCCCGGTCTTTTGTCCGGCTATCTAAAGCAGTACCGAAGGCTTCAGATGAAAATCAAGCCTCTCAAAGGCGGCGATCTCAGGCTGACGATCTGCGTCGCGCCCCTGAAGGAAGAAAAATACCATCCCAAGCTGTTTATTACGGAAGAAAACACGGGCTTCTGCGGACTGCTTGAAGCGCTTCAGCTCAGAGTGAAAAACGCGGAAATACAGGGGCTTGACGAGTTCCCCGCGACGGTTCTTTTTGATGATCTGGCGTTCAGCGACGATATGGATTTTACTGACTTTTCAAGCGACAGAACAGAGAGGGGAATTGTCTTTCTCGCAGAGGGAAAAATTCAGGCTGTGCTTCGCGGAAAATGCTTTTTCACGTCTCCTGCGACGAGCGCGGACAGGAAACACCGGATTGCTTCGGTGTGCTTCTCTCCGGGTGGCAGACGCTATGATTATCTGCTTGAAATTGACGACGTTGTCGTCGGCGATACCGTTATTGTCATGACAGGCAGTGGAAGGACAGAGGTAACGGTTGTCGATGTTTCGGAAAAAAACGAATCGGAGCTTGCATTGCCATTCAGCTGTTATAAAAGAATTCTTGAAAAGGCGTGACACACGAGGTGATATGATTTGAAATTTCCAACTACTCCCCCCGGCAAATCCTCTGCCAAAGGGAAAAAACGCCCCGAGGCAAGGGGCATCGGAAAGCGACTGGGCAACGTCCTCCGGCTGATGCGGACCAGCACCCGCTTCCGTCACGGCAGCATGGCGACCGTAATGACGGTCGTGTTCTTTGTGTTTATCGTGCTGTTGAATACGGCTGTCATGCGGATGAAGGACAGATATGCCTTCATGAGTCTCGATATGACCGACGACAAACGCTACACCCTGACCGCCGAGACCGAAAGGCTGATCAAGGGCATAGACGAGCGTGTGGAGATCGACATTCTCGCTACGGAAGCCCAATGCACCACGGCGGGCGCGCTTACCACCGACACCTACGGACAGATTCCCATCGCCCACGAGATCATCCGCCGTTACCCGCAGCTCAACGGCAATATCTCCATCAATTATGTCGATCTGAGCAAAATGCCGGCGTACATCATGCAGTTCCCGGAATACAGCGACGTGCTGGATTATTACTACATCGTCGTGAAATCCGCGCGGCGCACGAGAATCACGTCGTTCTTTGAAATGCTGCCCTCGCTGTCATCGGATTACGCCGCCTATGACAGCACATCGGGGAATACCTCCGTCGCGCAGTCCTACACGGAGACCTACATGACCTCGCTCATCAAGACCGTCACCCTCGACAAAACGCCGGTCGTCGCCTACGTGGACGGGGTCAACGCCGACCCGAACACCGCGGAGCTGACCTCCATCCTGGAGCTGAACGGCTACGAGGTGCGGACGGTGGACATCCGGCGGGAGGAGCTTCCCTCAGACGCGGACGTCGTGATGCTGGCGGCGCCCACAACGGATCTCAGCAGGGCGCAGACCGCGAAGCTTGACGGGTATCTCACCGACAGGGGGAAAAACCGGACGCTGATCGTCTTTTCGTCCTCCCTGATGCCGCCGATGCCCAACCTCAATTCGCTGCTCTCGGAATACGGCGTTGCCGTCACGCGGGACATCGTCTACGAGGGCGATTCCCACCACAACATCTCCCAGCACATGAGCGCGTTCACCGCCGAGATGAAGGAATCGGAATACACCCTTGATCTCATCGACCGCCTGCATTATCCCGCCGTCGTCAACGCGGTCGCCCTTGACGTAATGTTCAGCGAAAGAGGCTCCGTGAGTGTGACGCCGATCCTGACCTCCACCGAGGAGGGCTTTGTCTGCGACAGCGCGAAGACGTTCGACCGCTCCCGCTACACCGAGGCGGACAAGGCGACAAGAGTGGTCATGGCAGGCTCGACCACCTACCGCGATAAAATGGACGGCGGCAAGGTGCGCGTGGATGTAATTGTCGCCCCGGACAGCCTGTACGCCTCCGAGCTTCTCACCACGGACGTTTACGGCAATCTCAGCCTGCTGCTCAGCGTGTATAACCAGCGCGGCGGCATCGACAACGGCAACATCGACATTGAGCCGAAGTCGCTTTACGCCGTGGACTTTTCGGTGGATATGAACACCCTGTCGATCATCAGCGCAATTTTCGGCTACGTCATACCGCTGATCATTCTGACGGCGGGACTTGTCGTCTACATCAGGAGGCGCAGGCTGTGAACAGAAAAAAACGCAATCTCCTGCTGCTGCTGCTGGCGACAGCCGCCGTGGGCGTGCTGCTCTGGCTGATCGCGGGAGCGGAGGAGCCGGAGTCCGACGAACACGACCATGAGCATACCGTCACCGAGACCGACGGGGACGCGGGCAGGGAATCCGGCGTGCTGCTCAATTATTCCGCCGACGAGCTGAAAACGCTCACCATCTCCAACGCCAGGGCGAAATACACCGCCTATGTCAATGCGAAGAGCGGGGAGGTCGCCTTCAAGGAATTAGAGGGCTACCCGGTCAACGCCAAATTCATGGAGACCGTGTGGTTCGGCTCGGTGCAGATGATCTATCAGGATATTGTCGGCAGCACGAAGGACAAGGATTACGATCCGAAAACCTACGGCTTTGACAAGCCCTCCGTCACGGTGAAAGCCGTATGCAGGAACGGCAAAAGCTACACCTTCCGGGCGGGGAAGAAAACCCCCGGCTACGAGAACGACGTATATTACCTGACGGTCAGCGGAGACAGCCGCATCTACGTCTGCACGCTCGACAGCGCCTTCTTCATGGGGGACAGCTATTATCTGAGCGACGATATTTTCAGCGATTTTGACACGGACAGCGACGGAAAGCAGAAGAAGGACATCAGAATCGGAGCCATCACGCTCACCGGCGCGGCATTCAGCGGCGAATTCAGAATGAAGCCCTGCACGACAGCCGACATGACCAGCCCCTTCTACGGCTACGCCTATCAGGTGACCGCACCGGTTCACTGGCCGGTCAGGGAGTCCGCCGCGTCCATGCTGGTCTATGATCTGCAATACCTGATGGCGGACGACGTCGCGGTGCTGAAGCCGA
The DNA here is from genome assembly GCA_900316495.1 of uncultured Eubacteriales bacterium. Lineage (GTDB taxonomy): Bacteria > Bacillota > Clostridia > Oscillospirales > Acutalibacteraceae > RUG762. The sequence continues at coordinate 9,484 of ONDC01000063.1, forward strand.
CCCGCAAGCAGCTTGCCGCCTACGGACTTGCGAAGCCTTACCTGACCGTCTCCTTCACGCGCAACGGCAAAAGCTGCGTCATGTACTGCTCCCGACCCAAGAACGAGAAGATGTATGCCATGCTCAAGGATCACGACATTCTCTACGAGCTGAACACCAATTCGCTGTCGGTTCTCCACCAGCTCAGTCCGGAGAATCTTTACTCCATCAACGCGATGTCCGTGACAATGGAGGCGCTCAGCGGGATAAGCCTTACCGCTCCCGGTCAGAAGTGCGACATAGCCGTGACGCGGAGGGAAAACGAAAATTCCGTGGCGGAAAGCGACGTGATCTACACCTATTCCGTCGCCAAGGACGGGGAGGAGAGGAAATATTCCTCCTTCACCAAGCTGATCAAGCAGCTCAACGGCAGCGCGATCACCCGCTGGAACGTCAAAGCGCCGTCGGGAAAGCCTGCGATCACCCTCACGCTCTCCTTCTTCGACGAGCCGAAGGAAAAGCACAAGCCGCAGCGCATCCTGTTTTATAAAGTTTCCGACCGCGAATACGCCGTTGTGCGGGAGGGACTTCCCGTCAACACCGTTCCGGCGGCATGGGTCAGAACGCTGCTGAGCGACTTTGAGGAATTCTGACTTTCATCAGGGAAAAAAATACGCCGCTGTTCCGGAGTCAACCATCCGGAGCAGCGGCGTAATTGCAATTATTGACAGTTAATTCTGGCGAGATAGGCGGAGACAATTGCGCCGTACTCGTCGGGCTTTATCAGGATGGACTCGGCGTGACCCGCGCCCTCGATGAAGTGCAACTCGCTGTAGCCCTTCGTGCGTCCCGCCATGTCCTCGGAATTTTTCGGCAGGATAAAGGAATCGTCCGCGCCGTGGATAAAGAGAACCGGAATGGTGTTGTCGTCAAGGCTGTCGATGGGACGCATGTCCTTCAGGGCATAATGATAGCGCAGTTTCGCGCCGAAGTCGGCGACATTGAGCAGGAACACCGGCGCTCCTGCATTGCGGTAGCCCTCCTCCAACACGTTCAGGATGTCGGAAAAGCCACAGTCCGCCACAACGAAATCCACCTCGGGCTTGTACCGGAGCGAGGTGACGGTCGAAGCCGCGCCCAGTGATTCCCCATGCAGCCCCAGCTTCACAATGTCGTCATACCGCGCCCGCGTGTCCTTGACAAGCGCCGCGACGTCCTGTCCCTCGCGGATGCCGTAGGTGGTGAAGGTGGACTCATTCAGTCCGTGTCCGCGAAGGTCATAAATGACGCAGCTATAGCCGAGAGAAAGGTACAGCTTGGCGTATTTGAGCGAACCTATGCGGTTGTCGGTGTAGCCGTGGGAGATGATGACGTATTTCCCGGAATGCTCCGGACAGCGCAGCAGACGGACGTGCAGCTCGTACCCGTCGTAGCTTGCCACCGTGTAATCGGTGTGATCCAGGCTGTCATAGAAGGAGGTGTCATATCTTTCCGACTGCCATTTCATCGCCTCGTCCAGCGTCTGCCGCTGTCCCGTCATGATAAACGACGCGAGCCACAGCGCCAGAATCAGCCACAGCATCGAAAGAATCAGCGCGGCAATCACCGCGATCGTCACAAATTTCATTCAATCACCGCTTTCAACGCAATACAATCATTATAATACGGCAATACCCTTTTGTCAATCGGGAAATAAGCTATTATCCACAACTTTTATTTTTATTGTATAAAAATTTATATCAATTATTGACTATCCGGCGCCGTTGTGATAGAATAAAGAAAAAGGCATACCGGAGGTAATGAAGCTATGGACAAACAATATCTGCTCGCCCTGGACGAGGGAACCACCAGCGCGAGAACCATTCTTTTTGACCGGGAGATGAACAAGGTCATCACCGCGCAGCAGGAATTCACCCAGATCTACCCGCATCCCGGCTGGGTGGAGCACGATCCGATGGAGATTTATGCCACGCAGTACGCCTCGATGATCGAATGTGTCGCCAAGAGCGGCATTGACCCGGAGGAAATTGCCGGCATCGGCATCACCGGCAATCTGCGGCGAGATAGAAGCCACCGGTGTTTCCGAAACCATCCGCCGCAAGACAGGACTGAAGCTGGATGCGTATTTCAGCGCGACAAAGATCAAATGGATACTGGACAACGTCGAGGGCGCGCGGGAGAAGGCGGAGAGGGGAGAGCTTCTCTTCGGCACGGTGGACACATGGCTGCTCTGGAAGCTGACCGAGGGCGCCGTCCATGTCACCGACCGCACCAACGCCTCCCGCACCATGCTCTACAACATCAACACCCTGCAATGGGACGAAGAGCTTTGCCGGATCTTCGGCGTGCCGATGAGCATGCTGCCCGAGGTGAGGAGCAGCAGCGAGGTGTACGGCTATGTGCGCATGATGGGCGCGAAGGTGCCGATCTGCGGCATAGCGGGCGACCAGCAGGCGGCGCTTTTCGGACAGGGCTGCGTGAGCGAAGGCGATCTGAAGATCACCTACGGCACCGGCTGCTTCCTGCTGGCGAATACAGGCGTAAAGCCGGTGTTCAGCAGGTGCGGGCTTGTCACCACCATTGCAGCCACCGCCAAGGGACAGCCGGTGGAATACGCCCTTGAAGGCAGCGTGTTCACCGGCGGCGCGGTCATCCAATGGCTGCGGGACGAGCTGCGGATCATCCACGACGCGCCGGACAGCGAATATTTTGCGCGGAAGGTTGCCGACAACGGGGGCGTGTATATCGTTCCGGCGTTCACAGGTCTCGGCGCGCCGTACTGGGATATGAATGCAAGGGGCGTGATCACGGGGATCACGCGCGGCGCGAACCGCGACCACATCATCCGCGCTGCGCTGGAATCCATCGCCTTCCAGTCAGAGGACGCGATAAGGGCGATGTGCGAGGACATGGGGGAGAAGATACACTGTCTCAAGGTGGACGGCGGCGCCTCCGCCAACAACTTCCTCATGCAGTTCCAGTCTGATATTTCCGACGTGACCGTCGTGCGTCCATCCCAGAAGGAAGCGACGGCAGCAGGCGCGGCATATCTGGCGGGAATGGCGGCAGGGCTTTTCGGAGAGGGATTGTTCTCCGGGGGAGCGAAGGTCAACGCGGTATTTGAACCGAAAATGAATCAGGACGACCGCGAGAAGCTGCTGAACGGCTGGCAAGCGGCGGTCGCCACCTGCAGAGGAGTGTGAAGTATGGAGATCAAGGTAATTGACAAGGAATTCCCGTCCACCGACGGCATTCATCAGCTCAAGGGCAAGCTGTACGTTCCGGAGGGCGAACCGAAGGGCATTTTCCACGTCGTCCACGGCATGACCGAGCATATCGGACGCTACGATGTGTTTTTCAGGGAAATGGCGGAGGCTGGCTATCTGGTCGTCGCCTATGACAATTTAGGACACGGCAACACGGCGACGGACGACAGCGAATTGGGCTTCATCGCCAAGAAGAAGGGCTGGAAGAAGCTGACCGACGACGTGTACGCAGTCTCCAACATCATGAAGAAGGAATATCCGGGACTGCCCTATTATCTGATGGGACACAGCATGGGCTCCTTCATCGTGCGCAACGCGGCTGCGACCTATCCCGATCTCATGGATAAGCTGATCGTCATGGGAACCGGCGGCCCGATGGCTGCCACCAAGCCTGCGCTTGCGATGATCAATACCATCAAATTCTTCCGGGGCAAACGTCATATTTCCACGCTCATTGAAAACCTCGCGTTCGGGGAATACAACAAGGGCTTCGGCGACGGCTCGAACGGCGACTGGCTCTCCAAGAATCCAGAGGTGCGCCGTGTGTACGACGCGGACAAATTCTGCAATTACCACTTCACTGTCAGCGCTCTGCACGACCTTGTGAAGATAAATTCCGTCACCAATAAGAAAAAATGGTTCAGAAGGATCAGCAAGACCCTGCCGATTCTGCTTGTTTCCGGCGCGGACGACCCGGTCGGTTCCCACGGCGACGGCGTGAAGAAGGTCTACAAACTGCTGAAAAAGCGCGGCGCGAACGTCACGATGAAGCTCTACACCGACAACCGCCACGAGATTCTCAACGACACCGCGCATAGTGAAGTCGTTGCGGACATCAAGGCTTTTCTGGACGGCGAGACATTCAATCTTACGTGGGTGTGAGTGTTCGGAACACCTGAATAAATGAAAAAAGCAACAGGGCTGCACCGAATTGACGCGGTACAGCCCTGTTTGATTTTTGCATATGAAAGATTGCTCACGAATCGTAGAAATGCTGTCCGTCCTCCGTCATCAGGCGTTCAGCCTTCGGATATTCAAAAATCCGGGGATTATCGGCGTTGGCGGAGAGATAATCGGCAAACCTTGAGGCGTACCATTTCGCCATCCCGAGGTTGTGCATCAGGTAATTCCCGCAGTTTTCCGGCGAAGTGCCAGGAACGCTCTGCGCCCCATCCACCGCCCGGAAGGCGCTTAATACGAGGTTGTATATCTCCTTTGGGCTGCGGTTGCCTTTGAGTATGAGATAAAACCCCGTAAGACACCCCATCGGTCCCCAATAGATAATGTCCTCCTTCCAATCAGGGTCGTTCCGGAGGAAGGTAGCGATTATGTGTTCAAGAGAATGCATGGCAGCCACATCGACAGCCGGTTCCCTGTTGGGTCTTGTCAGCCGGACGTCGTAGGTAGTGATTGTTTTGGTACCGACTGTGTCTATCCGGCTGGTAAAAATGCCGGGGACAATGTCGGTATGATCAACGGAAAAGCTCGGTATCAGATCCATATGATTGCCTCCTTTTTGTTTCAAGACATGTGAAACGGGCGCTGCCCTCTCGACTTCCGCGCCCGCAATCGCCCGCTTAATGGCGTTTTACATCAGCGTCATTTGCTCGCCTTCCTGCGAATCGTCTGCGGAGCCGGCGGCGGGAAGGTTCTTGGGTCGGAATTTGCTTTCGTTCTTCACCATGCCCTCGGCGTAAACGACCATATCGCTGAGCTTTGCGTTCCTGCGGAGGGTGATGATCTGATTGCCCTGCGCGCTGCGGGTCTTGGCGGGAACGGCTTCCGAATTGAATATCAGCACCTTTCCGTTGGTGGTGCGCACAAGAATATCGCAGTCGTCCGGGATATGAAGCACGCTGACGAGGGGGGATTTGTCGTTGTAGGCGGTCAGCAGCTTGCGGCGGTTGGTCTTGGTGGCATAGGCGCTCAGCTCGGCCTTGGCGACCTTGCCGTTTTCGTAGGCAAAGAGGACGTAGCCGCTGTAATCGGTGGTGAGCAGACAGTATTTGATGTGTTCGTCGTCGTCCATTCCCAACACGGCAGGAACGAATTCGCCTAAGACGCTCGCCTTGGTGTCGCTGAAATCGGCTGCCTTCGCCTTGTAGACCTGACACTTGTCGGTGAAGAAAAGCAGCTCCGCGACGTTCCGGGTCTCGAAGGTCTGTACGATGCCGTCGCCCTCCTTGAGCTTCTGGTCGCTGCTCATGCGCAACGACTGGGGGCTGATTTTTTTGATGTAGCCATCCCGCGTGATGAAGATATTCACCGGGTAATCGGGAACGGCGGAAATTTCAGCGTCGTCGGCTTCCTCGACGGAGTAGAGAATCATGCTCCTGCGCGGCTGACCGTATTTTTTTGCAACGTCCTTCAGCTCGGAAATCATGATCTTCTTGATTCTCTGAGGCGACTGAAGAATATCCTCCAGATCGGCAATTTCGTTCCGCAGGTTTTCAATGTCCTCGGTGCGTTTGAGAATGTATTCGCGGTTGATGTGGCGCAGCTTGATCTCGGCGACGAATTCCGCCTGAATTTCGTCGATGTCGAAGCCGTGCATGAGGTTGGGAACGACGTCGGCTTCCTCCTCCGTCTCGCGGATGATTCTGATTGCCTTGTCGATGTCAAGAAGGATCTTCTGCAAGCCTTCAAGAAGGTGAAGCCTTTCCTTCTTCTTGCCGAGAATGAACGCCGTGCGCCGATGAACGCAGTTCATGCGGAATTTAATCCATTCCTCCAGCAGCCCGTCAACGCCAAGAACCCTCGGCGAGCCGTCGATCAGCACGTTGAAGTTGCAGGCGAAGCTGTCCTCCAGGGTGGTGAGCTTGTAGAGCTTCTGCATGAGCTTGTCGGGGTCGGCGGCGCGTTTGAGGTCGATGGTGATGCGCAGACCGTGCAATCCCTGTTCGTCGCGGATGTCGGCGATTTCCTTGATCTTGCCCGTCTTCACGAGGTCGATGACCTTTTCAATGATCTGTTCGCAGGTGGTGGTGGGCGGAATCTGGGTGATGTCGATGCAGTTGGCTTCGCGGTCGTAGGTGTAGCGGGAACGAACGCGGATGCTTCCGCGCCCGGTGTGATAGACCTTTTCCAGCTCGTCCTTGTTGTAGATGATCTGTCCTCCGCCGGGGAAGTCGGGGGCAAGCAGAGTGGAGCTGATGTCGTGCTTGGGATTCTTCAATAGCTGAATGGTGGTTTCGATCAGCTCGTTGAGATTGAAGGAACAGATGGAGCTTGCCATGCCGACGGCGATACCGGTGTTGCTGTTGCAGAGAATCGCGGGGAAGGTAACGGGGAGAAGGGAAGGCTCCTTCATGGTGTTGTCGAAATTGTCCACCATGTCCACCGCGTCGTTGTCTATGTCGCGGAAAAGCTCTGCGGCAATCGCGGCTAATTTCGCCTCGGTATAACGGGAGGCGGCAGCCTGCGTATCGCGGGAGTACGCCTTGCCGAAGGAGCCTTTGGAATCGACATAGGGGTGCAGCAGGGCTTCATAGGCAACGGTCATACGCACCATAGTGTCATAGATCGCCGCGTCGCCGTGAGGATTCAGCGCCATGGTGGAGCCGGCAATCTTGGAGGATTTCTGCCGTGCGCCGGTGAGCAGTCCCATTTTGTACATCGTATAGAGCAGCTTGCGGTGGGAGGGCTTGAAGCCGTCGATCTCAGGAATGGCGCGGCTCATGATCACGCTCATGGCGTAGGGCATGTAATTGCCCTCGAGGGTATCGACGATAGCCTGTGAAACGACCTCGCCCGCGCCCTTGATATAGCCGCTCATGGAGGATTTCTGCGGCGTTGATTTTCTCTTTTTGGGTGCCAAATGATCACCTTCGTTTGATTATTATGGTTACACTGTGTAAAGAGTATAGCTTTACACAATTTCTTAATTGTAAAGTAATAAATCTTACTGCACGTCTGCCAGCTCTATGAATTCGCTTCCATGCTCCGCAATATATTCCTTGCGTCCGGCGAGATTGTCGCCGAGCAGCACGTCGAACATTCTCTCGGTCGGCTCCGCGTCTGTGGGCATGACCTGAATCAGACGGCGGGTGTCGGGCGCCATGGTGGTAAAGCTCATCATGTCCGCGTCGTTTTCGCCCAATCCCTTGGAACGCTGAATGGTGAATTTCCTGCCGCCGATCTTCTCCATAATTTCCGCCTTTTCCTGCTCCGTGTAGGCGAAATAGGTCTCGTTCCCGCAGGTGATTTCATACAGCGGAGATTCCGCGATGTAAACCTTACCGGCTTCAATGAGCTTGGGCATCAGCCGGTAGATCATGGTGAGAATCAGCGTGCGTATCTGAAAGCCGTCCACGTCCGCATCGGTACAGATGATAGGTTCTTGTTCTGGTGTCCCTTGACGTCCACACCGCAGCCGAGTACTTTGATTAGATCGGTGATTATTTCGCTCTTGAAAATCTTGCTGTAATCGGCTTTCAGGCAATTGAGGATCTTGCCGCGCACCGGCATAATGCCCTGAAAGGCGGGATCGCGCGCGTTCTTGCAGGAGCCGGCGGCGGAATCGCCTTCCACGATATACAGCTCCCGTTCCGAGGGATCCTTGGAGCGGCAATCGATGAACTTGTTGACGCGGGAGGTGATGTCCATGTTGGAGGAAAGGTTCTTCTTGATGGCGAGGCGCTGCTTTTCCGCCTGTTCGCGGCTCTGCTTG
>ONDC01000092.1 GCA_900316495.1 uncultured Eubacteriales bacterium
TTGCACGGGCATTTTTCAGAAATAAGGAATGAGAGGATCAGAATCAATGAAGATCGGACTTGTGCTTGAAGGCGGCGCCATGCGCGGACTTTACACGGCGGGCGTGCTGGATGTGATGATGGACAACGGCATCAGAGCCGACACGGTAATCGGTACGTCGGCGGGCGTGCTGTTTGGGGTGAATTACGCTTCCGGACAGCGCGGACGGGCGCTTCGCTACAACAAGAAATACGCCCCCAAGGGCTGCTATATGGGGATCCGTTCTCTGCTCACCACGGGGAACATCATCAACAAGCAGTTCGCCTACTACGACCTGCCCTCCAAGCTTGATGTGTTTGACGAGGAGGCGTTTGAAGCGTCGGGCATTGACTTTTACGCCACCGTCACCAATATCGAGACAGGAGAAGCCGAGTATATACAGATCACCGACTGCTTCCGGCAGATCGAGGTCATGCGCGCCACCGCCGCCATGCCTTATGTGTCAAAAATCGTCGAGTATGATGGCAGGAAATACCTTGACGGCGGCGTGGCGGACAGCATTCCCGTCGGGAAAATCAGGGAGATGGGCTGCGACAAGGTGATCGTCGTACTGACACGCCCGATCGAATATCGCAAGGGCAGGACAAATCCCCGGCTGGCGAATCTCTTCTACGGCAAAAAGTACCCGAAGGCAGCCGAAAGGATCAACAGCCGTCCCGACGAGTACAACGCCTGCGTGGAAAAAATCATAGAAATGGAAAAGCGGGGAGACGTCTTCGTCATCCGTCCCTCCCGGCTTGTCAAGGTAAAGCACATCGAACGCGACACGGAAAAGCTGCAGGCAATCTACGACCTCGGCGCCACCGACTGCGCCAACAGGATGTCGGCTCTCAAAGATTATCTCCGATAATACGGCAAAAATCTTATCTGTTTATTATTGACAGAAAAATAGGCAAATGATATAATTATCCATATATCATCCATATGCAACGATCTACGCGGACATCATTTCTTTAACCGAAGGGCAAGTGAAAAAATGGTATTTTCAAGTATGACGTTTTTGCTTCTGTTTTTACCAATAACGCTTCTTTTGTATTCTGTGCGAAAAAGCATCAGATGGAAAAACAGTGTGCTGCTTACAGCCTCCCTGATCTTCTACGCATGGGGGGAGCCTGTTTATATTCTTCTCATGCTGCTGTCTGTGGGAGTCAACTACCTGTGCGCGCTGGGAATAGACCAGAACAGCAAAAAATCTCTGCGCAGGGCGTGGCTGGTCATCGGCGTGGTGGCGTCTATGATCTTTCTTGTGTGGTTCAAATACGCCGCTTTCCTCGTCAATTCATTTGCGGGAATATTTTCCGCGTCGTTTCACATGGCGGAGAAAAAACTTCCCATCGGCATCTCCTTTTATACCTTTCAGGTACTCACCTATACGGTGGACGTTTACCGAAGAAAAGCGAAGGTACAGAAGAACCCCGCCAAGCTGCTGCTTTACGTGAGCTGCTTCCCGCAACTGATTGCCGGTCCGATCGTACAATATGCCGACGTTGCCGGGATGCTGGACAATCGACCCTTTGACCCGATTCGCTTTTCGGAGGGCGCCAGACGCTTCGCTATCGGACTTTCCAAAAAAGTGATTCTCGCCAATCTGTGCGGTGCGGCTCTTTCCCGCATCGATCCTGCCGATCCTTCCATTACGCTGTCGGTAGCGGGAGCGTGGTATGCCGCACTGATGTACACCTTCCAGATCTACTTCGACTTCTCCGCCTATTCGGATATGGCGATTGGTCTTGGCAGGATTTTCGGCTTTGACTACAAGGAAAACTTCAATTATCCTTACATCTCGGGAAGCATTACGGAATTCTGGCGCAGATGGCATATCTCGCTGGGCAGCTTCTTCAGGGATTACGTTTATATCCCGCTCGGAGGAAGCCGCTGCTCGGTCAAGCGCGCCATCTTTAATATGATGGTGGTCTGGTCGCTCACCGGCATGTGGCACGGCGCAAGCTGGAATTTCATTCTGTGGGGGATGTATTACGGCATTCTGCTGATCACTGAGCGATTTGTCATCGGTCGTGAGCGGATGGAAAAAATACCCTCTGTCCTGCGGATGCCCTTGATATTCGTTATTGCCATGTTCGGATGGGTGCTGTTTTATCACACAGATTTATCGCTTGCGCTGCGTCAGACAGGCGCCATGATCGGAATCGGATCGGGCGTACAGCTGACGGATCCTCTGACGACCGCAGTCGTGCGTAAATACTCCGTACTCCCCTTGATAGCCGCCTTCGCATCCCTTCCCGTTCTCCCCGCGCTCAAAAAGCGGATGACCGGCAGGATCTCGGAAACGCTGTCATACATTGCCGCAACAGTTCTAATTATTCTCTCCGTCATATTCCTGACAGGACAAAGCTACAATCCCTTTATCTACTTCAGATTTTAGCATGTATTATTTCAGAAAGGGAGCGGATTCTCTCATGCAAAAGCGAAACGGGTATTTTATTCTTTCCATGTGGTGGTTTATCCTCCTCGCCGTCATGGGCGGGCTGATTGTCTTCTTTACTTCTGATCGTGAGAGAATCTCGATGGATGAAAACCGGGTTCTACAGAATGCTCCCGATTTTTCTCTGACCGGTTTTTTCGGCGGGGAATATGCCGCAGACTTTGAGCGCTTCCTTGCGGACAGCGTACCGGGAAGAAACGCGTTGATCTCCGCTTCAAACACGATCACTAACCTGATAGCAATGAATACGTCAGAGGATGAATTCTATCTGGATACCACTATGACAAAGGCTGCCGAATTCGGTGGAGAACAGACGGATGCATCCGAAGCCGACAACACCGAAGAATCGGCAAATGATGATTCTTCCGCTTCCGAAAAAAACAGCGAAAACGATGTCAATGAGCAAAACGGCGCTAAATTTGAGCTGGTAAAACGGGATGGCGGCAGTACCGTCATCTATACCTATTCAGAGGAGAATCTCAAACGCTCCGCCGAAAATATTCAAAAGGTAGTCGACCTCATTCCGGAAGACGGAAAGGTCTACCTGACCTTTGTGCCGTTTCCGGTTATCGCGTTCAGATTCACCGATTCACCCAAGGTTTACTGCGGCTGGAGATGCAATCATATTGAGAAGCTCGATCAGCTCACATCCGATCGGGTAAAATGCTTTGATTCCCTCCGGATTCTGGAGCCTCACATGCTTGCGGGCGAGAGAATGTTCCTTCACTTTTCCCACCAGTGGCATATACATGGAGCTTATTATGTCTACAGTGAAATGATACGCTCACAAGGATTGACCCCCACCCCCTATGAGGAATACGAGTATAAGATCAACCATCCGCCGAGGTACAGTGAAGACAGCTTTGAGCTTCTTTATCCTCTCGCACCGGCGCATAATTACCAGGTCAGTCACATTAATCAGAAAAAAGAATATCCGTTGATGTACTACATAGGCGCGGATAACGCTTCTTACCTATATGGAAACCAGCGTCCATGGCATACGGTCATTACCGGATTTCACACAGGACGTCGGGCTATGATTTTCGGAGATTGCTTCAACCTTTCGTTTTCTACATTTCTCCTCCCCTATTACGATGAGCTTCATTTTACTGACGTTCGATACAACCTGTTTGACAGGGAGGAACTCGGGACATCCGTAGCCGATATGATGCAGAGAAATTCCATCGATGATGTATATATCGTCTTTTCCGAAGCACACGGCGTCAATTCAAGCACCTTCCTCCGCGCTTTCCCCCAGCATCTCTATTAGACTGCCGCTTTGCCTTGATCATTCATACCGGAGAGCTCAATTGTCTTACCTCCGATCGTGTAAAAGGGCTTTGACTCGCTCCGAATTCTGGAACCCCATCTTCTTTCGGGCGAAAATATATTTCTCCATATCTCTCATCAGTGGCGGATATGATGAAAAGAAACTCTATCCAAGACGTATATATCGTCTTTTCACAATCAAACGGCGTTAATTCCCCTGCTATGCGCAGGGCGCTTTTTCAAAACCTGTATTGATCCGTTTCGCCGACGTGGAAATGAAACGGGCTGCTCAGATCATCTCTCCACACGTCTCCGTCCGCATTTTCTCCTCCGTCTTTTTGGCTGATATTCTCGCAGCCATTTACCACGTGATGTTTGCGATGACGTCCATATCAGACAAAAAACTTAAGCGAATGACGCATACTCCGAGAATTCAGACAGGTTTCTATATCTGGAAAGGAAATGGGATTTTCTTATGAAAGCAAAACGCGGATCTTTCATGCTGACAATGTGGTGGTTTATCGCACTTGCGCTGATTGGCACACTTGTCATGTTTTTTACCCCAAATAGAGAGCGCACCTCTCAAAGCGAGAATCGTATACTCCAAAATAAACCGGCGTTCTCCTTTTCCGCTCTTTTCAACGGAACCTATGCCTCTCAGTTTGAGGATTTTTTATCAGACAGCATACCCGGAAGAAATTCGTTGATCGGCGTCTCGGATAGACTGACAGGGTTCCTCTCGATGAACACTTCGGAGGACGCATTTTTTCTGGATACCACAGCGAAGGAAATTGAAGAGTTTCAGCAGGAGAACGGCATATCATCAGAGACCAGTGAAACGCCCGACGATGATCAGAATGACAGCACGGAACCTGACAAAGCTTTAGAGGGCGATGCCACCCTTGAGCTTGTCAGAAAGGACGGAGGCAGCACACTGATATTTGCTTACCCCAAGGAAAACGTGGAGAAGGTCTCAGATAATCTGGAGCAGTTCTCACAGCTCATTCCTGATGGCGGACATGTTTATTTAACCTTTGTTCCCTTTCCAGGCATTGCCCAAAGACTGACAGGCAATCTTGAGTATTATGTCGGCTGGAGAAGCAATAAGCTCGATATGATAGATAATCTGACGTCTGACAAGATCGTGTGTATAGACACGCTCAAAATTCTCGAGCCTCATGTGTTAAACGGAAAGGAGCTATTCCTCTACGGAGATCATCAATGGAACGTCCATGGTTCATATTATGTCTACTGTGAAATGATCAAGGCGCAGGGATTGACTCCGACGCCCTATGATGAATACGAATACAAGATCGTTCACCCCAACACGGGCAGTAAAGAAGCAAAAAAGAAAGACATATTTGAGTATCTTTATCCCAATGCCCCGTCAGAAAACTACCGGGTCTATGAGATCAGCAAGCTCGAAAAAATCCCGTTTATGGACTACAACAGAGCAAACAACGAATCCTATCTTTACGGCAACGTTCATCCGTGGAAAAAAATCGTCACAGGCTACCATACAGGACGACGCGCTCTGGTAATAGGTGACTGTTTTGATCTTTCGATGATGCCCTTTTTGCTGCCCTATTATGACGAGGTGCATAAAACTGATATTCGCTATCCAAAGAAAAACCTTGGAACAACGGTAGCCGACATGATTCAGAGAAACAAGATTGATGATGTATATCTGATCTTTTCAGAGGCAAATTCCGTCAATTCCCAGACGCTGCGCAGATCTCTGATCAATAATGTATTTTAGTGCAAGGAGAAACTGAAAATGGAGAAAGAAAAAAACAGCGGGACATTTCCTGTCGGCAAAATCAAGGCTTCGTTGATTGCCGCTGCCATACTCTTTGTTGTCGGCGGAGTGATTATGAAGCATCAGGCGTTTTTCAGCGTCAGACTGGCGTCGGTAGCTGCATATTTCGGAAGCTATGACACCGCGACGGGTTTTCTCGGCGGCATTGATATCAATCACGAACCTCAGTATTATAATGAAGGATTGTACTGTATTGCTAAGAACATGTACCAGCGTGGAGACTACACGCTGGCCGCGGAAAAATTTACTGAGCTTGCAGATTACTCCGATAGCAGCGACATGGCATGCAGAGCCAGACAGAAGCTTGCGGAAGAGATGATCTCGTCAGGCGATTACAAGCAGGCAAGCGCCATTCTGAGCGAGATCATGTACTTTGAGGGGAGCAGGGAATTATACTGCGAATGTCAATATAAATATGCCGTAAAGCAGATCGCAGAAGGCGAATGGTTCCTCGGCGCACAAATTCTCTGGAGTATCAAGGAATATAAAGACGCGCGTCAGATTGCCGAGAAAGCAGTGTATGACAATACCGGCTCTGACAACGCGGAGGAAACCCTCGGCTCCGGCAAACCGATTTCTCCGGAATTGCTGAGCGAATACCTGAAGCTGAGCGAACTACGCGAGCAGCTTCAGGACGGAAGTATCGCGGTAGGCTTCTATCACACCGTAGGGCTGAAACGTAACGGCCGTGTGATTGCCTGTGGAAGAAACGAGTCTGGACAATGCGACACATCTTCGTGGAAAAACGTGGTACAGGTGGCTGCGGGCGGTTATCATACCGTAGGGCTGCTCTCCGACGGCACGGTGGTTGCCTGCGGAGATAACCAATACGGACAATGCAATGTCAGCGATTGGAAGGACGTTGTACAGATCAAAACAACCGATTACAACACGATTGCGCTGTTGAAGGATGGAACCGTTGTAACCTGCGGCTTCAATAAGCTGTCTCAGGCAAGCGGCTGGACGGGCATCGACAGGATCTTCACCGGTTCTTATGCCGTGTGCGGCATTAACAAAAGCTGGGAGCTTTTCTATACACATCCCTCCTGTCAGATGGAGGGCGATCTGATCGACGGGGATATGTCGATTTCCTACGCGATAGGGCTGACCGTTTCCGGTGATTTGGTGTATTCCTCAGAGACGCCATGTAAATGGCAAAAAGCCGCCTCTGTCTATGCCGGCGGAGAAACGGTGGGCATCATTGACCAGCATTTCAAGCCATCGATCTATCAGCGCAGAGAGGCAAAGTATTTCGATCTTCCGGAGGGGAAGGCTGTTTCCATTTCATTGGGTGGAACGCATTTTGCGGTGCTATATGATGACGGAAGCGTGTACTGTACGGGTCTGAACGACGACGGTCAGTGCGACACCTCCGGCTGGAAGCTGAATTGAGTGGAGGGGTGTACAATGAACGAGACAAAAATCTACGTCGGACTGAACGTTTCCGAAACCCTGATCCAGAAGCATGATACGGAAAAATATATCGGCGTACTGAAAATCGTATGCCAGAGCTATCACGTGGCGTTTTCCTTCTGCGTGCAGCAGGGAGGTTATTTCCATGAGGACGGAAGATTCACACAGGAGAACACGCTCGTGCTTTCGCTGATCGACGCGGACAGCACGACGGTCAACGAGATTGCGAAGGATCTGTGCGCCTTCTTCCATCAGGAATCGGTGATGATCACCGAAAGCCCTGTCAGCATGCATTTTATCAGGGAGACAATATAAACAATAACCGGCGCGGGCAGTCAGATGCTCACGCCGGTTATTGTTTTTTGAAACGAGAATTCCCCAGGTCACTCCGTTTTTTTGGAGGGACGGAAACAAGCTCGTATCAAATGGAATAATGAAATCAGACATACGCAGCATAACGTCTTCCGTTAACTGCCACGCACTGAAAAAACATGTCTCAGATTGTCTGAATAGCCGCCTCGAATTCGGGCACTGTCATGTGAACCTTTTCGGCTGCCTGAGAAATTGTCAACAGACCGTCCTTCACAAGTTCGGCAAATGCCTGTATTTTCCCCTCGGCTCTGCCTTCCTCGCGGCCTTCCTCGCGGCCTTCCTTGCGACCTTCCTCGCGACCTTCCTCGCGACCTTCCTCGCGACCTTCCTCGCGGCCTTCCTTGCGTCCCTCCGCCTTGCCTTCCTCACGGCCTTCTATCCAGCCCTCCGCCTTTGTTTCGGCAAAGGCTCTCTGTTCATCGTATTCCGTAATAAACATACTCTTTACCTCCGCTTTGTTTTTTATCAGAAATGGCTTGATGAGTGAATCGTCCGGCTGCTCGTCGATGGCAAGGTCGATTGAGTTTTCGATCTTGTTCCCCACACTGCGGTTTCTTCGCACG
>ONDC01000014.1 GCA_900316495.1 uncultured Eubacteriales bacterium
AGCCGGGAGTTTTTTGTGCTAAAATTCATATATCGTACATAAACACTTTTCAAAAATATGATACAATAACTTTGATTGTTCATAAGAGCCTGCTCACGTATGAACGACATTGATCTTATTTAGGAGAGGAATTTTTACAAAATGAAAAAGAATCCGATTGTCACCATCGAAATGGAAAACGGCGGTATCATCAAAGCAGAGCTTTATCCCGCCGGCGCGCCCAACACCGTCAATAATTTCATCAGCCTTGTCAAAAAGGGCTTCTATGACGGACTCATCTTTCACCGCGTCATCAGCGGCTTCATGATCCAGGGCGGCTGTCCGGACGGCACCGGCATGGGCGGCCCCGGCTATACCATCAAGGGAGAGTTCAACCGCAACGGCTTTGAAAACAATCTCCGTCACAAGCCGGGCGTGCTTTCCATGGCGAGAACCAGCCTGCCCAACACCGCCGGCTCCCAGTTTTTCATTATGCACGCCCCCGCGCCGTATCTGGACGGTCAGTACGCGGCGTTCGGCAAGGTCATCGAGGGCATGGAGGTTGTCAACGCCATCGCCGAGACAGAGACCGACCACAATGACAGACCTTTATCCGATCAGAGAATGAAAAAGGTCACGGTCGAGACCTTTGGCGTGGACTATCCCGAGCCGGTCAGATACAGATAATGCCTAAGCGGAATTCAAACGCAGCAAGGAGTGAATTGTATTGATCAGAAAATTGCTTGCGTCGGTCAGGGAATATAAGCGTCCCTCTGTTCTGTCCTTCCTGTTTATCGTCGGTGAGGTGGTCATCGAATGTCTCATTCCGTTCATCACCGCCGATCTCGTAAACCGTCTCAAGGGCGATATTAATATGAAGTCGCTTCTTCTCACCGGCGCTCTCCTGATATTCATGGCAGTGGTATCGCTCGCCTGCGGAGGACTTGCCGGCTACACCAGCGCCAGGGCGTCGGCGGGCTTTGCCAAGAATCTGCGCCACGATGTATTCGACAAGGTGCAGAGCTTTTCCTTTGAGAATATCGACAGGTTTTCCTCTTCGTCGCTTGTCACCCGCCTTACAACCGATATTGCGAATGTCCAGATGTCCTACATGATGGTCATCCGTGCCGCCGTCCGTTCGCCGCTGATGTTCATCTTCTCGGTGATCATGGCGTATATCATGGGCGGCGCGCTGGCCACGGCGTTTATTGTGGTCATTCCCGTTCTCGCGGTGGGACTCTACATTATCGCGAAAAAGGCGATGCCCGCCTTCCACAGCGTTTTCAAGAAGTACGACAATCTCAACCGCTCCGTGGAGGAAAATGTCCGCGCCATGCGCGTGGTCAAGGGCTTTGCCCGCGAGGAGTACGAAAAGAAAAAATTCGGCGACGCCGCGGAGGATATTCGCCGCGACTTCACCCGCGCGGAGAGAATCGTGGCTCTGAATCACCCGCTGATGCAGATCTGCCTTTACTTCAACATGCTCTTTGTGCTGACCGTGGGCGCGAAGATCATCATTACCAGCCGCGGCAGCACGATTGATGTGGGACAGATGTCCGCCATGCTGACCTACGGCTTCCAGATTCTCATGTCGCTCATGATGCTCTCGATGATCTTCGTCATCCTCACCATCTCGCTGGAATCCATGCGAAGAATCAGCGAGGTGCTGTCCGAAGAGCCGACTATGAGCAATCCGGACACGCCTGTTATGGAAATCAGGGACGGCTCCATCGCCTTCAAGGACGTGAGCTTCAAGTATTCCCGCGAATCGGAGAATTTCGCCCTTTCCGACGTGAATCTTCGCATTGAATCCGGCATGACCGTCGGCATTCTTGGCGGCACCGGCTCCAGCAAGTCCACCCTCGTGCAGCTCATTCCCCGTCTTTACGACGCCACCGAGGGAAGCGTTCTGGTCGGCGGCGTGGACGTGCGGCAATATGACCTGAACGCGCTGCGCGACAGCGTCGCCATGGTGCTGCAGAAGAACCAGCTTTTCTCCGGCACGATCAGAGAGAATCTCCGCTGGGGCAACGAAAACGCGACGGATGAAGAGCTTGTCGAGGCGTGCCGTCTCGCGCAGGCGGACGAATTCATCCGCTCCTTCCCCGACGGCTACGACACCTATATCGAACAGGGCGGCACTAACGTCTCCGGCGGTCAGAAGCAGCGTCTCTGCATTGCCAGAGCGCTTCTCAAGAAGCCGAAAATCCTGATTCTCGACGACTCCACCAGCGCGGTGGACACCAAAACCGACGCGCTGATCCGCAGCGGGTTCCGCCAGTACATTCCCGAGACCACCAAGCTGATTATTGCGCAGCGCGTGGCTTCGGTGCAGGACGCCGACATGATCATCATTATGGATAACGGCAGGATTATCGCCTCCGGCACGCATGACGAGCTGATGCAATCGGCTCCCATCTACCGCGAGATCTACGAGGAACAGACCAACGGGAGGGCGGAGGATGAATAATAAAATGAACGGCAAACCAAAAAGACCGCCCATCGATGGCAGGGGACTCAAACGGCTTATCTCCATGCTGATGAAAGCCTATCCCGTACTGCTCCCCGTCACGGCGGGCTGCATCATTCTCTCATCCATCACCAACGCGCTTCCCGCGATTTTCCAGCAGAAAATCATCGCCGACATCCAGACCTATTGGAAGTCGGGCGACTGGGGAGCAGCCTCAAAGGTCATCATTCCCAAGGTCATTGTCCTGATGGTGCTGTACCTGTTGGCGATGGTTTCGATTGTGCTTTACACGCAGTTCATGGCGTATATCACGCAGGGCTTTCTCGGCAAAATGCGCTCCGCGCTTTTTGAAAAAATGCAGAATCTCCCCATCCGGTATTTTGACACCAACAAGCACGGCGACATCATGAGCCGCTATACCAACGACATCGACACCCTGCGTCAGCTCATTTCGCAGGCGCTCCCCACGCTGCTTCAGACCGTGATCCTCATTGTCGCGGTGTTCTTCATCATGCTATATTACAGCCTGTGGCTGACACTGGTGGTCATTTTAGGCATATTCGGCATCATGTTTGTCAGCGGCAGAGCGGGCGGCGGCTCGGCGAAATACTTCATCCGGCAGCAAAAATCCCTCGGCAAGGTGGAGGGATTCGTGCAGGAGATGATGAACGGCGAGAAGGTCGTCAAGGTGTTCAACCATGAGGATCACTGCCGCGAGGATTTTGACAGGCTCAATGAGGAGCTGTACAACGACGGCTTCCGGGCGCACGCCTACGCGAATATCCTTGCGCCCATCATCCAGAATATCGGCAACATTCTCTATGTGCTGCTGGCGGTGGTCGGCGGCGTGCTGCTTCTCACCAAGGTGCCGAATCCCGGCATTTCCGCCCTTGTCGCGGGCGCTGTGGGCGTGGTGAGCATCGACATTCTCATCCCCTTCCTCAACATGGCGAAGCAGTTCACCGGCAACGTCAACCAGCTTGCCCAGCAGGTCAATTCGGTTGCCATGGCGATGGCGGGCGCGGAGAGAATCTTCTCGATGATCGACGAATCGCCCGAGGTGGACGACGGATATGTCACCCTTGTCAACGCGAGGTACGGCAAGGACGGCACCATCACCGAGACGGCAAGGCACACCGGTCACTGGGCGTGGAAGCATCCGCACGGCGACGGCACGCTGACCTACACCCCCCTTGAGGGAAATGTGGAGCTGCTTGATGTGGATTTTGCCTATGAAGAGGGCAAGACGGTGCTTCACAACATCTCGCTGACCGCCAAGCCGGGCGAAAAGATCGCCTTTGTCGGCGCGACCGGCGCGGGAAAGACCACCATTACCAACCTGCTCAACCGCTTCTACGACATCGAGGACGGCAAGATCCGCTACGACAACATCAATATCAACAAGATTCGCAAGGCTGACCTCCGGCGTTCGCTGGGGCTTGTGCTGCAGGAGACCAATCTCTTCACCGGCTCGGTGATGGAAAACATCCGCTACGGCAAGCTGGACGCGACCGATGAGGAATGCCGCACAGCCGCGAAGCTCGCCGGCGCGGACGACTTCATCTCCCGCCTTCCCGACGGCTACGACACCATGCTGGAAAACAACGGAGAGAATCTCTCGCAGGGGCAGCGTCAGCTGATTGCCATTGCGAGAGCCGCCGTTGCCGATCCGCCCGTCATGATCATGGACGAGGCGACCTCCTCCATCGACACCCACACCGAGCAAATCGTCCAGCGAGGCATGGATAAGCTGATGGAGGGCAGAACCGTGTTTGTGATTGCCCACCGGCTTTCCACCGTCAAAAATTCCGATGTGATCATGGTGCTCGACCACGGACGCATTATCGAGCGCGGCACGCACGATCAGCTCATCGCGCAGAAGGGGCAGTATTACAGGCTGTATACCGGCGCGTTCGAGCTGGAATAACGCCCTTTTTGTTCATCAGACAAAACAAACCCCCCTGTGATTCATGTGTGAAGCACAGGGGGGATTATTCATGATTCAGAGACTTCTTCCGGTCGCTTAAGCGGAAGCGCTATCAGGAATGGCAGACAGCAGAAGAGGGCGTAAGCGTAACAATTATCCGCAAATACCGGCGTACCGATCATCAGAGTGAAAATGATGGAAAGACACGGAATGGTGAGGAAAACCGTCAGCTTATCCTTTTTGCGATAGCCAAGGTATGCGACCAGAACCGTGAGCCATGTGAACAGACCGATGGAGTGAAACGGCTTTGCCAGTTCAAAGAATTGCCAGAAGTCAAGATACCTGAAAAACAAGGACGTCATCAGATTGGGGGAGACGTTGCGTTCAATTCCATAGGGATTATCGTAAAGATTATATCGGAACACCTTATAATTATATCCGGCGTTCCAATAACCACGCGTCTGATCGACCCAGGCTTCAAAATACGGCAGCGGATGGGCGAGACCTATCTGAAAGTACATCAGCGCGTAGCGGAGCTTATTCTGAGCCAGATAATCCTTGTTGCCCGTATTTCTGATGAGATTCTTCAAAGGGTCTGAGATAATGGGACTATATCTTTCTTTGATCTTCTCGATGTCGGCAAGACGGGAAATCAATTCTCTCTGCTCGTCCGTCAGTTCATTGCCGTCGTAAAGCGTTTTCGCAATCTGCTGGATCGCCATTGACGACAGCTCCACCGTATCGGACTGTTCGATGTCCAGCATGCGCATAACGGGGAAGAACGCGATCAGTGATGCCGCAAGAATGCAGGCAAAGGAGATTGCAAGCCTTTTGAACTTCTTACGAAACAGTACGATAATAGACAGAAGAATTATAAAGTAGACAATCAGTCCGTTCCCTCTCAACAGACAAATCCCAAGGCTACTGATCACAATCAGGACATTGTTGAGGACTTTGCGCTTGCAAATGCGCTTGAAATGTCTGAAAACAGCCACCGTAAACAGCAGCACACAGGTGCTGAACGGAACGTCCTTCCACATGGTGAAGCTGTACAGAATGTGATTGGGAAACAGCAGGTAATACAAAGCCGCCGCAAGGATGATCCTTTTATCCGCACGAATCTTGTAGAGAGTGGCAACCGCGTAGGCAAACGCGGCGGAGGTCAAAAGGACAGAGAAAATGCTGTATAAAGCGCAGCCCAGATTTATATCTTGGAAAAATCGTATGCCTATCGAGAGAAAAAGGCGGACTATCATGGTATGAAATACAGGATGTGCGTTGGAATAGCTGTTTTCCATGCATTGAGTGATCTGATTAATGCTGTCATAGGTGATGATGCCGGGATAGAAGATAAGCGCAAGGATAAGCAGATGAAAAGCGCTTGTCAACGTAAAAACAAAAAGAAAGACTCTACGTTCACTGTATCGGCGGGCAAAAGTGGTATAAGAAAAGGAATCAATCTTATGGGTGAGAAATGTCAGTATAAAATAGGCGCAATACAGTCCCCCAAGAAACAGCAGCGGCGAGAGACAAACGGCAAACAAAGCGGAAATAAGCGACGCATGACTGTTCAGGTTGTAAACCTTTTCAGGGTCGTCGTGAACCTGCTCTATGATTTCGGTTACCATTCGTTTGAACATGTGATAATTTGCGATTAATACCAGAAAAGAAAAGACAGCCGCCATGATGACATTGGCGCGTTCCGAACGGGCGAAAATCTTGCGTTTGTCGGTATTCATGCTCACTCTGCACACGAATCCGGCAATGCCGAGAAGCAGATAAATGATGTAGTAGGCGTCGGTGAAGGTGAGCATGGTCAGCCATGTGAACATTGTCATCCACTGAATCACGCCGTGAACGGATGTGAATCGATCGCTCAGCAGAATTCCTCGTAGTTTTGGCTTGCATACTAAGTTCATAGAGATAGTCCTCCGTCATTTCGATAATGCTTGTTTTGGCGGTGAGCCAACAAACGGTGCAGGCGCGTCAATCCCTTGCTGCCTGCCCGCCTGTCGGGGTACAAATGAAAGAATCATTCGATGGTGAGGATGTCGCAGAAGCCGGTGATGTCAAAGACCTCGGACACGACTTCGTTGACGTGAACGACCTTCATCGTGCCCTGCACGTTCATCTTCTTCTGGGCGGAGAGCAGCACGCGCAATCCGGCGGAGGAAATGTAGTCAAGCTTTTCAAGGTCGATGATCAGTTCCTTTACGCCTTCGATGGAATAGGAGATCACCTTTTCCAGCTCAGGGGAGGTCACTGTGTCGAGTCTGCCCTCAAGCGAGAGGGTGAGGGTGCTTCCGTTTTGGGTTTTGTTGATTGTCATGTTGGGTTCCTCCAAAATAGAAAATAATGAAATGAGCCTGTCAGTGATTGTTGGAGAAATAAAGCGCGGTCGCCAGCAGCGACAGTATCGCCGCCAGAATGCCGATGGTTTCCAGATGCTTCTTTTTCTCCGCGACGAGGTTGGCAATGAATTCACGAATAAAGGCGTTGATCCAGAAGTAGGTTCTGGTGAGGCTGCCGATGCCCTCGGCGGCAATGCCCTGCGAGGTGGCGATAAGTCCGGAACGCAGCACATGGTAATTGGTGGTGGAGAAGGCAATGCGTGGCTTTTCGATTTCCGGGTGCGCTTCCTTTATCAGCCGCGCGGAATTTCTCATGTTTTCATACGTACTGACCGATTGATCCTCGGGGAGGATGCGTTCATCGGGATGCCGATACTGAGAAGATATTGGCGTATCGCCTGTGCTTCGGGCATGACCTCGTCGCTGCCCTGTCCGCCGGAGGGAACGAAGATCACGTCCTTTCCGGCGGCTTCCTTCTGCATGGAGGCAAATTCCACCGCCCTGTCCGCTCTGCTCTGCAGAAGCTTGGTGAGGGAGCCGTCCTTGCGGATCTGGCAGCCTAAGATGAGGATGAAGTCCTTGTCGAAGGCGGGAATGTGCCGCGCCGCCTTGACCGCAAAGAAGATGGTGGCGATCAGCAGACATTCAAAGTAGGCGACGGTGAAGGAGATGATGTTTTCCACGGCGATTTCCATGTACAAATCCGGACGGCTCATGTCGTGTACGTCAAAGATGGAGCTGTCCCGTTGCAGCCATTCGGAAATGATGATGGGTAGCACCGAGCCGAACAGAAGCGTGACGCCCAGAATGAAGCCGAGCAGATTCTTCCAATTAGTTCCCTCATGCCGGATGAGTCTGATATTGCTGATCATCACGTAAACAGACACGAGAAAAACCACCGGAAGCGCGAGAGTGGCAAAGAAGTTCGCCGAACCGATGACGTCGCGGATCGTGCTGTCAAATCCTCTGTAATTGGAAAGTCCTATGAGCTGATTGAGCAGTCCGGATAATGCCATGAGTATCACGGCAAAATACGTGATATTGCTGAAATGGTACGGGTTGACACGGAAGTTTTCCCGCAGCGCGCGCAACAGAATCACGATGACATAGGCAAGAAACGCGATAATGCACAGCGGAATGACAAGGCAGCCGTTGCATGCTCCGAAGAAGTTTTCGATTGTGATAAAGCCAAGCGGATGGACGTAGAGGACATTGATGTAATAGCTTTCATCGTCCGAAGATACCGTGAGGAAGACCTTACCGGGCTTTCCGGCTTTCCGAAGAAGGCGATGCAGGCGACGCAGAACACCGTCAGTCCCAGACCGAGGAAGAGAACGCTTTTGAATTGCTTCAAGGGATGAATCTCCTTATTCTGTAAAAAATACGACACACCTCCCCGGCAGAAGTGATCGCTTATGCCGGGAGGGTGTGTGATACTCTTGTTTAATCTCTAAGGAAAAAATCAGTCATTGACTCTTCTTCTGACGAACACAAAGGAGATGCCTCCGCAGGAGAGAACCAGCAGGACGGCGCAGATAACGACCCATGTGACAGCTTCACCGGTGGCGGGAGAGTCGGTGGCGGGAGAGTCGGTGTTGGAGCCGTCGGTGTTGGAGTCGTCGGAAACGGTGAATTCCGCAGTGAGCGTTCTGTCCGTAAGCACGACCTTCAGGGTGTGCTTGCCGTTGGAAAGGGTCTTGAGGTAGTCGGCTTTCAGCGTGATGACGATGCTGCCGAACGTGGCTTCATAATGCTTCGTTTCAATCTTGCCCTTGTCATCCATCTCGAGACAGAGAAATTCCTCAAAGACCTTATGCTCAGGGTCAGGTTTCTTTGTCACTGTGAAGATCATATTCTCCTTGCTGGCTTTTGTCCATGTTTTGTCGCCGGTGAGGGTGTAGGTTGCCTCTGAATCGTCAGGATCGCTGCTTGTGGGATCGTCGCCCGTGGGATCGTCGCCCTGAGGGTCTGCCGCCATGACGGTCACGGGGCAGAAGGCGGTCACGGTGTTGTCGGCGGCGCATTTCGCTGTGATGGTGGCTTCGCCTTCCGCAACGCCCGTTACCTTGCCGGTATTGTCCACTGTGGCGACGACCGTGTTGTCGCTCGACCATGTGACGGTTTGGTCGGCGTCCTCAGGGGTGACGGTAGCGGCGATCATTCCGATTTCGCCGACCTGCAGGGAAAGCGGGGTCGGGGCAAGCGTAAGTTCGGTGGGAGCGGGCTTGACGGTAATCTGCAGCTCGTAGTCAACGTCGTAATAATCTCCGCCATCATCGCCACCATAAACAAGCGGCGAACGATCCTGCAGATTGAATGTCACCTTGACCGTAAAGGTGCCGGGAGTCTGAGGAATGATCTTCAAAAAGGGACGATAGAAATTCGGATTTGTGCTGACCCACAAATAATCGTCGCGTAAGTTGGTTTTCATCAGCCTTGCGGGCGTTTTTTCGCCGTCGACCAGCCAATTGCCATCGCTGTCTTTTGTAGGGGACTCCCATTTGTTGCTCTCTCCCAGAATCTTCGGGGTACGGCCGGCGGTAAACGCGAGATCAAGATCGGTCGGATAGTTAAAAAGGTCAATTTTGACCTGCTTTGTTTGTCCCATGGTACAGGTCACATTGTCGGGCGTGAGAGTAACCCGTATTTCTGCGTCTGGGTCATTCGATTTTACCGCCGTGTACTCCTTGGCGTTTGCCCTGAGCAGGGGCAGGAAGCTGAATGTCAGCATCAGCGCGAGCGCCGTGCCGGTGAAGGCAATCAATGCCTTCCTTGCTGAACGGGTGTGTTTCATAATGAAATCCTCCTTGGTATGAAAATAATATGACTACACTGCGCTTTTCTGCACCACATTGACATAGGGGAAGGGAATCTCGATCCCGTTTTCGGCGAGCGCCTTGTTGACGCGGAGATTCACGTCGGAGGTCAGCACCTCGGAGGGAACGGTGGACTTATAATAGACGTTGGTGAGCAGCAGCAGGCTGCTGTCCTCATACGCCATAAAATACACGTCGCCGTAATCCTTTCCCTTTTTGGTGTCCCTGCCGGGAATGGTGTATTCGGAATCCATAATCGCCTTCCGGATGACCCTGATTGCCTTCTCCACGTCGCTGCCGTAGGCAATGTGGAATTTGAACTGCGCGGCGCGGTTGGTGGAATGGTAGCTGTAATTGCGGAGATTCATGGAATTAATGCGGCTGTTGGGGATAATGAGCTTCTGTGTCTCCACGCCGGCGAGAACGACGTGACGCATGGTGATGTCAACGACGATGCCCGCGACGCCGTTTTCCAGCTCGATGCGGTTGCCTATTTCAAAGGGTTTGTAGATGCTGATCATCAGACCGGCAAGCACGTCCTTGATGACGTCCTGCGCGGCAAAGGCGAGAACGGCGCTGATAATGGCGGTTCCGCCGAGGAAGGTCTTCCAGATGGAGCCGAGTCCGCCGAAGCCGGAGAGCGCCAGAATGGTGCCGCCGATAAGGATGATCGCCTTATTGATTCTCTCGAAGAAAACGATATGGATGCCGCGCTGTTTTTTCTTGATCCGTTCAAAGACAATGCGGTTCACTCTGAAAAGCACCCACATTGCGCAGATGATCAGAATAATCGCAACGACCTGAAATATTATACTTTTTCTTGACAAAAACAGCTCCAAAGCCGATTTCAACATTTGACTACCTCCAAAAGAAGTGTGGAGCTTAAAATAGTGTGAAATGTGAAGTGTGAAATGTGAAGTGTGAAATGTGAAATGTGAAATGTGAAATGTGAAATGTGAAATGTGAAGTGTGAAGTGTGAAGTGTGAAGTGTGAAGTGTGAAGTGAAGGAGCGGCGGAGCCGCTGGAATATAAACGCTCGCATTCGCTCGCTCAGGTTGCACTTCCCAATAAACCCTCCCTGAAAGGGAGGGGGGACCGCTTGCGGTGGGTGAGTCGCCCCCGGCGCAGGGTTGGTTTTCCCGTTTGCCCGGACGCAGCCCCACCTGCGTTCCTCATTTCTTTGTCACTCCGTCGCCGTAGATGGTGGACCAGTCGTTCTTCATGGAGATGGGAACCCAGTCGAATTCCTTGCAGGAGTCGAACATCTTCTGCGCCTTTTCGGCGTTGCCGTTTTCGCGCGCAAGGTCGTCGCAGCAGAGCATGAAGGCGAGGCTCTTATAGGGGTTGTTGCTGGTGACGTATTCCGCCATGCTGGCGTCGCCGCTGCTGTTGCCGAAGGAGAGAACCGGCTGCACGCCGATTTCCTGCGCGATGACGGTGACCTTGTTCATCTTGAGGTTCTTGATGATGAATTCGCCGCCGAGAACGAGCTTGTCGTTGTCGTCATAGACGTAGTTAAGTCCGGGGGTGTCGCCCTGATCGGGAGCCACGAGGGTTTCGTCGGAGCCGATGATCTGGCGGTTGGGAATGTCGAGGGGGGAGTCGTACAGAATACCGCGCACGATGAAGCGGTCGGTGCCGCTGACGATATACACGGTGAAGTCATTCGCCTGTAAGTACTCGACTACCTGCAGCATGGGCTTGTAGAAGCCTTCGCCGCGCTTCATGCCGTCATAACTTGGCATGGGGAGCTTCTTGAATTTCTGGATGTAGTCGTTGAATTCGCCGACGGTCATGCCCTTGAAGGCGGAGGCGACCGCCTGACCGTGACGCACCTCAAGACCCTTTTCGGACTTGCCGGTTTCATTGAGGGTGACAATTTCCTGCGCGACGGATTTCTCAAACTCGGTTGCCTTCTTGGAGTATTCCTTGTCCTCCAGAACGCGATGGACAAGGAGAGTGTAATCGAAGTAATTGGGGTCGGTCTCGCAGAAGAGCGTGCCGTCAAGGTCAAACACCGCGATGCGGTTCTCGGTCGGAATGAAGTCCGCGCCGCCCTCCTCCGTTACCGCGTTGACGTAGGCGATGAGCTTGTCTTTGGCTTCGGCGTTGTCCGTCCAGAGGGAGAGGGCGGTATCGCCCGAAACCTTTTCGGGGGGAGCTGTTTTCCAGCCCACACCGAGGGCGTAAAAGGCTGTGACGGCTGTTAGCAGACAGGACACAACGATGGTCGAGGTTTTCCATTTGTTTTGGGTCACAATGGTTCCTTCTTTCATATTGAATTTTTCAAGCTATATTATACATGATTCTGTCCATAAAATGTCCAGATTTTTGAAATTTTTTTATTACAATTTTGTCATATTTATGGTCGCCATTTTGCTGTGGCGTAATAACTCATAATAGCGTAAAAGAATATATAATATCTTAAAAATCTTCATGTGAATGCGGTGCAATATTTTTGAAATTATTTAAATTATTTGAATATTTTTATGACAACTTAACCGCTGATTTGTTGCAAATCCAAATTTTCCCTTTATCAGCGGAGAAAACGATCACATTATTCATAAACTTTTATCCACAATAATGTGAATTCTTACGATTAAAATTCTTCTGCATATCTGAAAATATGTTGTTTCTGACCAGATTATATGATTCTTCGTGCGGTGTTTTCGTGCGGTTCAACAATTGTCTTTGGCATGAGCATATAGTATAATATGTTTGAAGATAATTGTGCGTAATGACGTACCGTTTTTTTTGGTCAGGTAACAGGACAAAGCGGGAAGAGCCCTCAGCGCCGTTAAATTTCGCTCGTGACAGCGTCGGGAGCGGCTGTTTTTTTTTCTGTTCTCCGCTGCGTGTAATGACGCGCAGATTATCTGAAAATTTTATGTGAATGGGAGGCTCAGATCATGAGGAAGCAATGGAGCTTCAGAGCGCTGGCGATTCTGCTGGTCATGTCGCTGCTCGTCACCCTCGGGGAACAGGGCTTGCTGACGCTCGGTAACAACACCGTCACGGTGAAGGCATCGGGCGAAGCGGGGGACGGCAGCTTCGGCAGCTACATCACCTACAACGGCGCCGTCGATCTCAAAACGACCGGCGACGACACGCAGAAACAGCCGGAAAACCAGGACAATCCTGACGCGCAGACTCCCTCTGCGGACAATGCCGGAGACGGCGCTGATGCGCAGGGCGATGCTGACGCTCAGGACGGCGCGGACGCGGACGCCGCGCGGAAGCTGTTCAGCGACGGAACGATTCATCTTTACAATTACCGTCAGCTACAGCTTGTGGGAACGGGCGCGAAGCTGACCGACGCGGACGACAGTGTCGAGACGATCGGTCTGGGAGCGCCGGTCACGGACGAAAACGGAGAGCACGTGACCTATGGAAGCAAGGCAACCTACTTCCTGGAGGACGACATCACGCTGCCGGAGGACGCGGTGTGGGTGCTGCCCTCTGACTTTGAAGGCGGATTCTCGTCGAGGGAACGCCGCGAAAAGGAAGAAAAGGAGCAGGAGGACGACGGGGAGGATCCCGACGGCGGGGAGGAGCAGCCCCCCGACGGCTCGGAGGATCAGCCCGCAAGGAGCGAGCGGCTGTATGACGTGGAGAGCGACACGATCTACATACAGAACATTTACCAGCTCCGCACTCTTGCCGACCGCGACAGGGCGACGATTCCTGTCATGACAGGCGACTGGAGCGCGGAGAAATTCGGCGTCGGTCAGCTGATCTATCCCGGGGACGAATCGCAGGGATACCTGACCTACAGCACGAGTCACCGCTATGTGATCTCGTCGGAATTCTCGGCAAGCCAGCCGGAGGAGGTTTCGGTTGCCCTGAGAGGCGCGGAGCCGATCCGCGCGTTTGCCGATCCCTCCATCGACCATGTGGACGGCAGGGACTACTTCGGACAGCCCGCCGTCACCATCGACGGCACCCAGTATATCCTCATCGGCGACCGCGCCCAGTTGGACGCGATCAACAAGGGCAGGGTTGTCGCGGGTCGGCGGAATGAAATCGAGGTCTACGGTCCGGTCTGGAAGGTTGAGCTTTCCCGTCCCGAATCGAGTGGGGACAACTGGTCGGTGACCTCCGCGACGCTGATTTATCCGGGCGACGCGGATCTGATCGACGGCATCAACGTGGACGGAACCAATTACAATTTTCGCTCCAATGTGATGTACGACGGCAACAACGGCATTCTTTCCAGCGACGCCTATCACAGTCTGGCGGCGGGAGCGAACGTTGGACGCACCAAGACCACCTACTGCACGATCAACCCCGATACGTGCGAAACGTGCAAAACGTGCAAATACGATCTGTCGCAGACCACCAACCCCTTCAGCGACCTGAAGTACACCACCGACGGCAATTACATCGTGTTCCGCGATATTGACATGGGCGGACAGTCCAACGAGTGGAACCCGATGACCTTCAACGGCAAAATGTACGGCGTGAAGGCTTCCGGCGGCGGCGACCTGTGGGACGCCGGTCACACCAAGAAGAATCTTGACACGGGCGCGAAGCCGGTCATTTCCAATCTCTACTGCGTGCCGGTCATGAAGAACGGTAAGCTTGACGTGAGCGCGCAGATGGGCGTGGGCTTCTTCGGTACCCTGACGCCGAAAAACGACCGCAGCAACCTTCTTGGCACCGACGTGGTGGTGAGCAACCTCAAGCTCAGCAACGGAAGGGTCATCAACGAATGTACCGAATGCGATATGGACGAGACGCTGATCTCGCTCCTGCTTCCGTTGGTCGGTGGCGCGGTCGGCACGCTGCTCGATCCCATCCTGCGGGAGCTGTTGGGTAAGAACGGCATCAACACCAATAAAATGCTGACCGAACTGCTTGACGCGCGCAGGGAGAACCCGTCTGCGCTGGCGACAGGCGCCTTTGCGGGACGTGCGGTTGGCGGCGTGGAGATTACCTTCTGCGAGGTAGAAAACATGCAGGTCAAGACCGTCAAGACCAGCTTTGAGGAAAACGGTCAGATCGTGGGCAAGGGCGGCTTTGTCGGCTATGTGTCCGGCTCGTTCGTCTACGAAATCCTGAGCCAGGCGATTCAGACGCTTGTCGACGGTTTATCCACCGTTCTGAACCTCATTCCCGGCGTGGGTCTGGGCGACCTCATCAACGTGCTGCTCAACAACGCGCTGCCCGCCGGCAACCTGATTCCCGTCGGCTACAACAACGTGCGGATCAGATCCTGCAAGGTCATCAACGGATCCCTTTCGCAGGAGAACGGCAAATACGGCGTGGGCGGCTTCGCGGGGTCGGTCTGCGGCTCGGAGATACGCGACAGCAAGGTCATTGCCGGCACTCTCTCCGTCAAGGCGGATCACTTCGGCGGCGGCTTTGTCGGCGTGGAGCGCGACGACGTCATCAAGCAGACGCTCGGCGATCTGGGCGTCAATATCGGCTCGCTGTATCCCCTCAGCGAGATCATTCACTGCTCGGTAGAGGTGACAAAGTTAGAGGTTTCCGGCAGGAGTTACCTCGGCGGCTTTGCCGGCGTGCAGGCGAACAGCCATGTCATCGAATCCGACATCAACGCGTCGAATTCCATCAAGATCACTGCCAGCGGCGACTATATCGGCGGCTTCACCGGAAGGTCGCAGCTTGGCACCTCCTTCGGATTGGCGGAATTCATTCCCGGCACCGGCTCGCTGCTCGGCACGGTCAAGGACGTGGTGACGAGCGCGCTCAGCAACAACGCCAGCCAGATTCTGCTGGCGCTCGGCGGCGTTTCGCAGTCCGCCATCGTCGGCTGCCAGATCAACGGCAGACTGGAGCTTGGCACGTCGGGCAATAAGATCGGCGGCGTCATCGGCGACGGCGAAGCGGCTTACGTCATAGATTCCTCCGACATCCGCCTGGTTGTCAGATATGCGGACGCGGAGGCCTCCGACCTTCCGACGAGCGGCTCACGCATGACGCGGGTCAGCCAGCTTGCCAGAGTCAAGGCGGAGGGCGATTTCGCGGGCGGCATCGCGGGTCATCTGCTCTCGGCGTACACCGCCAGCCTTCTGGGAAGCACGCTGGGACTTCAGTCCTACCTCGGTTTCCAGATTTCCGACGTGGAGATCAACGGCGTTTCCGCCGGCTACACCGTGGAGACGGACGGAGACTATGCCGGCGGCGGCGCGGGCTTTGCCATCGGCGGCGACGTGGGCTTCTCGAAGGATTACGCGTTTGAGAAATATCTTTCCACAGGCGGCAGACAGGCGCAGTACGACGCGCTGTCCGACGCGGAAAAGTCGGAGTACAGGGATGAGCATATTGAAGAGGCGATTTCCCTCTGTGTGGACGGCAACGAACGAAGCGTCGTCCTCCGCAATCTGAAATTCGTCAGCGGACACAACCACGTCGGCGGCTTTGTCGGCACGACCGGTCCCGACAAGGTGGTGGGCGGCAACGGACTCAACCTGAACCTGCTGGGACTGGAGGTTCTGTCCATTGACAACCTCGTGGGTCTCACCAGCGGCATTCACACCAATTACGGCAACTGCTTTGTCATAGGCATTGACGGCGGCTATTATGTGACGGCGACCGGCGCGCGCGACGAATTCGACGACACCGACACGACCGACTTCACCGCCGGCGGCTTTGCCGGAGACACCACCAGCGTGACGATGATCAACTGCCGCGCGACCAATCTCAGCTATGTCACCGCGGACGACCGCGCCGGCAAGGCGGGCGGCTTCGTGGGACATGCGATGGCAGGCAACCTTGCTGCGGTCTCCGCCGAGCCAAGCTCCGGCGGCGGGCTGATCAATATCGGACAGCTCGTTCAGATCGGCGCGGATCTCGTTCCGGCGTTTGAGATGTGCAGCGTGTCTTTTGTGGATCAGGCATACGTCCGCGCCAATGCGGCGGGCGGCTTCGCGGGTGAATTCCGCAGCGGCACCGTCAACCTCATGGGAATTTCGCAGGACGCCGACAGTCCCTACGCGGTTTACAATATCGGACATGTGCAGGGCGGCAAATTCGCCGGCGGATTCGGCGGCAAGGTACATTCCGGAGCGCTGCAGCGCGACGGCGGCAGCGGACTCAGTCTGCTGGGCGGCGTGGCGGATATTGACGTGAGCGGCATCACCAGCATCACCAACGCCTACCTGCCAAGAATCAACTACGCGGGCGTGAATTCGCCGGAGGGCTTCACCGTGCTGGCGGCGTACATCGCCGATCCGGACGACAAGCTGTCTCCCTCAAGGACGGGCTATGCCGGCGGCTTCATCGGCTACGGCAGCGGTATGGAGGTCTCCCACTGCGACGTGAACAGACTTGCCAACCGCACCCCCTCGGTTCCCGCCAACCTGGAGGAAAAGGACGGCTCCGCCTATATGAATTACGGCGAGGAGTACCGCCTTACATTTGAAAACGATTTTGACGGCGTATGGGAAAAGCTCCCCTACTCGGTCGCTGGCGCGCTGTACGCAGGCGGCTACATCGGCTATATGAACGTCGGCTCGTCAAGAGCGCTCGGCGACAGCATCAAGCTGCTTGACGAGAGTCTCCGCACAACCGCCGTTCTGGAAGGACTTCAGATGGTGACTTCCACCATCGAGCATTCCGACGTTTACGGCGCTCCGGGAGGCTTCTCGGTGCTTGCGTCGAGCCACGTCCTGTTAGGCGACGGCAGCTACGATGAAAAGGGCGTGGGCTACGCCGGAGGCTTTGCCGGCAAGATGGCGGGCGCTCATATTCAGGACAGCAGCGCGCTCAACTTCAATTACGTCATCAGTGAGATCGCCGCCGGCGGCTATGTGGGCGAAATGATTCCCGGCGACGTCGCGGACGTTCTGGACTACAACGCCGAGGAGGAGGGCAGCGCCTTCACCGATCTCTTCAGCGGCGTGCTGGACACCGATGACCTGCTGCAGGTCGTCGAGGCGTTCGTCCCCACGGTTTACAACAGCCGCACCACCTGCATTCCCTGCGGCGGCGCGGTCAGGGCGCAAAGTCCCTCCGACGGACGCGAAGCGGACATCCCCGTTAAGCGCGGCTTTGCCGGCGGCTTTGTCGGACATGACGCGGGCGCACAGATCTGGGGCAACTCCGACGCGCCTTGGATGAGCGACAGAAAATACGGCACGCAGGAAGGCGAGCCGAAGCGTCCCTGTGACGCGGTGCGCATCCGCTCGGTCTACGGCGCGGAATTCGCCGGAGGCTACGTCGGTCTCATGGAGCCCGGCAGCACGGCGGCGACGGGCAGCCTGTCCGTCCTGGGAGGCGTGATCAAGGCGGAGAACCTCCTTGGCGCACTCAACGCGGTCTATCCTACCATTGAAAACGCGAATGTCTACGGTCCGCTCGAACAGCTTGACGCGCGCACGTGGAACGCGTGGATCAGATATGTCGGACAATACGGCGGCTTTGCCGGAGAGCTTGCGAATGTGGGCCAAGTCACCGATGAAAATGTGGATGAAAAGATGAGTCAATTCATCTACGGCTATCACGTGGTCGCCGGACGTGACGAGTTCGACGACAGTCAGACAACGATTCTCTCCGGCTGCGCGGGCGGCTATGCCGGCGCGGTTTACAGCGGCGTCATCCGCTACGCCGTCGCCAACAACGCCAAGCAGGTGAGGGCGATGAAGTCGGCGGGCGGCTTTGTCGGCGAGATGCAGACAGAAGGCCTTGCCCAGCTTGGCGAAGCCAGCATTCTGGGACTCACCCTCAGCCTTGACAATCTTTTGAAGGTAGCCGAAGTGCTGGTTCCCGTGGCTTTTGAAGCGGGTGTGAATGGTTACCAGAACGGACTCATTGTCCGCGCCGAGGGACTTCCCACCGCGGAGAAGGTCGTCGCGGGCGATGAAACCCGAACCGTCAGAACAGAGGGCGGTTACGCCGGCGGCTTCGTCGGACTGTGCAACGGCGCGCAGATCGGCAACCGCGCCGACGGCAGACTTAATCTGGTAACCGAAATCCCTGTGGACGGCACATGGGTCAGGAACCTCAAAACCGTTACCGGCTCCAATTGCATCGGCGGCTTTGCGGGAAAGACCTCGGCGGCGTCGGTCGCCAACGCGGACGATTCCGATGCGTCCAACGGCATTGTGCAGGGACTTCTTGACAATGTTATCAGCAATCCCTCCCAGCTTCTTGACGTACTGGGGGCGACCATCACGGTCATCGGCAAGGCGGAGGTCACAGCCGCCAAGCCGGAATGGGGCATTGTGGTGGACGGCGAATACACAGACGCGCAGGGCAACACCCGATATGCACGCTGTGCCGGCGGCTTTGTCGGTTCGGCGGAGGCGACGGTGTGCGGCGCGAGGAATACCCCCGAACGCACGCTCAAGGTGACAGACCTTCGCGGCGTTTCCGGCGGCGAATACGCCGGCGGCTTCTTTGGACTCGCGCAGGTCAGCAGCGTGGCGGAGGTCGGCAGCTCCGATTCCTCCACGTCGGTTCTTGACCTCGTGAAGGCGGGCAATGTCAGTGTGCTTGACGTGTTCCGCACCTATATTTATCACGCGACCGTCACGGGCGTGGAGGACGGCGTCAGAATCATCGCCAACGACATGTCCGCCTCCGGCAAATTCAGCACCTACCGCGTCAGCGGCGCGGCGGGCGGCTTCGGCGGCGGTCTGATGAACGGCACGGTACAGAATTCCTCCGTCACCGGACTTAACGCGGCACAGGCGCCGAATTACGCGGGCGGTTTCGTGGGAATCTGCAGCACCAGCAGCGGCGTTTCCGCCGACGAGCTGGGCATGGAGCCGGACGCGGCGGGAACGGAGCTTCTCTCCGGTCTCGGACTCGGCGATCTCGGCGCGAACGCGCAGCTTCTCAACGTTGTCGGCTCGACCTTGACCAATTGCTCCGTGAAGGGCTTTGAGAACGGCTTCATCGTCCGCACCTCCAATATCCAGACGGTTGAAGCGGGCGTGGTGGACGCCAACACGCTCATCAGCTCCTGTGCGGCGGGCTTCGTGGGCTTTGCCGACATGGCGCACATCGAGGACTGCGCGGCGGAGGACTTCAAGTATGCCCAGAGCACCCAGATCGCGGCGGGCTTCGTCGGCAGAACCGACGCGAATTCCCTCGCGGAAATCGAGGTCAATTCCGCCCTCACCGGCGTGATTGTCCGCATCGTGAACGAGCTTCTGAAGACGCTTTACGCCGAACAGCTTGAGAATATCGACGTGATCAACGTCGGCACGGAGGAATCCCCCCTCTCGCTCAACGTCCTGTCGGACGGCGACCTGCTGTATGTCAATCTGATGGGTCTGAAAATAGGCGTTGCCTTCAACAAGACCGACGTGGAGGGCGAGAAGGACACGGCGATCATTACGATCGGCACCTCCACCATCAAGCTCCCCTGCGATGAGGAAAACGGCGTGGGCGACAATCCCGACATCTCCATCGCTCTCATCGAGGGCAACCGCACCGACATCAAGAACTGCTCCGTCACGGGTATTCCCGAGGGCTACGACGTGTTCGCCGGCGGCGCGAGCGAGACAGCGGACGGCACCGATCCCTTTGGCTATGCGGGCGGCTTCGTCGCCTACAACAAGGCGGGCATGATCTCCGACAGCACCATGCTGCTGTGCGACGTGATCCGCGGCACCGAGAACGAAGAGGGCAAGCCCTCAAAGGTCGGTCCCTTCGTGGCATTCACCAGCGCGGGCGAACGTTACAGCAAGAACGAGCTGGAGAAAAACAACAATCATTACAGCATCTACCGCACCGACAACGGCGGTTATACCGAGGCGGACGACACGGAGGACAGCGTCATCGGCGAAGCGGCTGACGAAAGAGTGACGGTCAACGGCGATTCCTGCAACCGTTACGAAGCGACCCATCGCGCGGTGGTTCAGGCGCACGACGATCTCAAGGACGCAGTGGAGACCGGCGGCAGCGGCGATAGCAGAGCGCTGCTTGCCTACGTATCTCCCGCGATGGAGGTGCTGATGCTCAACGTGCCGCTCGACGACAACGGATTGGGCGACACGCCTGTCACCATCGACCTGAAGGATCCCTGCGACACCGAGATAGACGTCACGGTCATCAAGGTGTGGAAGGACTTCATCTACCTCAGTTCCCGTCCCGACGAGATCAAGGTCAGGATCGCCCGGACGGAATACGGCGAAAACCGTCCTGCCGAGATGATCATTGCCGGCAGCACCGAGGGACTGCAGAACGTCTCCGAGCTGACGCTTGACAATTCCGGCGGCAGCGCGTGGGCGACGACATGGCAGGCGATTCTCGAACGTCAGCCCGTCGCTGTCAGAAGGACAGTGGATGGTCAGGAGAAGGTTATCTACTACCAGTACGTTGTGGAGGAAGTCGGCTTTGAAAATTACAAGGCGTCCTACGACGTGGATCAGGCGTCTGCGACGGCAAGGATCATCAACCGCTACACCGGACCGCTGCTTCCCGGAACAGGCGGAGCGGGCGTGCTGATGTTCTACGCGATAGGTCTGTTCCTGCTGATCGGCGGCGGAATGCTGCTGATCCTTTGCCGGAAGGACAGAAGATACCCGGCTGCCGCAGCGAGTCCTGTGGACGTCGAGCTTGACCTCTCGGATTTCTCTGATTTCTTCAAGGATCTTAAGAAGAAGAAATAATAAATTCACGGACAAGGAGAGCTTTCGTTTATGAAGAAAACGCTTGATATAGTCTTAATCATTATGATTCTCCTGACGGGACTCTCCCTGTTCCTCTATCCGACCGTCAGCAATCTCATCAGCGAGAGAAGCGGCTCGCAGGCGATCGACGACTATTCCGCGATCGCCGGCGGGCTGGACGAGGAGGCGGACGGCGAGGAACTGACGAAGGCCGAGGCGTACAACGCGGCGCTTTTGAGAAGCAGCGTTGACGCCGAGCCGACCGCCGTCTCCCAGTCGGATTACGAATACATGCTGAATCTTTCCGGCGACGGCATGATGGGGTATATCGATATTCCCCGCATCAACTGCCGCCTGCCGGTCTACCACGGCACCGAAGCAAAGACGCTGGAGAGCTACATCGGGCATCTCCCGTCCAGCTCGCTTCCTGTAGGCGGAGAAGGCACGCATTGCGTGCTGACCGGACATACAGGCTATCCGAGCGCAAAGCTGTTGACTGACCTTGATTCCATGGAGGTCGGCGACCGCTTCACCGTGACGACCCTCAGCAGGAAGCTGACCTACGAGGTGGACAGCATTACGGTCGTCAAGCCGGACGAGACCGAAGCCCTCCGCATCAGGAGGGGAGAGGATCTCTGCACGCTCGTCACCTGCACGCCCTACGGCATCAACACCCACAGGCTGTTGGTGCGGGGACACAGGGTGAAGGATGCGGAGCCGGTCAAGGCGGAGTTGAGCGAGACATTTGTGGACGTGCTGCTGCACAACCCCGTGATGATCGCACTGGCGGCGCTGTTAGTGATACTGATGATCACCTACGCCGCCACGCGGATCAGCAGAGAATAAATCCCATTTGTAATTAAGATGGAAAGAAATTCACAGAGAAACAGAGGCGAAAAAAATGAAGAAAATCAAACAAAGCATTTCGATATGTCTGATCCTGATGCTTCTGAGCGCCTTTGCAATGACCGTCGTCGCGGACGCCAATCCGATCACACCCATTGACACCGCGAAGGAGGCGACGCTGACCGTCCAGTTCCACACCACGAACAACCAGCCCATCGAGAACGCGGTATTCAAGCTGTGGAAGGTCGGTGAAGTGACCAAGGCAGGCGCCTTCAGAATCAACGAGCCCTATCTGAGCGTCTATAACCCGGAGGACGAGTGGAAAAACGTGGTGCTTCAAATGCTCCAGAAGGCGGAGCAGGAGAACATCGAACCGCTGCTTACCGCCACCACGGATTCCAATGGCGTGGCGGCGTTCCAATCGACCGACGACGTCAAGCTGCGGGCGGGACTGTATATCGTGGACGGAGGTCTCAAGCGCGGCAACCAATACGCCTTCAAGGCGACGCCGTTCATCGTCCGTCTGCCGAATTTCGTCGGCGAGAACCACGACGGCGTGAACGATGATGAGGACGTCTGGAATTATGACGTCATCGCCGTGCCGAAGGAATATACCGTCAGTCTGTACACGGTGTATTACAATGACAACAGGCAGAGCATCGGCAACCGGGAGGTTACGCAGATGCCGCAGCCGTCGTTCGAGCAATTCGACATCGGCAACAGCCGCCTGTTCACCGCCCCGCATTCCAGCGCCCCCCTTGAACCGTATGTCAGGCGGTCGGGCGCGGGCGATACGGACAAGAACCGCTATCGTCTGCTGTATGCCGAGCCGCAGGCGGAGGGCTATGAATTTGTCGGCTGGAACAAGGACAATACGGCAACCGAGGGCTTCCAGACAATGGATTTTGAGCCGGGCACATGGGACTACAATGTCTACGCCATCTGGGAGCCGGTAAATGCGCCTTCTGAAAGCACGACCTCCGACGTAGAGTCTCCCGGCGTGGAATCGCCCGTCGTGGAATCTCCCGGCGTGGAATCGCCCGGCGTGGAGTCTCCGGGCGTGGAATCGCCTGGTGTGGAATCGCCTGGTGTGGAATCGCCCAGTGTGGAATCGCCCGGTACAGCGAGTCCGGGCGAGGATACCTCCCGCGGTTCCTCAAAGGAGCCGTCCAGCTCCAATGACGACGGCGGCACTCAGCCCAAGAAGGATCCGATTCTTCCCCAGACAGGCATGCTGTGGTGGCCGGTTCCGGTATTGGCCATCTTAGGCTTTGCGGCGTTTATCGTCGGCGTGTTCTATGGCAGGAGGAAGAGGGACGATGTCAGGAACGTCCGTATGAGAAGCGGCATTCTGTTGATTGTCGGCGTTGTAATGGTATCATCCGCGCTGGCGCTGGTGCTGTACAACGGCTGGGACGACATGCGCGCCGGCAACGATACGGCAGCGGAGCGCGCGAGAATCGTGCGCATCATTCCCGGCCCCGACGAGAAGGACACATCCGCCCAGACACGCAATGACAACGGAGCCTCCGTCACGAAAATGCCGGTCAAGAGAATCGACGGCACGGATTTCTCCGCCATGCTCAGCATTCCGTCGCTGTCGCTGGAACTGCCCGTGCGCGACATGTGGAGCTATCCGGGACTGCGCCGTTCGCCTTGCCGCTATGCCGGCTCGGCGTACACGGACGATCTGGTGATCTGCGGACACAACTACACCGCGCATTTCGGCAACCTGAAGCGCCTCGCGGCAGGGGATGAGCTTACGCTGACCGCGATGAACGGCGACGTGTTCCGCTACAGGGTGGCGGAGGTTACAGAGCTGTCACCGGCAGCTTATGAAGAAATGATTCACTCTGCCTATGACCTGACGCTCTTCACCTGTACCATTGGCGGCGGCAGCCGCGTCACGGTGCGCTGCGCCATGACCTCCTTCACCCCGCACGACAGAAACGTCATCACCTCGGAGTATGCGCTCTTCTGACGCGTCATCCGACTCAGAAAAAAGACTATCCCGATCCCATTCATGAACCCCGCCCGTCGGCTTCGCAAATGAAACCGGCGGGCGGGGC
Organism: uncultured Eubacteriales bacterium; assembly: GCA_900316495.1. GTDB lineage: Bacteria > Bacillota > Clostridia > Oscillospirales > Acutalibacteraceae > RUG762. The sequence continues at coordinate 24,045 of ONDC01000014.1, forward strand.
GGCTGGTTTTGGGAAGAATCATCCCGGCTGTCTTGACATGCGGGCGATACGGTGGTATAATAAGACTGAGAAAAGGAAGGTGAGGCAGATGTCGGACAAGGATACGGTCACCAAGGACTATATGCAGGATAGGGAAATATTTGCGGATGCATTCAATTTTTATCTCTATCAAGGCAGACAGGTGATCAAGCCGGAGCAGCTGCGACCTCTTGACGCCACCTCCATCGTGCTTCCGTACGGCGAGGAAGGCAAGCCCGTCCCTCTGCAGAGATACCGCGATGTGCTGAAATCCGTGACGGCGATGGAGGATGACAAGGCAGCGTACCTGCTGCTTGGCATTGAAAACCAGTCGGAAATTCATTACGCGATGCCGGTGCGGAATATGCTCTATGACGCGATTCAGTATGTGGCGCAGGTGGAGGAAATTGCGAAATCCCACAGGAGGAGCGACCAAAAGCCGGAGACAAGAGCGGAATTTCTGTCGGGCTTTTATCAGACGGATAAGCTGCTGCCCGTCATTACACTGACGGTATATTTTGGCGCGGACGAATGGGTTGCGCCGAAGGATCTGCACGGTATGCTGGCGGCGGAGGAGGATATACTGCCATATGTGGATAATTACCGCCTGCATCTGATTGCCCCGGCGGAGATAGAGGACAGTGAGTTTGTCCGATTCCACACCGAACTGAGTCTTGCCCTGCGGTACCTGAAATACTCCAAGGACAAAATCAGGCTCAAAGCGCTGATCAATGAAGAAGCGGCATTCCGGAGCGTTTCCAGAAAAACGGCCGATCTGGTGAATGTCGTGACCAAATCAAAATTGCACTATTCAGAAAGAGAGGAGCGTGTCAACATGTGCGAAGCCATCGAAGGCATCATTCATGACGCAAAGGCGGAAGGAATAGAAGAAGGCAGAGCCGAAGGAATCGAAAAAGGCAGAGCGGAAGGAATCGAAAAAGGCAGAGCCGAAGGAATCGAAAAAGGCAGAGCCGAAGGAATCGAAAAAGGCAGAGCCGAAGGCAGAGCGGCAGGAAAGGTCGAGACACTACTCAGTCTCATTGAAAAGGGCATTCTGACGATTGCCGACGCTGCGCGGTTATTCAATATGACCGTGCCGGAATTTGAGGAAGAGGCAAAGCTGCTGAAGCAATAAAGAGCATATCAACCAACCGCCCGTCGGCTTTTCAAATGAAACCGGCGGGCGGAGTTTCACACTTCAGACGTCGCACAAAATCAAAAATGCCCGTCGGCTTCGCAAATGAAACCGGCGGGCATTTTGAATTAATCAATCAAATGCTCAGCGCGAAGGAGCGCATTTCGGGAAGGAAATCAATACTTCTTGCGCTCTACATAAGAGGTGTGCAGGCACTCGTGCGCCTTGTGAGAACCGGGCTTGCCGTAGAACTCATCGTACACCTTCTGGATGGAGGGATTCTGATGGGACTTGCGGATGGGCATGTTCTTGTCGGCGTCGTAGATGGCCTTGCTGCGCAGACCCTTGACGTCCACAAAGTTGCGGACGGAAGCGGGCTGAATGGGCTGTCCGCCGCCGTTGATGCAGCCGCCGGGGCAGCACATGACCTCGATGAAGTGGTACTTCTTCTCACCGGCTCTGACAGCGTCAAGCAGCTTTGCGACATTGCTCAGACCGGAGGTGACAGCGACGTTGACGTCCATGCCGCCCACGTGGTAGGTAGCTTCCTTGACGTCCGCCATGCCTCTGACCTCGTGGTAATCCACGCTCGGAAGATCCTTGCCCTCCAGCCAGTCGGCGGCGGTTCTGAGAGCCGCTTCCATAACGCCGCCGGAGGAGCCGAAGATCACGGCAGCGCCGGTGGAATCGCCGAGAACGGAGTCAAACGGCTCATCGGGCAGGAGGCTGAAGTTGATGCCGGCACGCTCGATCATTCTGGCAAGCTCGCGGGTGGTGAGGGCGATGTCCACATCGGGAACGCCCGCCGCGCTCTGATCGTCTCTGCCGACCTCGAATTTCTTCGCGGTACAGGGCATGACGGAAACGCAGACGATGTCCTTGGGATCGATGCCGTTCTTCTGGGCGTAATAGGTCTTGATGGTCGCGCCTTCCATCTGCTGCGGACTCTTGCAGGTGGAGAGGTTGGGAATGAAGTCGGGATAATAGGTCTCGCAGAACTTGACCCATCCGGGCGAGCAGGAGGTGATCATCGGCAGAACGCCGCCGTTCTTGACGCGCTCGACGAATTCGTTGGCTTCCTCCATGATGGTGAGGTCGGCGCCGAAATCGGTGTCGAATACCTTGTCAAAGCCGAGTCTGCGGAGAGCGGCCGCCATCTTGCCCTCGACATTGGAGCCGATCGGCATGCCGAAGCATTCGCCGAGCGTGACTCTGACGGAGGGAGCGGTGTGAACCACTACATGCTTCTTGGGGTCTGCGATTGCGGCAAATACGTCGTCGATCTGATCCTTCTCGGTGAGAGCGCCGGTCGGACATGCGACGATACACTGACCGCAGGAGATACAGGGAACGTCGGCGAGCTTCTTCTCGAAGGCGGAGCCGATGTTGGTGTCAAAGCCTCTGGCGTTGGCGCCGATGACGCTGACAAACTGCTCACGGCAGGCGGCGACGCAACGGCGGCAGAGGATGCACTTCTTGTTGTTTCTGACCAGATGGGCAGCGGAATCGTCGATCTCGGAGGGAGTCATCGCGCCGTCGAATCTGTTCTCGTCCACGCCGTATTCGTTGCAGAGCTTCTGCAGCTCGCAGTTGCCGCTTCTGACGCAGGAGAGACACTTCTTGTCGTGGTTGGAGAGAAGAAGCTCAAGGGTGGTCTTTCTGCTGTTGCGGACGGCAGGGGTATTGGTGAATACCTCCATGCCCTCGTTGACAGGATAGACGCAGGCGGCGACCAGTGAGCGCGCGCCCTTGACTTCTACAACGCAGATACGGCAGGCGCCGATCTCGTTGATCTTTCTGAGATAGCAAAGTGTAGGAATTTCAATTCCGGCGTAGCGTGCCGCGTCAAGAATGGTAGAACCCTTCGGAACGGAAACTTCCACACCGTTGATTTTAATATTGACCATATCCATTTCAGCAACACTCCTTTCTTACTGCTTTGAGATCGCGCCGAACTTACAGGTGGCCATGCAGGCGCCGCACTTGATGCACTTGGCGGGATCGATGACATGCGGCTGCTTGACAGCGCCGGAGATAGCTCCGACAGGACACTTTCTGGCGCAGGCGGTACAGCCCTTGCACTTGTCCGCGTCGATGACGTACTGCAGAAGGTTCTTGCAGACGCCGGCGGGACATTTCTTATCGACGACGTGAGCGATATACTCGTCGCGGAAATAGCGGAGTGTGGAGAGGATCGGGTTGGGAGCCGTCTGACCCAGACCGCAGAGGGAATTGGCCTTGATGTAGTAGCAGAGGGATTCGAGCTTGTCGAGGTCTTCCATGGTGCCGTTGCCGGAGGTGATCTTCTCGAGGATTTCAAGAACGGTGAATTCGAGGAAGAACTTGGCGATATCAACCATACAGCTATCCTCGTCCATGACGATCAGACCGCCGGAGCCGACCATCGCGCCGATGGCGAGCAGGTTGTCGTAATCAAGCGGAACGTCGAAATGCTCCGCGGGAACGCATCCGCCGGAGGGACCGCCCATCTGAGCCGCCTTGAACTTCTTGCCGTTGGGAATGCCGCCGCCGATTTCCTCGACGACCTCGCGGAGGGTGGTGCCCATCGGGATCTCCAGAAGACCGGTGTGCTTGATCTTGCCGCCGAGCGCGAAGACCTTGGTGCCCTTTGCCTTCTCGGTGCCCATGGAAGCGAACCACTCGGCGCCGTTGAGGATGATGCGCGGAATGTTGGCATAGGATTCGACGTTGTTGAGAATGGTGGGCTTGCCGAACAGACCCTTGACCGCCGGGAACGGAGGACGGGGACGCGGCTCGCCGCGATTGCCTTCGATGGAGGTCATGAGAGCGGTTTCCTCGCCGCAGACGAACGCGCCGGCGCCGAGACGGATGTCGAGGTCGAACTTGAAGCCTGTGCCGAAGATGTTGTCGCCGAGCAGACCCGCTTCACGCGCCTGCTGAATGGCGATGGAAAGACGCTTGACAGCGATGGGGTACTCCGCGCGGACGTAGACATAGCCCTGTGTCGCGCCGATGGCGTAGCCGGCGATCGCCATTGCCTCGATGACCACATGCGGGTCGCCCTCAAGGACCGAACGATCCATGAACGCGCCGGGGTCGCCCTCGTCGGCGTTGCAGCAGACGTACTTCTGGTCGGCTTCGTTGGCTGCCGCGAACTTCCACTTGAGACCGGTGGGGAATCCGCCGCCGCCTCTGCCGCGCAGACCGGAATCGGTGACACACTTGATAACATCCTCGCGGGACATCTCGGTCAGCACCTTGTTGAGAGCCTTGTAGCCGTCAACCGCTATGTATTCCTTGATATCCTCGGGATTGATCACGCCGCAGTTGCGGAGCGCGACGCGCTTCTGCTTGGCGTAGAAGGTGGTTTCATTGAGGCTCTTGATGCGGTCGCCCTCGACGGTCTCGTCATAGAGAAGCTCCTTGACGACCTTGCCGCCCTTGAGATGCTCCTCGACGATGCGGGGAATATCATCGACCTTGACGCGGGAATAGAACGAGCCTTCGGGATAGACGATCATGATCGGACCGAGCGCGCAGAGACCGAAGCAGCCGGTGCGGACGACGTTGATTTCCTTATCAAGACCGACCTTGGCAAGCTCCTCTCTCATCTTGGCAATGAGCTTTTCACTGTCGGAAGAGGTACAGCCGGTACCGCCGCAGATCAGGACATTCTTGCGGAAGGTCTGACCCTCGTATTTCTTAGCCTCCTCAGCCGATTCACGCATCGCCACATGAACGTATTCACGGGCCTTGACCGCCTGCAGATCGGAGAAAGACTTAATTTGCAAAGTTTCCATTTTTAACTATGGCACCTCCAAAATTGATTTCGCCCGGAAGGGGCGGGATGATTGTGGAATTACTGTCTGTACTTGGCTATGATATCGGGGATATCCTTGGGCAGCAGACGTCCGTACACATCGTCGTTGACGGTGAGAACGGGAGCCAGACCGCAGGCGCCGATGCAGCGGCAAGCCGTGAGTGAGAACTGTCCGTCGGATGTGCATTCCTCGGGCTGGATCTTAAGCTCCTCGACGAGCTTGTCGAGCAGAGCGCCGGAACCCTTGACATAGCAAGCGGTGCCGAGACATACCGAGATGTTGTACTTGCCCTTGGGGGACGGGAATAGAAGGTGGACACGCCATAGACCTTCTCGAGAGAAACTCCGAGACCGTCGGCAATCATCATCTGCACCTCGATGGGCAGATAACCGTAGATGTCCTGCGCCTTCTGAAGCACGGGCATGACAGCGCCGGGCTGAGACTTGTGCTCGGCGATGACAGCGTCGAGCTTGCTCTTCTGTTCTGCAGTGCCCTTGAAAGGCAGCGTACTGATTCGCTTCTGCATGAAAATTTGCCTCCCTGCAACAAAATTATTTGCCAGGGCGCCGTCGGGAAAACCGCGCCGCGGCATTGTTTAAAAGAATAGCATTTGCAAGAGCGGAGCCAGCCTGTGGCGTTTCACGGCTGCTTCCACCATGTCCTGTAACACACCGGCGGATTCGCGCTCTTTAACATATAAATTATATCATCTCAAACAGAGTTTGTCTACAGTTATTTTTTGTATTTGGAATAAAATGCTAATTTTTACATTTTAGTCAAATACGCCACATCATTCTCATTATATTGAACAATTATTAGGAAGATTCCATAAGAACCCGGCGAGGGAACATCGTTAAAAATGTGTCAAATAATACACTTATTGGTGAACGGTGAAAATCACCAAAAATTGTGGAAAAGATTTTTTGAGAATATTTGCCGATTTAAAGGTTTAAAGTGGCAATACGTCCGAAAAATATCCATCACATTGCCGCTTTCAAAAAAATCATCAAATCCTCCGGCCACGCATATATCTTTAACCAAAAGCGGAGATTGCTCCGCGTTTCACATTTTCATGCAGGGGGATTCATGAATGAAGATCATTGTCAAAAAGGTAACGCCGCGTCAGTCCGACGCGGGAAAGCGGAAGGGGAGAGGACTGACAGCATGTGCGGCAGCGGCGGTCATGCTGGCGGCCATGCGGTACGCATATGGGGGGAGAGCCGGCGCGTTTGATCTGCCCGAGGCAGGAAACAGCGGAGCGGAAGTCGCCGTGTCATCGCTGAAGGAGGGCGGGAGCGCGGAGAGCCTTCCTACCATTTATGACGACGAGGAGAGCGTCCCCACAACGACCGCCACCACGTTTCCCCGAAGCGGCGGCACGACTGCGGCGCGGCAGGGTACGCAAGACAGCCTGACGGTGGACGATGAGCTGGACGACCTGCTGCTCGATGGGGAAGAGATAGACTCCGGCGTTTCGGCAAGCTACAACGGCAAATTGGACGTCCCTTCCAACGTGCGCCTTGATCGTCTGGACTTCGGCAGCGACTTTGTGAAGCCGCTGAAAAAGGCGCGCGTCACCTCCCGCTTCGACTACCGCGTGAATCCGTACGTGTTCCACACGGGCATCGATCTGGGAGCGGCGAGCGGTTCGGACATCATGGCGATGAAGTCCGGCAAGGTGGTCAGCGCGAAGTACAGCGGCGGTTACGGCAAGGTGGTTATTATCGAGCATTCCGACGGCATACGCACATTGTACGCCCACTGCTCAAAGCTGCTTGTCAAGGCGGGGGACAAGGTAAAGAGGGGAGAGGTGATCGCCCTTGTCGGCTCGACCGGCAATTCCACCGGCCCGCACCTTCACCTTGAATTCCGCAAGGGCGGAAAAAAATACGATCCCGAATGGGTGATAGGCGGTATCTACGGTTGAGCTTTCTGATAAAAAACGGAAAATGCCGCGTGAAAATCAGCTTCTACTTCTTTGCGCTGCTGTGTCTCGCGGCGTTTCTTGACCGCGGCGGCGTTCTGCTGTGGGGGCTGTTTGCGGCGCTTCTGCATGAGGGCGGGCACATTGTTGCCATGCGGCTGACGGCGGAGGGCTTGCCGAAGGAGATCCGTCTGACGCCCTTCGGCGTGAGGATCGAAAACAGCCCCCTCGCGGAGACAGGGAGGGGGCGTCTTGGCGTGCTGGCGGCGGGCAGCGGTATGAATTTTCTGTGCGCGGCGGTGACCTTTGGCATACTGCCTTCCTTCGCGGCGGTCAGCCTTGTGCTGGGAATTCTGAATTTACTGCCCGTCGAGGGAATGGACGGCGGGGGGATACTGCTTTTGCTGTTGGAGAGAGAGAAGGAGAAAAAGCGCCTGTCGGCGAAGGCCGCGTCACGGCTGTATCGCATCGTGACAACGGGAACCCTCTGCCTGACGGCGCTTGCGGGAGTGGCTGTTCTGCTTGCAACGGGCGGGAATGGCACGCTTCTTGGCGTTGCCGCCGCGCTCGCCGTCAGATCGGCAGGGCAACGGAGACAGCGCAGGAGGATGATTTGATTCCGGACATCCGGAAGAACCGCCCCGTGCCGACGGACATCCTGATCACGGCAGAATGCCGATGACGCCCACAACGGTGCAGATCACACCGAAGATGTAAATCAGCGTCAGCTTGGTTTTTCTGAGAGCATTCGCCCTGAAATTTTCGGGCGTGCGTTTTTTGCGTCTGCCGACAACATATTTCACCCTGTCCTTCTGCAGGGTGAGCAGCGCCGAAACGCCGAACAGCGTCAGACAGAGGCAATAATAAAAGGTGACGCCGTTGCCGCCGAATATCAACCACAGCAGGGGCAGCAGGAACGGCACAATGAAGCACGCCAGATACAAAAAATAGGGAATCATATCCACCTCGTACTTCATATTCCAGAAGAGCAGCTGCATGACGGGATTGCCGGTGTTTTGTCTGGCAATCTCCTTTTTCTTTATTTTGCAGACCTTCCGCAGCCAGATTTTTTCAATATACAGTCTGTAGACCGTGATCCCCAGCACAAACGGCAGCAAAAACATAAATACAGGCATATCGCATGTTCCTTTCATTCAGTCAGTCCTTGAATTATAGCACAATGCGGTATGCCTGTAAAGGCTTTTTTGATATTTTTTTATCTGTTACAGCGAAATGCTCTTGCGGATCAGCTCCTCGTAATCCGCGGCGGGCAGAGGACGGGAGAAATAGTAGCCCTGCACTAAATCACAGCCCATGCTCTGAAGGCGCATCAGCTCGACCTTGGTTTCCACGCCTTCCGCAATGACCGCACGCTTGAGATCATTGAGCAGACGCTGTCTCAGATGCTTCTTCTCCCGCACGGAATCGTCATACACCGTGAGGAGATTGTTGAATTGTCCGCGTCCCATATTGCAGGCAATGCGCGCGTTATCATACATCTTGGCGGCGTCCATTATTCTGTTGTGCAGGAGTAAGATTTCAATGACGCGTGGGAACGTATTACACAAGGCGGATGTTGTATTGCTGCAGCCAGTAATTGACCTGCAACAGATAGGCGATGGTCTGGGGCGTGGTCATGAGCTGTCCGTACCACGGCTGGGGATTGTTGGGGGCGTTGATGAGTCCTGCCGCCTTATCCCTGCGCACGATCTGCCAGATCGGCGCCGACGAATCCCACACAAGCTCGTCAAGCAGCCTTGTCACCGCCGCCAGATACGCGGGATGATGCGTCTTGGGGTAGGGACTCTTCTTTCGCCAGAGAATTTCCTCCGGCAGATAATCCTTCATCGCCTCCCGCAGCAGTCCCTTCTCATACGAACGGTAGTCCTTGTATTCCCACGGCACGCTGTAGAGATATTCCGCGATCCGCCAGTCGCAGAACGGCACACGCACCTCCAGCCCGCTGTACATGCTCATGCGGTCCTTGCGGTCAAGCAGCGTCTGCATGAACCAGTGGTGATTGAGGTTGACCATCTCCTTCATGCGGGATTCGAGAGGGGAAAGGTCTTTTAATTTTGAGGTGCTTTGCACGGTCGCGTTGTATTTCTGCTGCACGTATTCCTGCGGGTCGATCTGCGAGGTGAATTCCCTGCGGATGAAGCTGCCGCGGTAGGCGGTGGACTGCGCCCACGGAAAGCCGTCCTTTTCGCGGATGGTCGGGTCGCGGTACCACGGGTAGCCCCCGAAGATTTCGTCGGCACATTCGCCCGACAGCGCTACGGTGACATGTTTCTTGATTTCCCGGCAGAAGAGCAGGAGCGACGAGTCCACGTCCGCCATCCCCGGAAGATCGCGGGCTTTCACCGCTTCAAAGAGCGCGGACACAAGCTCCGGCGTGTCTATTTCAATCATGTGGCTCTCGCAGCCGAGGTAATCCACCATCTTTCCGACAAACTGGCTGTCGCTGCCCGGTTGGAATTTGGTCGCTTTGAAATATCTGTCGTTGTCCCTGTAGTTGACCGTGAAGGTCTTTAGTGTTTTTCCCTCTTCCTTCATGACCCGCGAGGCGACGGACGAAATCAGGCTGGAATCCAGTCCGCCGGAGAGGAAGGTGCCGAGCGGAACGTCCGAAACAAGCTGCCGCCTGATCGAATCGGTCACAAGAAACCGGACGTGTTCGGCGGTTTCCTCAAAGCTCTCCGTGTGTTCTCTGTCCTCTAATCTCCAATATTCGTGCAGCCGCAGTCCGTTCTCGTCAAAGAAGCCGCAGCAGGCGGGCTTTAATTCCTCGACGCCCTTGAAGACCCCGTAGCCCGGCGTTCTGCCGGGGCCGATCAGCATAATCTCCATTACGCCCCGCGCGTCAAGCTCCGGCTGCTTTTCCGACGCGGCCAGTATTCCCTTGATCTCTGAGGCAAAGAGAAACCGTCCGTTTTCCACCGTATAAAAGAAGGGCTTTACGCCGATCCTGTCGCGGGCAAAGAAGAGCCTGCGCTTCTTTTCATCCCAGATGGCAAAGGCGAATATCCCGTTGAATTTGTAGACGCATTCCGAGCCGAACACCGCGAAGGCGTTGAGCACCACCTCGGTGTCGGAATGTCCCCGGAACTCGCAGCCGCGCGCAATCAGCTCGTCGCGTACCTCGGCGGTGTTGTACAGCTCGCCATTGTAGACGATGATATACCTTTTGCCGCCGTATTCGCAGCTCATGGGCTGTCTGCCGTTTTCGACGTCCACCACGCAGAGTCGGGTATGTACCATCACCGCGCTGTCGCTCAGATAAATCCCGTTCTGATCGGGTCCGCGTCTTTTCAGAACCGCCTGCACGTCACGCGCCCTATCTCCCGAAATGCCGCCCGAAGGTCTGATCTCTCCCGCTATCGCACACATATTGCATCACTCCGTTGTTGTATTGTCATTGTCATAATACGCGGATGAGCGGGAGGGGTGCAAAAAAAGACAGAGCGCGGGATAATAATCCTTTGCTCTGTCTGTTTGTTAAAGGGGAGGTTATTTTGCCTTCGGCGCGTCATCGGCATAAAGCCTCGTCAATGTCTTGGAGTCGGCTTTGCCTGTCTGCTTGAGACCTGCGGCTTTTTGGAACTGCTTGATGATTTTTTCCGTGAATTCACCGTAATAACCCGTGCAGCTGTTTTCTTTGATGTAGCCAAGTCGACAGAGTCTCTTTTGCATTTTCAGAACGGCTTTTCCTTTATCGCCTTTTTTTAGTGTCTTGTATTTTGTTTCGGAGGAAGTAGTCTCATCCGAAGAGACTTCTTCCACCGAGGAAACCTCTTCCGTAGACGAAACCTGTTCCATAGAGGAAACGGGTTGTTGGGAGGAATTCGCGTCAGGAGCATCGCTGGAAATGGTTGCAACGTATTCTTCCATGCTGCTGTCAGCTATCGGAATATCCTCATTTCCCGCAGAATGATTCATGCTGATGTAAAACAGCACGCCGATACCAAATAGCGTGGAGACAACTACAATACATAATCTGATGATCATATTTTTGTCATAAGAGGGTTTATGCGCTCTCGGATGGGCGACAGGGTCGGACACTTGGTTTTCCTCCGGCGAAAAATCATCGTCAAAAAAGCCGTCAGGTTCTACGCTGTCTTTTTCTTCTGCGCCGTCGCTGAAATCGTCGCTGAGGTCGTCGCTGAAATCGTCGCTGAAATCATCACTGAAATCATCGTCAAAAGCGGAAGCGGAATCATTTTGTGCAAAGGAATCAAGCATTTCACCCCATTGGGGATCCATGTTTCCGCCGAGATGTTCATTTTCCGACAGTCCGTCGTTTTCTTCCCAGTCCGTTGGAAGCTTGGTATTTGTGCGATTATTATCTGACATAATCTGAAGTACCTCACATGTATGAATCCGGCTTACGGAGACGCGTTTTTTTCGTCCCGGAATGCCCTGTAAACAGCTATTATCATAACACATATTAAATCGCATGTAAATATCCTACAGAAAATTTACAATTATTTTTCATTGGAGCAGGAATGCGTCACTTGACATAAAAGGTATAATGTGGTATCTTAAGTTTAGTAGCTAAACTTAAGGACGCCGGACATGAGCGGGAAGGACAGGGGATGGAAGGATGAATCCCGAACAGATTTTGGTGAGCGCTTATCGCTTGATCAGTCTTTACAATTCGACCCAGAAGAAGCCGCATACGTATTCCGGCGGACTGGTGCTTTTTCCCGCGCAGGCGCATATGCTGGAAATGATCGGCGTCAGCGAGGGAATTACCCAGTCGGAAATCGCCGAGGAATATTTGCTCACAAAGGGCGCGGTGTCGCAGGTCGTCTCCTTCCTTGCGCGGAACGGGCTGATCGAAAGGAAGCCCTCCCCGAAGGGCGGCAGGAGCGAAGGACTTTTTCTCAGCCCGCGCGGAGAGGAGCTGTTAGGCGAGCATCGTATGCTTCACGGGGAAATGCTCGCCGAGGTGACGCGGCTTGCCGAAGGACTGCCCCCCGACTCGCTGGAGATTCTCTCGCAGATCGCCCGCGTGATGGAACGCCATATCAGGCGTCTCAATGACACAGAGAAAGGATGAAGGAAGCATGACATTTGCCACACTCGGGGACAGGAGCCGTCCGGCGGCGCTGCTGATTCACGGTATGATGTGTATCGGTAAGGACTGCGAGCCGTTCGGACAGTACCTTGCGGAGGATTATTTCGTCATCATGCCGACGCTCGACGGACACGGTGGCGACGGCACCGATCTGTTGCCGGTGGAGGGCGAGGTGGAGAAGCTCCTTCGTTATCTCAGGGAAAATGAGATTGGCTCGCTCGCGTTGGTGCAGGGAAGCTCCATGGGCGCGGAGGTCGCCCTCGCTCTTGTCAAGGGACTGACGGAGCGGGGGATCCCCTTTCAGCGCGTCTTCCTTGACGGCGGTCCCTTCTTCCGTTTTCCGCCGCTGTTCCGCCGGTTCATGTACCGAAAATTCCGGTCGCTTGCCGCCATCTTTGACACCGACGACCACGAAGCCGCCTACAACGGCATGATGCGTCACCCGTTGCTCAGGTTCCTTGGGAGGGACAAGGCGGAGCAGTTTGAACCGATGATCCGTTCCATGGCGCAGGAGCGCCGGCATTATTCGGAGCAGACGCTCCGCAATCTGGTGAAAATCTGCTATCAGTGCGAGCTTCCCGCGCTTCCGGAGGAGGTGCAGCGGCGCATGGTGTTCTTCTTCTCCGACGAGGAACCGGCACGCAAGTCGCGCGGTCGGCTGCTCAGGACGTATCCCGCCGCGGACTTCCGCGACATTCACGGTTATGCCCACTGCGGCTATCAGATCTCCCACCCGCGGGAATACGCCGCCATGCTGATGAAATAATGCCTGTTCATGGAGATTTTACCAAAAGTCCCTTGCAATTGGAAGAATTTTCATTTATAATGAGAATAAAACATCACGGTGCGGCGGGACATACTATCTTCGTATGCTGCAATCAACCGTGGGGAAAGAGGTAATTGTTTATGAGCAAGGTCAACAGCAGAAAGGTCGCCATTGTCGGCTGCGGATTCGTGGGGTCGGCTTCGGCATTCGCCCTGATGGAGAGCGGACTGTTCTCCGAGATGGTGCTGATCGACGTCAGCCATCAGAAGGCGGAGGGAGAAGCCCTCGACATCAGCCACGGTCTGCCCTTCGCCAAGCCGATGAGCATTTACGCGGGCGAGTACAAGGACATCTCCGACGCGGCGATCATCGTCGTGACCGCCGGCGCGGGACAGAAACCGGGTGAGACGCGTCTCGATCTGGTCAAGAAGAACGTCGGCATTTTCAAGAGCATTATTCCCGAAATCGCCAAGTACAACACCGATGGTATTTTGCTGATCGTCGCCAATCCCGTGGATATTCTCACCTATGCCGCCGCGAAGCTGAGCGGGTTCCCGGAGAACCGCGTGTTCGGCTCCGGCACGGTGCTGGACAGCGCGCGGCTGAAATATCTTCTTGGTGAACATTTAGGCGTGGACAGCCGTTCGGTGCATGCCTTCATCATCGGCGAGCACGGCGACAGCGAAATCGCCGCATGGAGCAGCGCCAATGTGTCCGGAATTCCCATCAACAGCTTCTGCGAAATGCGCGGACACTTCAATCATCAGGCTTCCATGAACGCCATTGCCGAGAGCGTCAAGAACAGTGCCTATGAAATCATCAACCGCAAAGGAGCGACCTATTACGGTATCGCTATGTCGGTCAAGAGAATCTGCGAGGCAATAGTCCGCGACGAAAAGTCCATTCTGCCGGTTTCATGCATTCAGCACGACAATTACGGCATCAGCGACATTGCCCTCAGCATGCCGGCGATTGTCGGACGCGACGGCGTGGAGGCTACCGTCCCTATCGAGCTGAACGGACAGGAGGCGCTCGCCCTTCATCAGTCCGCCGACACGCTACGGGCGGTCATCGACAGCATTTTTGAAGAATAGACAGGCAAAACAGCGATTCATAGCAGGCGGCTTTCAGGGTGCAACCGCTTCCGTTATGAATCGCTGTAATTTTTTTATCATCATTCTTCAGCCGGCACAAAGGCGACCCTGCCGGTGGCAATCCTTGCGGCAGCCACCCGGATGCGGATGCTGTCGCCGACGCGGTAGGTTCTGCCGCTCAGCCTGCCGTGCAGGGAGGCGACGCCGTCGTATTCGTATTCGTCGGTCGGGAGATCCTCCAGGTGTATCATTCCCTCGGCGCTGTTGGGCAGACGTACAAAGAATCCTGCATCGACAACGCTCCTGATGCGCCCGTCAAATTCCTCGCCGATGAATTTCGCCATGTATTCCGCCATGTAGCAGTCCTCCGTCCGCCGCTCGGCGGTGACCGCCCGCATTTCATATTCGGAGGAAAGCGCCGCCGCGTCCTCCGCCTTGCCGTAGAATTGCTTGGTCATGGCGTACTGGGATTCCCCCGCCACGATTCCGGACAGCACGCGGTGGATGAAGGTGTCGGGATAGCGCCGGATCGGCGAGGTGAAATGGCAGTAATCGCGCAGGGCGAGTCCGTAGTGACCTAAGGGCTGCGTGTCGTAGCGCGCCTTTGCCATGGCGCGCAGAAGGACGTTGGAGACGATCTCCTCGCAGGGCGTTCCCTGCGCCGTGGTCAGGATCCTGTCGATGTCCGCCGGCTTGGGACTGCCGCCGAGTCCCCTGGTGTCCACGCCCAGTACCCGCAGCAGCATGGCGGCGCGCTGCAGCGATTCCGGGTCGGGCGATTCATGCACGCGGTAGACAAAGGGGACGTTGGATTGACGGGCGAGCATGGCGGCGGCGCGGTTGGCGGCGATCATGAACTGCTCGATCATGTTTTCCGCCGTGCCGCTCTCGCGTTCGCTGATTCCCGCGCATACGCCGTTTTCGTCCAGCACGAACTGCGATTCCGACGAGCTGAAATGTACGTTCCCGCGGCGGCTGGCGGCGCTGTCAAGGATTTTGTAAAGCCTTAGTGCGTCCTGCAGCGCGGGAAGAACGGCGGCGTATTTCTCCCGGAGCCCGTCGTCGGCGGTTCCGTCCAGAATCGCGTTGACTTCGCTGTAAACGCCGCGCACCTTGGAGTCGATGACGGATTTCTCAAAGCGGTAATTCAGCATTCTTCCCTCGCTGTCGAAGGTCATGAAGGCGCTGAAGGTCAGCTTGTCCGTGCCGGCATTGAGCGAGCAGATGCCGTTGGAAATGTCCACGGGGTACATCGGGATCACGCGGTCGGCGAAATACACCGAGGTGCCGCGCGTCAGGGCTTCCCTGTCGAGCAGGCTGCCGTCCGTGACGTAGTGGGAAACGTCGGCGATATGCACCGACAGCTCGTAGTCCTCCCCGACCCGCCGGACAAAGATCGCGTCGTCAAGGTCCTTGGCGTCGGCGCCGTCGATGGTGAAAATGTTCCAGCCGCGCAGATCGAGCCGTCCCTTGAGATCGTCCTCCGTCACGCCCGCGCCGCTGATACGCTTTGCCTCGGCGAGAACCTCCTCGCTGAACTCATGGGGAATGCCCATCGCGTCGATGATCGCGTCGGCGCAGACCCTCGCGCACTCCGCCTCGCCGTAGATTTTGACCGGCGTACAGACCAGCTTTTTGCCGTCAGGAGCGAATTTCACCTTTGCCATGATTTTTTCGCCCTCGGAGGCGTCGATTTTGTTTTTGGTAATCTCGATGGGCGACAGGTAGAACGCGTCGGCGTGAAGCTCCGGTTTGCCGTGGAATCTTTTTACCGTGCCCACCGCCATTCTGTCGCCGTAATGAAAGACGCTTCGCACCCTGCCGCTCGCGCCCCTTTCGTCGGGGCTTGACGAGAGGATGACTGCGTCGCCGGGAAGCGCGCCCATTGCGTCGCCGACCGGAATGTACACGTCCTCTCCGCCCCCGTCCGGTCTGGCGAAGCAGTAGCCGCGGGAGATGGAGACGATTTTAGCCTTGACAAACCCCGCGCCGCGCACGCTCTGGACGCTGTTCTTTTTGGAGAGAATGACCTCTCCCGCCCGTTCGAGGGCGCTTAAGTCGCTGATGAAGGCGGGAACGTCGGTTACGCCCAGTTCCTTGATGATTTTATCGGTTCTGACGGGCTTTGCGTTGCGGCTCAGCTCGTCGCGTATGAATTGCTGCTGCTCGGTCAGCATAGGAATCCCTCCTGTTTGAATGACTCTCTGATAAAGAAAAATATGCGAAACAGCGCAAACTGCCTCGCATATGATCTGACAAAGAATTGTTCCCGGACATTATTTGCCGATAAGAATGATGATGTCAAGCACCATTACAAAAACAAAGAACACAGCCGCCAGCATCTTGGTAAATTTGGCGAGCTTGGCAGAGGTCGTTCTGCTCTCGTTCTTGCCCAGGTAAGAATCATAAGCGGAGGAGGATCCTCCGATGGCGCCCGAAAGTCCGTCGTCGTCGCTCTGCTGGAACAGCACGATGATAATCATGACGATCGCAACCACCATAAGCAGTATGCTTATGATCCATTCCCACGTCGTAAGCATTGGTCTACACCTCCATAGCATAATAATCGCGAAGCGTTTGGGTTGAGCATTGATTTGCCTGTTTACATACCCGTATATTTTATCATGGATTTGTCGGAATTGCAATAGTTTTTTTGAATTATTTTGGCTCAAACAAAAATATTTAAAAATAATGAAAAAATCGCTTGACATTTTCATCTTAAGATGCTATACTGTTTTAGCACTCGGAAAGAGTGTCAAAAAAACGAATATGCGCTTGTAGCTCAGCTGGATAGAGTGTTTGACTACGAATCAAAAGGTCGGGGGTTCGAGCCCCTCCAAGCGCGCCAAAGCGAAAATCCTGTCGTCGCAAGACGATGGGATTTTCGCTTTGTATGATTCGTTTTTAAGTATTAAGTCTTCATTCTTCAGTAAAAACGACAGGATTTTCTAAATGAATACTGAAAACTGAAGACTGAAAAAGGAATAATAATTTGATAAGCCCTACTTCCATCTCATAAAA
>ONDC01000027.1 GCA_900316495.1 uncultured Eubacteriales bacterium
TCTTCTCTTTCTTCGGGAGCAGGCAGCTTCCTATAGTCGCCATACATATTCCTGAGATAGGCGTCGTAATCTCTCGGGACATTCCACATATGTCCCTCGAAGCTGACCCTGCTGGATTCGACAAAGTCGGCGCGCCGGTACAGCTCGCCGAAATAATGCCGTCTGCCCGCGGGAACCGAGACGTAGGTGGAGCGGTTGTTTTTGCAGCGGCTATAGCACCGCTGGGTCTTTGCCGCCCATTTGTCAAGCGAACGAAAGCTGATAAGCCTGCCGATGAAGATTTTGATTTTCAGAATTTTCAGCAGCCTCTTGTTGTCACCCGCCATCTCAAGGATATTTTTCCGGTTGTGGCAGTAATTCCGGCAGGACAGTAAAAAACCCATTCCCATGCAGTCCATACCGTGCATGAATCTCAGAACGGGATTGTTGAAGGTGTTTTCAATGCGTATCAAGTCGACAAAGAAGCCGCACTCATCGTTGCCGACGTCCTCTCTCGCCCGGAACACGCTGTTTTTGAGCCTGACACGGCTCACCAGAATGCCGTAATTGTGTTTTTTATAGGTGTGAAGCCAGTATTTATCGGAAAATCTGGCGAGAAAAGCCTTTTCAAACCGATCGAAGTCGCTGCCGAGAATGTCAATGTCCATATCGTCGTCCCACGGAATGAAGCCGCCGTGACGTACTGCGCCGAGAGCGCTTCCGCCTGTAAGATGATAGGAAATGTTTTCCTCCTCGCAAACCGAAATGATGTCCTCTGCTATGCCAAGAAGATACCTCTGGTATTTTCTGAGCAGATCGCCGTTCAGCCTTACGGCGCCTTCCACATTGAGCTGCTGCTTGAACTGATCGACTGTCGAAAAGAGTTTGACCAAGCGCATAAATCCTCCTCCGGAAATAATCAGTTTATTTTTTCACCGTCATTCATCGGCTCCGGCAGGGCATGGGACGCATCCAAAACCTCGTATCTCACGCCGAAAAATTTCGCTTTCAGGAAGCCCCATACCTTCCTGAACCAGTTTTCCTTCTCCATAAAGCGGCAGGGGATCTCGTAAATGTCCTTTTTGGAGAGCTTTCCGGTTCTGAGGCAGTCATCCAGCCACACGTTGAAGATGATCTCGCTGATACGGCCGTAAAACCTCGCCTGAAAGGAGGAAAGCGGAGGCATTTCCACCATCCCCGCCTTCACGCGCTTTTCCAGCTCAAAGAGGATGTCAAAGAGCCACCGGCAGTATTCATCCACCAATCCGCGTTCCATGATCATCATGTTGAACATATGTCCCCAAGTCCGCCTGACCACCCTGTCAAACGAGGGGAGATAATCGGGATATTTTTCCTCGATAATGCGGCGGGTCTCGTCAAGCTGGCTGATATAATGCGTATGCTTGTAGTGATTGTAGAGGGATTCGATGTAATACCTTCTCTTTTTCGGGACAATGACCCTTTTCCTTCTGAGCAGAGGCACAAGCTCGCTGTATTTTAACACGCCGTCAAACGGATCGCGGGTTCTGTGAAGGCTGAAATGCCGGCGGTAATGCGCCAGACCGATATAATCCGCGTCAAGATTTTTCCATGCCCAATAAAGCCCGGTCAGCTCACAATAGCCGGGGTTTTTGAGGGAAATATTGTCTCCGGTGTTATCCCTGACAAATCCGATGTCAAGCGGCTGACCGTTCTGATCCTTTTTGCCCTCGGCGCCCACATGAAGCGGAAGGTACATTTCATCCTGCGGCATCCGGAATGCCTTGTGCGCCGCAACAATTATCTTAACCGTTTTGCCGTCTGCCATATAATCTCCTCTCAGGCTCAGCACATCTTCTTGATCCTGCACTTGCAAGCCTAATACATACTAAATTATTTTACTGAAATACCAACTAAAAAGCAACCAAATCGGCAGATTATTTAGGAATTATAAAAAAATCTGTCAATTTCACATTATTAAACGACCGTCGGAAGAAAAAACTGTACACAATCATTTCATCAAATACTTATAAAAAATATTATACCACATCAATATCAAAACATCAATACCGCTTATTACAATAATACGTAGGAATTTGAGCATTATTTTTTATATCTTCATAAAGAAGCCCCCCGCATAATAAGGATATACGGGGGGAAAACTGTATTGAATCGCTGTCATATACCGCTGAACGCAGATTAAGCATGAAATCCTGTTAAACGGTAGCCGGGGCAGGCACTGCGGTTGACATTTCAGAGGAGGAAATCCTGTCCGGCTTTTTGAGGGTGTATTTCTGACGATACTGCTCGATCAGCTCGTCGGAAAGCGTCGCCTTCAGATCATCGCCGAGGTTTTCGACGTGAATGCTGTAGCTCTCGTCGTGCGCCTCCACCATGGCAAAAATGACCTTGGAGCAGTGGACGGCGATACGCTCAAAGTTCGTGAGCAGCTCGTTGAATTCGGTTCCCTGCTTGATGGTGCAGACGCCGGATTGCAGACGCTCGACGTGGTTGACCTCCGCCTTGCTGCAAAGCGAACGGATCACCATGGTCAGCGCGGACACCCTGCCGTCGGTGCGCCAGCGGTTGTGAATGAAATCGTCCACCGTGATGCCGACGATCTCATTGACCGCCTGCTCCATCACCGCAAGCTCCGCCTGCGCGTCCTCGGAATACACAATGCCGTTTTCGTACTTGTCCCTTGCGACAAAGCCGATGATCATGGAATGGTCGGTAAGTCTTTCAAGGTAGGAAAGCGAGTGAAGGTATTTGAATACATTGGCGCTCTGCTCCTTGGTCAGCTCGCTCTTGGAGAGCTTCATGAGGTAGGTGCCGATGCTGTCCTCATAGAGATCGCCGAGCTTCTCGTAGCGCTGCACCTTGGCGAATTTTTCATCGTCGTAATTTTTCAGCAGATCGAAGCAGAGGTAAATGCTCTTCTGCGCAGTGAGCGCCATGTCACAGACCGCCTTCTGCGACTGGGAAATCGCCAGCGCGGGGTAAGGAAGGAAGCGCTCGTCGAGCGCGATCGGCTCCAGCTCCTGATTGTCTCCCTCTTCATCCGGCTTGTCCTTGATGAGCGAACAGGTCATTTTGTCAATCGGCGCAATGAAGGGATAGAGCACCACCACATTGAAAAATCGGAATATCGTATTGACCAACGCCACGGAAACGGTACTCATGGTCATGGTTGTGAAGGAAAAATGGAAAAACGCGTCAAGAATATAGAATACAGGCGCACAGACCACCACGCCGAGCACCGAGATGATCAGATAGACCCACGCGGTGCGTCTGCCGTTGGTGTTGGCGCTGATGGCGGACAGCAGCACCGGCAGCGCCGCGCCAATGGAAATGCCCAGGATAATGGGAAGCGCGGTATTGAAGTCGATGGCGCCGGTCACGGTAAGCGCCTGCAGAATACCGACTGACGCGGAGGCACTCTGCAGAATCGCGGTAAACACAATGCCCACCAGAATGCCGATCACCGGATTGGAGAACATGGTGAGTATCTCGATAAAGGCGGGGCTTTCCTTCAGAGGATCCACCGCGCCGCTCATATTGCCCATTCCCACCATCAGCACGGCAAAGCCAAGCATGATGTCGCCGACGTTGTCGTACTTCTTCTTGAACATGCGGATGAAAATGCCCACAAGCGCAATGATGCCGGTCAGGGTCGCGGTGGAGAAAAGGGACAACCAGCCGCCGCCCCCGCCGCCGACGGCGGAGAGCGCTATCACCCAGCCGGTGATGCTCGTGCCGAGGATGGCGCCGAGCACGATCGGAATCGCCCTGCGGAATTTCATCATGCCGGAGTTGACAAAGCCGACCGCCATGACCGAGGTCGCGGACGACGACTGAATGATCGCCGTAACGCCCGTCCCCAGCAGCAGCCCCTTCAAGGAGGTATCGGTCAGCTTGGCAAGCAGCAGCTCAAACTTGCCGCCCGCCGTGCGCTTCAATCCGTCGCCCATGAGCGACATGCCAAACAAAAACAGTGCCATTCCGCAAAGAAGAGAAAATACATTTGAAATATACATCTTGTCACACTCTCATCGGATTCAAATATTCTGTTTGTTATCACCTATGATTGTATCATAAGCGCGGTGAGATGTCAAGAATCTTTGCGTCATCCGTGATTTTTTATTTATTTTTTTCTATCCGTCGGCAAGCGAAGGCGAACGCGGACGCCTTTATTCCTCAAGCAGCGCAAGAAGCTCCTCGCGGGACATGCTGCCAATGCCGCCCAGCTCGCCGCTGAGAATCTCGTCGGCGAGACTCTGCTTGGTTTCCTGCAGCTCAAGAATCTTCTCCTCGACGGAATTTTTGGCAATCAGGCGATAGACCGACACAATTTTAGTCTGACCGATGCGGTGGGCGCGGTCGGTCGCCTGATTCTGCGCGGCGACGTTCCACCACGGGTCGTAATGAATCACCACGTCGGCGCCCGTGAGGTTGAGTCCCGTGCCGCCCGCCTTCAGCGAGATGAGGAACACCGGCGTCGCGTCGGTATTGAACGCCTGCACCAGTTCGACGCGCTCCTGCTTGGGCGTGGCGCCGGTGATTTTGAAAAAGGCGATTCCCTCGGCGGCAAGGTCGCTCTCCAAAAGCGCCAGCATGGACGTAAACTGAGAGAAAAGCAGGATCTTGTGTTCGCCCTCGATGGCGCTCTTCACCAGGTCGATACAGGCGGCTCTCTTCGCCGATCCGCCCCTGTAATCCTCGAACAGCAGCGACGGGTCGCAGCAGATCTGACGGATACGGGTCAGCTCCGACAAGATCTGGATTTTGTTCTTATTGATCTCCGACTGCTCGCTTTTTTCCAGCATGCCCTTCATGTGAGCCACCTGCGCGTCGTAAAGCCTTCTCTGCTCCGTGTCGAAGGCGGCGTAGCGCACCTCCTCGATCTTGTCGGGAAGATCCTTGAGCACGTCGCCCTTGAGACGGCGGAGGATGAAGGGGGATGTCATGCGCCGGAGCTTTTCGGTTGCCTGCGGGTCGCCGCTCTTGGCGATCGGCGCTTCCAGCTCCTTGCGGAAGGTTTCATAGCCGTAGAGGAAGCCCGGCATGAGGTAGTCGAAGATGCTCCACAGCTCGCTCAGGCGGTTCTCGATGGGAGTGCCGGTCAGCGCAAAGCGAACGCGGGAGCTGATCACCTTCACCGCCTTCGCCGCGGCGGTGGAATGGTTCTTGATGTACTGCGCCTCGTCGATGATCTGATAATTGAAGTGAATATTCTCATAGAGCGCAATGTCGCGTTTCAGAAGGTCATAGGAGGTCACGGCGACGTCGTATTGCAGAATATTTTCAATTATATCCGCCCGCTCAGGCTGATTGCCCGCCACTGCCACGGCATGCAGCTCGGGCGAGAATTTAGAAAGCTCCTCGAGCCAGTTGTAGATCAGCGAAGCGGGGCAAACCACCAGCGACGTCCCGGCATTTCCCTCGGCTTTGGCAGCCGAAAGCACGGAAATGACCTGCAGCGTCTTGCCCAGACCCATGTCATCGGCGAGAATGCCGCCGAAGCCGTACTTTTCCAGCGTCCGCAGCCAGCGGTGACCGAATATCTGATAGTTCCGCATGATTCCATGCAGATGCTCCGGCGCTTCAAAGTCCGAATCGCTCACGGTCTTGAATTCCTTGATCAGCTTTTTGAAGCAGGAATCCCGGTGGATTCGCAGCGCGTCACATTTTTCGGTCATCTTGTCAAGATAAAGGGCGCGGTACACCGGCAGGCTGACGCTGCCCTTCGCAAGCTCGGAGGGCGTCAGGCGCATGGTGTCCAGCATATCGCTCAGTTCGCCGACCGTCTCGTCAATGTCCACAAAGTCGCCGTTTTTGAGCCGGTGGTAGCGTTTTTTACGCTTGTAGCTTTTGAGAATGTCGGCAAGCTCTCGGAGGGAGACATCGTCCGACTGAATGGAGAGATTCATCAGGTCGCCGGAAACCGATACGCCCACCTTGACCGGCAGTCTGCGCCGGATATTGACCGCCCGGAAGCTGTCGGTGCAATTGACCTCGCCGATCTTCATCAGCTCCCCGAGACCCTCGGAAAGCAGCCTGTAGGCTTCATCGTCGTCCCTCTCGCAGGAAAAGAGGTCTTTTTCCCCGTCGTACTCCGGGAAATAGCGCATCAGCACATCCAACGCCTCGGATTCGCGCTGCACATCCCTCTGCACGCTTTGACGCGTCCTTCCGGGGAGACTGTCGGAAAGCGGCACCTCGCTGTCACCGTACCTTGCGACGGCGCGGCAGGTGAAGGTGCCATCCTCACAGTCGAGATAAAAGACCGGCTCGGCTTCGGGCGGAAGATATTGGGCGATTTTCTCGGCGCTGTGCTCCCGCACGGTGATTATCCCGCGCAGCCTTGGCAGCACGCTGTAGCAGAATTCCACCATGTTGTTTCTGCCGACATTAAAGGAGAATTCCCCGTCCTTCAGCAGCCCGTAGAGCGGGGCAAGCTGCCGGTCGGTTTCAGGGTCAATGCGGCAGAAGCGCGTGTCGTCGATAAAGTAATGATGCTCCGAGCCGCTGACAATCACGGGCGACCTTCCCTGCGCCTCAATCCCGTGGAAGACGTTCTCCTCATCCACCTTTTCCCTTATATCAAGCGTAATGTGGGGAGAAGCAATCTCCGGTCGGAGCTGCAATGTCTTCTTGCCTCCCATGCCCACGTTGGTGAAGGTAAATTCGGAAAGCCCCATCGCCATCAGCGCGTCAAAGAACGCGTCAAACCGACTTCCGTAAAGATCGATCCGGTTCTTGATCATCTCAACGGAGGAGGTGCTGTAAAAGTTTCTTCTGGCATTATTCGCCAAAAACGACGTATCGTCCACCACGTCCTTCATAAAGGCAAAAAGCGCCGCGTCCTTTTCCCTGATGACGTCGCGGGAAAAATGGAGCTGCAGCTTGCCCGACACGAATTCCTCCTTGTTTTCCACCGCGTGGACAAAGTCGGTCAGATTCTTGAGTACATACAGCTTGTCTGTGCCGGCGCGAACCGCCAGAGAAAACCTGCCGTTGTCGGCGGTGACACGCGGTTCAAGCGTCACCTCACGGCGAAGCTCCGGAAGACCCGCCGACGAGCGCTCGCTGCGGAAGGAATTGAGAAGCCTGAAGCCCGCGTTGTTGGTGAAGTCGCCGCTGTTCGGAGACTCGGCAATCAGCTTGCCCGCCTCAAGCAGCAGCGCGAGAATATACTGATTCGGCACGGTTCTGTCGCCCCTCTTCATGGTGCCGGTCAGTCCGAAGCCGGAGACATATTTTTCACACATGCTGCTGATCATGTGATCGCGGTCGAAGGTTGCCATGAGAAGGCAGTCAAAATTCCCTCTGTACTTGCCCTGCATCTCGCAGATCATGCCCCCTTCCCAGATCGGACTTCCATATCTCACCGTCACATCGACAATCTTTCCGAATTTAATCAGATCGAGTGCGCGCTGATAGGCCTCCTCGTAAAACAGAAGCTCCCGCGTCATCCGGCGCATATCGAAGTAGCGATAGGTTTCCTCCTGTCCTCCGGACGGCTGCTCCTCCCCGTAAAGCACGTCAAAGGGATTCTGCTTCAACTCAAGCTCGGAATGGCTCTGATCGTAATCGTCGACGGCAAAAAGCACGGCGGCAATGTGCTTGCAGTAAAAGCCCGAACGCGAGTGGGGACAGTCGCAGGTCGCCTTGAAAAAGGTGCCCTCATCCTCATCCTCCTCCACCGTCACCGAATAGGGTCTGGAGCCAAGCACCTTCGCCCGATATGTATCCCCGTCTCTCGTAAGTCCCGTCACCTTGCCGCGCCTGAAATAGTCCTCTCCCCTAATCAGTATCGTCTGTGTAAAAAATTGCTTCCAGATCATGCTCCTGTCCTCCTGTTCTGTTCACAGTAAAATTCCCGGAAAGATTATTATAGCACAGTTTTTCATGAACATCAAGGGGTTAAAAAAATAAAAATCCGCGCCGGTGTTTTTGACCTTTCCTCAGCCAAACGCACCGGCGCGGTAGTAATTTATTTGTAGATGATCTCGCCGACGCAGGTATCCTTGTATTTGGTGCCCTTGTAAACGCCGCCGATCGTAAACCTCACATAGCAGGTCTTTCTCGCCTTGAAGGTGAAGGTCTGGGGATCCTTTATATCCTCGAGGGTGAAGCTCTCGGAGGTGCCGTCGTCAAAGGTCAGGGTAAAATCGCTCACGCGTGAATTGACAAGATACATGTCCTTTTTGGCGTTGTTGAACTTGGGATTCTGGTAGCCGTTGTAGACCGTCACCTCGCTGACCTTGACAGCGGAGCCGTCGGCATTGTAGGCAAGCAGCCACTCGCCGATGCCGTAGCCCTTCACGCCATCCTGCCAGCTGGTCTCGGGGTCGCCGTCAAAGGCAAGGTCAGTCGAGCCGTGGGTGAGCTTGGCGCTGATGAAGGAGGACGCCATGGCGGTAGTGAAGGTGTTCTGATCCAATGTATATTTCTTATAGCTCTTGTTGCTCACGTCCTCCGGCAGCAGATGCACCGTCGGTTTCTCGGTTTTTTCCTCTTCAGAAGGACTATCGGAGGAAACCGCCGGCTCGACCGAAGAAACGTCGGTGGTCTCTGTGTCAGAGATCTCCACCCCGCCGTCACCCGCAAAGAGCGAAACCAAAAAGCCGATCAGGGACACGGCGATCACAAGGCCGAGAAATCCTGCCGCCACAATCATCCTAATGGCAGCGGTTCTGGAGGATGGATCCGCATTGCGCCGCACGCGTCTCTTTCTTTCAGGCGCGCGCCTGCCCGTCTGCGGCGTCCCCCGTTTTCCCGCAGAAGAGCGTTTGCCTGCCGGACGGGTCGGACGTATGTTTTTCTCGAAATCATCGTAATCCGAATCGTATTGTTCACCGGGATAATCATCCACGGGATAGGCATCCACAGTATAATCATCCGTGGAGTAGTCGTCGTCCGCCCCGTAGTCATCGCCCAGAATCAGGTCGGAAAAACTGAAATCCTCGTCCATCGGGGCGTAGGTCTGATTCTGAATTTCCGGCGCAATATACTGAAAAGGGAGCTCCTTGTCATCTATGCCGGGCTTTGACATCCTTCTGCTGCCGCAGTTGGGGCAAAAGGTTGCTTCCGGACTGAGCGGTTCGCCACAGTCCTGACAAAACACGCCGCCCGATCTGCCATGTTGATTATAACTATTCATTTATCTTCCCCCACTTATTTCTGTTCCAACTCATTATAACATAATTCTTAAAAGAGTCAATAACTCAGAGACATTTTTCCAAATTACATTTCCGTCTTTTTCTCCCGTCTTGGGTCAAACATCTTGACAACTGACGGTATTCTGTATTATAATCAAATCATCGGTTTAAATCATAAAAGCAAAGAACCGAAATATGACAGCGAATATTTCCCCTTTACAAGGAGGACAAAAAAGAATGTTAAGAGTATTGGTCGATTCGGGCAGCAGCATCAAGCAGAGCGAAAAAAAGCATTACAGTGTCGAGATCATCCCGTTGAAAATCCTTCTTGGCGATAAGGAGTACAGTGACGGCATCGATCTCTCGATGGATTTTTTCTATTCCAAGCTGATAGACGACGGTCTTTTCCCGAAAACATCCCTTCCGTCGCTTGAAGAAACCGAAAAACAGATCACGAATTACGTTGAGCAGGGCGACGATGTGATCATCCTGCCCATTTCATCCGGCATTTCCGGTACATACAATACCTTCCGTCTCATGTTTGAGGATCAGCCGAAGGTTCGCGTCATCGACACCAAGGTGGCGGTCGGCGGGGTCCGGCTGTTGGTGGAGGAGGTCAACAAGTACCGCGACAAGGGACTGGACTTCATCGAGGAAAAGCTCAACGAGCTGATTCCCCGCATCCGGGTTGCCGCCATTCCGGAAACCCTTGAGTACCTCCATCGCGGCGGCAGACTCAGCAAATCGGCTTATGTCGCCGGAAGTCTGGCGCAGGTCAAGCCGCTCATCACTTTTGAGGACGGATACGTCAAGGTGCTGACCAAAGCGATCGGTCTCAATCGCGCCATGCTGACGCTTGTCAAGCTGCTCGAAACCGAATGCGACCCCGAATACCACATCGTTCCCTCCTATACCTTTTCCAACAAAAATCTGGTCGATCTCATCAAGATGACCGACCGCAAATTCCTTCCCTGCATGACGCATCAGGATAACCTTGACCCTGCCATCGCCTGTCACTGGGGTCCCAATGCCTTCGGATTCATCTTTGTCCGCAAGCAGGAGCAGTAAATCTTTCAACAGACCGGCAAAAAGCTGTACGACCACCGCGAAGGAGGGACGTACAGCTTTTTGAATTTCAGAGCCTGTTCAGATTCTCGGAGCATGGGTCATGCGCCGCAAGCCGTTTTCGCCGGGAAGGCAGAACCGCAGACCATGCTTTGTGACATCACTTTTTCTTCTTTTTTTTCTGATCCTTGCCGGCGCCCTTGTTCTCGCCAAACAGAATCTCGCTGAGATTCATGCTGCTATAGGCGGTGGGGTCGAGCCTGAGACCGGGCAGGTTCTGCTTGGGCATCTCGATGAGACTGTCCTCGTCCACATCGGCAAAGGCGGACGCCGCGGTCGGCGGGTGAATCTGCTCCGGCGTTGTCTGATTCTCCGGTTTTTTGTCCTTTCCTTTGTCCTTGCCCTTCTTATCGTTCTTTTTGGATTCAGCCTTCTTCTGAGCCGCCTTCTCCGCTGCCTTTTTGGCGGCTTTTTTAGCTGCCTTTTCGTCGTCCTTTCCGGATGACTTTTCTTTGGATTTCTTCTCCTTCGACTTCTTTTCTTCAGGCTCGGGTCGGGAAGCCGCTTCGGCTGCCGCCTCGGCTCTTGCGCCGTACTGTCTGTGGCTTTCCTCGACATCCTTATTGACGGGCGTTTCCATGTTTGCCATGAGTGACTTTTTAATGCCGCCCTCGTGGGAGAACCTGTGCTTGCGGGCAGGCGTGTTTTCTCCGTCGGCTTCCGGCGGCTCCTTCCTGACGGAGGACGCGGCGGGGTGGGAAGCCGCCTGCGCTTCCTCCAGCTGCCGTATCGCTTCATTGCGGCGCACCTCATGCCGTTCACGAAGCGCGCTTTTCACGCCCTCGGGTATGCCGTCGCTGAAGGAGGAGGGCGTAAAGAAGGTATTGACCGCACTGTGCAGACTGCTGTCGGACGTAAGCGCCGCGGCGGGACGGGTCGGGAAAACGGGCGGCTGCGCCGGCTCCTGCACCGTCTTTCTGGTAATGCGCCTGATATTGGTATATTTCGCGCCGGGCATAATTCTGTGATAAATATGTCCGGGAATCCATCTGCCGTTGACCTCGTACATCTCGTCGTCATACTCGATGTGACGGATCCCCCTTCGCACCGACACGATAAACCGTCTGCGCGGCTTGGAAAGCGTGCGTCTCGGCGGCGGGGAAGGCGGGGTGACGAGCGGGGTGACGGGCGGCTTCGGTCGTTCCTCTGCAAAGTCGAAAATCGGCTGCGGGCGCTTTGGCTCAAAGCTGAGCGTTGGCAGCGGAATGTCGTCGTCGGTAAACCTTGCGGGGGGCTTTTCCGCCACCGGCGGCTGCACCGGTTTAGGCGGCTCCTGCTTTGGCGGCTCCGGTTCGTCCTGCGCAAAGTCGCTCTCGTCAAAGCCGTCGAACAGACTTCCCAGATGATAGGTCAGCTTCGCGCCGTCGATATTGTCATCCGTTGACTTGATGAATTTCCGGTCATCCACGATTTTCTCAAAGACAGGATCGCCGGGGGCAGCGGCTTTTGGCTCCTGCTTCTGCATCTCCTGCTTTGAAGGCGCCGGCTTGTTCTCATTGCTGCTGACCTCGTTATAGACAGGCTGAGCCTCAGGCTGCTGCCTGTTGGAGGAATAATAGATAATCTCGGAAACGCGGTCGGCGCGGTCGCGGCTGCGAGTCATGCTGTATGCCGCGATTTCGGTTTCCTCGCCGTAATCCAGCGTGATGGGAGACGGCGCCGAGGATTCGGTGATCACCACCGGCGACGACGAGGTATCCTTGGAGAGGTCAACGGAATCGAATTCATTCTTCGGCACGGCGCGGTACTCGCCGTAGGTATTTTCCGAGATCGGCATCCTGCGCCTTCTTCCGGCGCTTTCGCCCTCCTCCCGTGAACGGCGCTGCTCCTCCTCCTTTGCCCTGCTGCTTTTCTCCATAAAGCTCTCGATCAATCCCAGCATACTGTCGTACTGCTTTTTTTCGGGAGGAATCGGCATGGGCGAATTGGTCATCAGATTTTCAATGGAATAATACTCCTGCTCCTGCGAAGGCTCGCTTTTCGGAGGCCATCTGAATTGATCCTGCGCGGGGTCGTTTCTGCGAAAAAGCGAGATATTGTTGATCTCATCCTCGTCGAGACCCGCGTCGAAGGAGCGCATCACGCTGTTGAGATGCTGCATCTCGTCGGTCAGTTCATCCTCGTCCACCGACAAATCCGCCTTGGGTCGCTCATCGGACGGCTCGGGCATCGGACGCTTCGGCCACGCGCCGCGGCATTTTTCCAGAGCGTCCGAGGAATTGATCCGCAGCCAGAGTCCCTGCGGAACGTCGGGATTATAGCGTATGCCGGCGGGAAAGTCGACGGCGTTCCAGTCGGTTCCCATCGGCGTATCGTCAAGAAGAATCACAATTTTCTGCTTCGGGCTGTTCATCACCGTGCGCGGCTCGAATTCCCTTGAGGAGGCGAATTTCAGATAGCTCTTTGACAAAAAGACCATCGCCACCGCGGAATTGCTCAGACGTTCGGCAATACGCATGCTCGACGGGTTGCCGCATGCCGCGCTGCTCCACAAGCGGAAGCCCTCATTATACATTTTTACGGCGATCGAATACGCGATCCGCTCGTCCTGCTGCGCGTAGGATATGAAAACATAAGGCGATTTCCCCTCGTATTCGGGGATTGGTGCAAATGCCATACAGTAAAACACCTCTGAATGCTTTTCCGGATTATAATTATTACTATTATATATTAAACCTCCGCCTTGTGCAAGCGAATTAAATAAATTTGAATAACTATTTACAAATTCATACGCATTATTTAGGAAAATCATCAAATACTATCCGTGAATTCAGACAGAAGGGACGATTGTTGATAAGATGGAGATCCTGTGGGAATATGTAAAGGTCTTTGCCGTGGGAGGAGCGCTCTGTGTCATTGGACAGCTGCTCATCGACAGGACAAATCTTACTCCGGGGCGGATTCTTGTGAGCTTTGTGACGGCGGGCGTGATCCTCAGCGCCATAGGGCTGTATAAGCCGGTGGCGGACTTCGCGGGCGCGGGGGCAAGCGTTCCGCTGACCGGCTTCGGGCATGCGCTCGCCGAGGGCGTGCGGGAGGGCGTGCGGGAAAAGGGACTGCTCGGCGCCTTCACGGGCGGCGTGACGCGCACGGCGGGAGGCATTGCCGCCGCTGTCATCTTCGGCTACCTCTGCGCCCTCTTAGCCAAGCCCAAGGCAAAAACGTGACAATGACGGGAATGGCTTGACATTGTCCGGCGGTGTGGTATAATTCTATTATAGTATTATGGAAAAGAAGGTTACCGCCATGCTGCCAAGGCTTTATATCATCATTCCCTGCTACAACGAAGAGGAGGTTCTTCCCATCACCAGCCAGCTCTTCCGTGAAGAGCTGGAGAAACTGATCGCCCGGAACAAGGTCGCCCCCGACAGCCGGATCCTCTTTGTCAACGACGGAAGCACCGACTCCACATGGGAGATCATCCGGAAGCTGTCGGAGGAATGCGAGCTGTTCGAGGGCATTTCGCAGAGTCGCAACCGCGGGCATCAGAGCACGCTCCTTGCCGGACTGATGGAGGCGCGGGAGCTGTGCGACATTACCATCTCCATCGACTGCGACGGACAGGACGACATAGCCGCGATGGACAAAATGGTGGATGAATATCTGAACGGCGCGGAAATTGTCTACGGCGTGAGAAGCGCCCGCAGAACCGACACCTTTTTCAAGCGCTTCACCGCCCAGAGCTTTTACCGCCTGCTCAACCGGATGGGGGCGGAGGTGGTCTACAACCACGCCGATTACCGGCTTGTCTCCTCCCGCGCACTCAGGGAATTCGCCGACTTCCGGGAGGTCAACATCTTCCTGCGCGGCATGTTCCCGCTGGTGGGCTTCAAAAGCACCTGCGTCTATTACGAGCGCAGCGAACGTCTCGCCGGAAAGAGCCACTATCCCCTCTCCAAAATGCTCGGCCTTGCCATCGACGGCATCACAAGCCTGAGCATCAAGCCGATCCGCTTCATCACCGGCATGGGCATCTTTGTCGCGCTGCTCAGCTTCATCGGCGTGATCTGGTCGGTCATCCAGTACTTCCTGCACAATACCATCATCGGCTGGTCGAGCACCGTCAGCATCATCTGCTTTATCGGCGGCATTCAGCTCATCAGCATCGGCATTTTAGGCGAATACATCGGGAAAATTTACATGGAAACCAAATCCCGTCCGCGTTATATTATCAGTGAACGGACGTTCGACAGGGACGAAGCGGAGAAACCGTAATGCGGAAAAAGCAGACCGAGGGCGCTGACGCGCCTGTCGGTCTGCTTGGCCTTTATGTAAACTTTTTCACAAGAAAAGCGACAGGGACGGACAGGAGCGCCCTTGCCTTACCTTCCATCCGGGCGCAGAGAGAGGCGATCTTCAACTTTTCAAAAATCATCATTCTCACCCTGTCGGTCAAAGAGCATGCAAGCCATATCACGGACGCCGAAAGAAATACCGTGCAGATCAACGCCGGCATACTCCTTCCGGCAACATATCCGAATCTTCCCGTAATAAATGTCAGCTTGATCAGCGGCTCCATATGCAGCAGATAAACGCCGAACGTCATCGGCGCAAAGAATCTCACAACAGCCTTGCCTATCTTGTTGAGATGGATTTTTCTGAAATACAGAAACAAAAATACGGAGGACAACACAATGGCAGGTGAAATGTTTGTGCAAAACAACAGTGAAAAATCCATTCCCGCTCTATCGTGATCCAAAAAACGATCAACCGCAGTTTTTCCGACCAGCGACAGAAGCACACAAAGCAGATAATACAAAAGACAGCTGCGGTGACGAACGTCCACGTCATATTTTCTGATACAGGCTCCCACGATATACAGTACGGCAAGCCACATCACGCTGTATCCGTAGGAGGTTCCGACAGTGTCCTTGCATAAAAGGGCAGGCAGCAAAGAAAAAAGCACAAAGAATATACACAGCAATTTAACCGCGCTTTTTGCGTTTAGCTGCTCAACGAAACGATTCAGATACGGAATAAAAAAGAACAGACAAAAATAACACGAGAAATACCAATATCCGGTAATTCTGAAGGGAAGCAAGGCATCCGCTATATCGTACTTTGTAACGCTCCCGGGAAATAACACCCAATAAACCGCCGTTGTCAGCACCGAATAAAAAAGCATTTGAAGCAACAACTGAATCAGATTGGCATACTTTGCATTTTTGCCGTAATACACATAACCGGAAGTAATGGCAAACACATTCACCGACGCAAGGGAAGCAAGCTGGATCAGCCATGCTATATAATAATTTCCCGAAAACCGCTCTGTAGACTTAAGTATTTCTCCCAGTCCCACCACATGAAGCAGAATGATCATATACATTGACGCCATTCTGAGCAGATCCACCCCGTAGTTTCTGCCGTCAGACTGTTTGTCTGTGAGAAGCAGTTTTTCCGTTGACACCTTCATCATTCCTTTCGGTCTGTAACGAAATTATTATATCCGTAAACGGTGTGCTTGTCAAGCGGGAACGGAAAGAACAGATCAGTATGAAAAAGACAAAAAATATATTGTTTTTCGAGAAATAATACTTGACTTTCGATCAATACGGTTGTATAATACCTTCAAACACCAACGAAAGGAATGACAGCAATGACACAACCTCTCCGAAAAGCCGTATGCGTTCTGCTTGCCGTGTGGCTCGCAGTTGCGCTGTCCGGCTGCATGACGTCGGAGGACTATGAGCTCCAACACATCTCGGAAACACTGTCGGTGGATTGCCCAAAGGAAAGGCTGATGAAAAAATACGATTCCCATGGCGGCTTTCTCGGCGACGGCACCTCCTTTTTCGTTTTCAGCTTTGAAGACGATCCGCAGCTCCAGACCATAAGGGACAGCGGCAAATGGAAACCGTTCCCGGTGAGCGACAATGTGCGGGACATCCTCTGGAGCGTGGGAAATCCCGGCGACGACGATTACAGCGGACCGCCGCTCATCACAAAGGACGGTGACGAAAGGTCCCTGTTTCCGAGGGTAAAAAACGGCTATTACTTCTTCCGCGACCGGCACAGCGACGCCGTCGATCCGTATGACGACACGCATGTATTCGACGAAAGCCGCTACTCCTTTAATTTTTCCGTCGCCGTTTACGACGCGGACACAGACCGGCTCTATTATGCCGAATTTGACACATGATGGCACAAAACCCGGCAGGCTCACCGAAATGGCAAGCCTGTCGGGTTTATTGGTATGCGAAGGAGGAAGTTACTTCTTCTCGATGGTGTAGCCCAGCTTGACAATGCACTTGAGGGTTTCAAGGGCGGTATTGCGGTCATAGGACTTCTCGTCGTCGCTCAGTTCCTCGTACTCGACAAGGCAAGGATGCTTCTTCTCCTCGTCGTTGCGCTCCGCGCCGTAGGTCCAGCCCTGCGCATACCTGCCGACCGCCCAGACGTCATGGGTATTCTTGGCAAGCAGCTCAGTCAGCTCCAGAATTTCGGGGCTAAGCTCCACATCGGAGGTATCGATGGGCTTTGGGGTGTAGTTGTTCATGGTAAAATCTCCTTTGTAAATTGAAAAAATGTTGAATGGATGAATTGGTGGAAAAAAATGAAAAATTATCCGTTGGGGACGTCGGGCTCGCGGTCGTTCTGGATCATGAGCCATTCGGCGTTTTCTTCGAGGGCTTCTTTTCCGTAATTGATGAATATTTCCTGAACCAACTTGGGATTCTGATTGGCTGACTTACGCGCCGACTGATAATCAACAATAGCCTTTTCCGCAAGGAGCTTACAGTAGGTGTATCTTGATACCAATACCTTATAAAGCCTTTTTTCGGTAAAATAGCTCACGGCAATGGTGGCAATATTCAGGATTCCCAGAAAGAAGATCAGGTAATTTTCATAAGAAAATCCCTTCCAGACTGAAATACCAAGCAGAACGGCAAAGATTACCCAGCCTATCGTGAATATATTGCCAATCCTGACATATTTTGCGGAGTTCTTTTCTTTTATCTTTTTTTCAAAAAAGTTTTTCTGATCTACCAGCCACTCATCGCACACAAGGTCATAATTGATTTTGCCATTAAAGCGACCGGCAAATGTATCCGTTTCATTCCAGCGATTGATTGCGTACTTTCCCCAGCTCATATCCTTGCTGCATTTTATATTATAGTAATTACCGGATGTTTCACTGATGCCGGCAGTGTACCAATGGCACTGCACTCTCATGCCCTCCGCCAGTGATCTGAATTCCAGATAATAAAGGTAGCTGCCGGTTCTTTTGACAATCAAGAAGAAATAAAGATACGCTATCACGAAAAAGGCAAGAAATAAATAGGCGAAGGGTTTAAATGCGTAAAGATCAGAATAAAATGAAAAACAGAACAAGCCTAATCCCGCAAGGCCCATGACCCACTTAAGCTGGCTGACATATTTTTTCTGCTCACGCATGGAAATAGCGTCATAACAAGTCAGACGCAGCAGGGCTGTTTCCGCTGAAACAGACAGAGGCAACCCCGACGTCCTGTGCTTGTCCAAAGGATCCCAGATATCCGAGGTCTGCTTGTAGTTGTTGCTGACATATTTTAATACGACACGATTAAATTGTTTTATTTTTCTCGCGTTCTTTTCAAAATTCCGTTTTATTTCCTTATTCTGCTTGTCAGACTTAAAGCAATATCTGCTGAACCATATTCCGCTATTATCATCCATGTGATCCAGATACCGGGGATAAATTTCGCGCAAGCTGTAATTCTTTATCGATTTTTCCGCCTTGGCAAACGAATCATCCTTCGTCGTCACAGGAAGAACAATCTGAAAAACAGGATAAATTTCCGGAAGACTGAGATTGTATTCTGTGGGTCTGGCAGTTCTTGATCCGACATTGTAAAAGAGAACCTTCTTAATTCTGTCAAACGCAATACCGTTCGGAATACCGTCCCAAAGCGCCAGAATCATCCAGCTCTTTTTCTTCAGTTCATCAAAGTCCTTAACCTTAACCTCTGTAGCGTTACAATTTTTTTTCAGATAATCGACTGCAATCCGTGTCAGCTTGCTGTTATCGTTCTCAAGAACAAGTAAATTCAACTGATTCCGGCTGTCGTTCCTTTTCCTGTTTTTTGTCCGTCTGCCGGAAAACCTGCCGAAAAGCGACTTCATTTTCTTGCCAAACATCTTAAGGGCTTTTTCAACGGCTTTCTGATCATACGATTGCTCGACCAAGGTCTGGGAAATCACACCGACGTTGATCGGAATGCAGTAATTCAGATCAAAATTCTGATTGGAAATATCTTCTCTCTCAAAAAAACGTTTCTCCATACTTGCCAGCGACATTTTTTCGCCCATACTATACACTTCCTTCTCAGTTTGGCTGTTATGATTTAGTATAATGTATTTTGAACAAAAAAGCAAGCGTATTTTCATTCTTTTCATTTTTTTTTAGAAATATTTAATTCAAACTGAAAAAAACAGTCTTGACAATCGCCATTCATTTTACTATAATACATTCAAAAGGCAACAAAAAGGCTATCCGCGCGTGTTTCTTAGAATGCGGTTAGTCTTTTTGATTTTTTTCAACCGCAAAGGAGCAACCATCCATTATGAGACTCAGACCCTA
>ONDC01000103.1 GCA_900316495.1 uncultured Eubacteriales bacterium
CGAGCGCATCGCCGACGGCTTTTACTTCGCCCGCAGCCTTAAGCTGATCAAGCACGTATTCGCCAACCCCGAGCTTCTGGAAAAGCCCCTCGGCGAAGAGAGCGGCTTTGAGTATTAAGGAGTGAGTGTAGTGATGAAAAACAA
This sequence comes from uncultured Eubacteriales bacterium, assembly GCA_900316495.1. Lineage (GTDB taxonomy): Bacteria > Bacillota > Clostridia > Oscillospirales > Acutalibacteraceae > RUG762. The sequence goes on from ONDC01000103.1 coordinate 145, forward strand.
GGAGCTGTCGCTAAGAGATTCCGTCCGCGAAAGGATGGCGGACGAGGTGAAACGGCTGGTCGAAAGACAGGTCAAGAAGGAGCTTGCCAAGCGACGGAAGAAATTTGCCCGCAAGTTGGCGGTGATGGGCGTGACCTTCACCATCGGCTGCGTGCTGTACATCTTTTCCGACAGGATTGTCGATATGGCGGCGGATCGGGCGTTTGACGCGGCAGCTAACCGCCGGAAGCGCAAGAAACTGGAATCAGGCAAAAAGCACTGATCATAGGCACTGTTCAGATTATTTTGGAACAGTGTCTACCATCGCACATAATCAGACACGCCGCTGCGACAGGGTTTCCAAACAGAAGCTGACTGTCGCAGCGGCGTCTTTTTTTGTTGGTTTTACAGCTCGATTTTTTCCGGGAACGCCTGTTCCCGCATAATACCCCACATTTTGTCGATGTAGGCGAGAGTGTAGTAATTCTCGTAGTGGTGATAGTAGAACGCGCCCTTGAGCGTCATTTTATAAACGCCGTTCTCAAGGGTCAAAAAGCCCAGCAGTCGAGCGAGGGCAAATTCCATGCCGTACATTTTGTGCAGCGGTACGCCAAAGAATTTCTCGAAATCAGATGGATCAAGGCGGGTGCTGTAGAGCGTCCAGAAGAGGTAGTAGATCATTCGCTGACGCGGCGTGAAACGGATGGTAAGCGAGGTGGGGAGCATTCCCGCGTCAATCCGGTTGATATAGGCTTCTACGGAGAAGGTATTGACCTTGAATTGCCTTTGTAGCAGCGTGGTTGCCGAGCAGCCGAAGCCCAGGAAATTATCCCGCGTCATGGAGGAATATTTTGCGCCCGTTTCCGAGGAAAAGGTCCAGATGGAATCACGCTTCAATCCCTTCTCTGAGCAGTAGTCCGTGATCCGGTCTAACAGCGCCCGCTTCTGCCGTTTGGCAAGCGGCTTTACCTTCCCCGGCGTAAAGGTGAAGTCGATGAAAGGGTAGATCGCCACATGATTCGCTCCGATCTCAAACGCCCTGTCGACGTCGGATCGCAAGTCCTCAAACGTCTGTCCGGGAAGGGCGAAGATGAAATCCATCGACACGGTTTCAAATTTCACCTCGTCGAGCGCGGACTTCATCGCCGCCGTATCCACCGGCTTGCGACCTAATACCTGCTGGAATTTCGGCAGGAAGGACTGAATGCCGATGCTGATCCTGGTGACGCCGGCGGCTTTGAGCTGCCGGAGCGTTTCAGGCGTCACATTGTCGGGATGAAGCTCCAGTCCGATTCCCTCGGTGATGTCGAAGTATTTCCGGAGCGCGGCGACAATCTCGCCGATCCGCTCGGCGGCGAGAGCAGGCGTTCCGCCGCCGAAGTAAAGGCTGGTGCATTGTTTCCTCTTGCCGTTCCGATTTCCGACAAGCTCAATTTCCTTGAGAAGCGCGTCGATATAACGGTCGCATTTCTCCTTTGAATAGGCTGTTTTGCAGTAGGGGCAGAAGGTACACAGGCTTTTGCAGAAGGGAATATGTACGTACAGCCCCAATCCGTCACATTGAGAATAGGGCAGAACGTTGTCGTATTCATCGGTGAAGGTGAAGGGCTTTGTGCTGCGGGTGAGCCACATGCGGGTGAGTGTCGTGATAAAGCTCATTCTGTTGTGATACCCTCCGTTATATGTATTTTAAATAGGTGTGAAGCATTTCGGCGACAAGGCTCGGCTTGCCGCTGAAAATCAGGGTGTATTCCGCAACGAAGAAATACCCGCATTTCTCGCACAGTCCCGGAACGTCAATGCAGCGACCGCAGGTGGAGAGCTTTCCGTTCTCCATGACGACGCACTGGTAGCAGGGAGTGGGAAAGGTGTTGTTGATGAGGTAGGGAAACGCCCGTTTGAGGTTGAATACCGGCGCGCCCTCCTTCATCATTTGTGTGATGTCCTCGCAGCATTTCGCCTTTTCCTCGCGGGAGAGCGCCAATTCAGCGGTGTCCGGGTATGGCGTGTGGAAATTGAAGGACACGGCACGGACGTTTTGGGTGTCCCTCGCAAGGGCGCACACCTCTTTGACGGCTCCCTTGTTGATCTGGTTGATCGCCATGTAGAAGCAGATATTGTCGGCGGTTGCTTTGGAGATATTCTGCATGATGGTGTCAAAGGTGTCGCCGCGAATCATGTTGTGATGTTCTCTGTCGCCGTCAAGACTCAGCAGAATCAGGTCGGCTTCGGGCAGGTCGATGGGGTGCGTGCCGTTGGTGACGACATTGACGATGAGGAAGCCCATCTCCTTCGCCTCTATGACAAGATCGCGGAGGTTCTTTCCGCTATTCTGCCACAGGAAGGTCTCGCCGCCGCAGAAGAACAGAATGCGTATGCCCATATCGTAGAGCAGTTTCATTTCGTTTCTGATCTGCTGATAAGGATAAATGACGGCAGTGATGTTGTTGACCGAACAGTGCTTGCATTTGAGGTTGCACTTGTCGGTGACAATGATCGTGCCGAGAATGGGCTTCTTCTGCCGGAACAGAACGGTTCTGATGCCGAATCCGGTGAAATACAGAAAATCGCGTGTTTTGATAATGAGTCACCCTTTCAGTCTCTTTTCAATAACATATACGAAGCCTCGGTGAAAAAGGTTGGCGGAAACAATCCGTTCTTTGTTCTGTTCAGCCCAGAAATTTTCGTATGGTTTTCTCATTCTCCTGCGGAAACAGCTTCCTGATGTGTGTAAACAGCCGTTGGTATGATTCCTCCGGCGTGTGGTGGTAGACATGCTCCATGAAATCCCGCCCGAAGAACGCCTCCGGGGTGGAGTATTCCTCCACGCCCCAGCCGTATTGGTTGCCCTGCCTGTCCCGCATATAGACGAAATCGCTGATGAGGGCGTAGCACTGTGCCTGAAGGCGGGAAATGGAAACGTCAAATCCTTTCCTGCCGTCCTTGCCGTAATTTCCCAACCGTTTCAGCTCCTTGGAGAGAACCGGCGCGTTGTCACTCAGAAGGTCGTAGAGCTGCGCGTCCTTGAAATTGGCAAGGCCGTCGTCCCGCAGCGCGTCGAAGTCATACCCGTCGCGGCGGTAATTGGCGAGTTCCATGAACCATTCCGGGCTGACGAACGCCGCCTTTTTCTCAAAGAATTTGCCATAGGCAAGTCCGTATTTCCGGATGAGCGGTCCCTTCCATTCCCACGGGCCTTCGATTCCCGTGAACCAAAGCCGCCGGTCGATGTGCTCCTCTACTGAAAAGCCCTCCACAGAATTGCAGAAGAAGGGCAGAAATCCATATCGCTCCACCGCCTCGGCCAGCTCCTTTTGGGAATGTATCACCAAATCAGCGTCAAAAGTAAAATCCCGCACGACGTTCCTTCCTTTTCAGATGAAGTCTTACGGGATTTATTTTATCATATTATCGGCTGTATTACAAGCGGAAAGGAAAAAATCATTTCCAGCCAAGGTACCACACGCAGGATTTGGTAAGGGTGTCGACCAGCTCGCTGAGGGTGTGACTTCTTGTGAGACAGAGTACACGCTCGTGACAAATGGCAAACTGCTCGCGGGCGATCTGCAGCGCCGCCTCATAGGACGGCGTACCGTTGGGAACGAAATACTCCACCACGCCGCAGTCGAGAACTGCCGGAACCGCGCCGCAAAGCTGGTTCCAGTGCCTTGAAGCCGCCATCAGTATCTCGTTGGACGGCGCTCCTTCTATGCCCCCCACCGGGAACCACGCAAAGACATTCCACGGCTGTTCGACGGGAACCTGTACAATCATCAGATCCTTTGTGGTTCTGCCGTTCCTGACAAATGAACTGAAGCAGTTGATCATTGCGCCGCTGTAGTCTGCGTGTTCAAACTCGTCGATGCTGAGGCCTCTTCTGATAATAGCCGAGGTCTTATGGCGGTATTCGTCGTTCAGAACGTCGGTCCCCGGAAGGGATGATGACGCGGCAATGGCGCTCCTGCGCATTTCACGCAGCTTGTCAGCGGAAAGCTGACGGTTGCCGGAGTCAAAGCAGAGCTGACGGCAAAGCTCCGGTGTGACAGGGACAATGACTGTGCTGTATCCCCATTCCGAGCCGTAACGCAGCGCATAGATATATTTCTGGTTGAGGTCATTGACGTCCGTACCACAGGGAAAGAATTTGTAATGGCAGTCCGCATACTCAATGAGATATTCGGCGGAACTCTTGGTGTATACGGGTTCCTCCTGATGCGCAGGTCCCTCCTGATGCGCAGGTTCCTCCTGATGCGCAGGCTCCTCCTGATGCGCAGGCTCCTCTTGATATGCAGGTTCCTCCTGATGTACGGGCTCCTCCTGATGTACGGGCTCCTCCTGATGCGCCGGTGTCTCTCTGTAGGCAGGAGACAGAGCGGCGGCGGGGGAGAATTGCAGGGAGAACGGTACTTGTGTAGGAGTGGCGTCGCTGAGATTGATCGGCTCAGGTTTTCTGACCGCACGGTTAAACTTCAGGCGCGCTGCCGGCGCATCTGAGGCATGATCAAAGCCGGAGTCATCAGATGGAATAAAGTCGTCGGAAAAATCGTCCTGAAAATCGTCCTGAAAATCACTGGAATCTTTGTCCTGGTTAAAATCATCGTCGGAAAAAAAGTCGTCGGAAAAATCATCCTGAAAATCGCCGGAATTCTTGTCCTGATCAAAATCATCGTCGGAAAAAAAGTCGTCGGAAAAATCATCCTGAAAATCGACGGAGTCCTTGTCTGCGCCAAAATCATCTTCCATGCCGAAATCATCGTCAAAAAAAGCCATCAATAAACGCTCCTTCGTTTCATCAAATGCTTTTGCGGTTTTATCTTTATTGTCATTATATCATATGAGTTTCCGGATTAAGTGAATTATTTGTAACGATAGCTATTCGGAACCCCTGTGAGAGAGAAGGCTGCAGATTGCCAGTGCGAAGCCCAGCAGGATGAATCCGGCAAAGGGCAGGTTCATTCCGCCGACTGCCGGATTAAAAAACAGGCGGTGTCCGAACACCGTGCCTCTGCCGAGCATCTCGCGCAGCAGACCGATCGGCAGCGCCGTTGCGGCGTAGAGCCACCAGAGTCTGATCGCCTTCGGAAGGGCGTCCGACGGGGAAACGAAGGGGGCATCGGGCTGCACCCTTGCCAGAACAAGCGCGTCCGCAGCAAGAAGCGGCAGGTACATTCCCAGTCCCGATGAGGTGGCAGAGGAGACGTTGTTAAGCACGAATCCGCAGCCGCATACGATAAAGGCTGCCGGGACAAAATACAGCACGCTGAGCATGGGCTGTATATATTCGCCCTTTTCAAAGATATAAATCAGCGCCATGCCGGAGCAAAGGAGTAGCATAATGACGGAGAGCGCCAGCGAATTGGCGGCGGAGGTACAGGCCGCCACGATGGTCGCAATTCCCGCACCGTGCAGCAGCATAGGATGCGTGAGCGCGTGGTCGTCCGTTTTACTGTGTCTTTTTGAATTCATCAAGCTCACGCTCCTGCTGTGTTTTCAGACGGTAGGATATTTTCTCGCTTAGTCGGTGTCTGATCTGTCGGTAGGTGATGCCGTTGCTCCTGCAATACCATACCATGCGGTCAAAAGCGTCGGCAAACGGAGTGAGAATCACCACGGCGAATAGTCCGCCGGTTTCCACGCTGCCGAAGTGCTGCATCAGCATGGCGAGCGCCCCGCAGATACCGCCCCAGCAATATTGCGCGGTGGAGAGCTTCGGACAGTAATTCAGATACGCGGCGAAAAAGACGGTGCAGAACAGGGCGGAGCCGCCGAACAGGTCATACACAATATACAGATAGGAGGAAATGCCGTGATATGGAAAGATAAGGGAAACGACCGCCATGGACGTCATGAAGGATACGGCGCTCCGCCATGCCAGATTTCCGGTAAACAGCAGCCAGATGGCCGCGATGCAGAGCAGTATCGCGGAGGATGCGCCCATAGGTCCCGCTACCTCGCCCAGAAGGAATTCGCCGACGTGGAACGCAGGGAGCTTGCCCTCCCTCAGAAGCGCGATTTGCGAGAAAGCGGGCGTAAGCGCGCTGTTTGAGCCAAAGACGGATAGCTCCGCCGTCACGCGGCTGCTTATCTGTGAATAGGTGAACATTTCAGCGGGAAAGCAAACCGCCGAGAGACAGCAGCCCACAGCGGCGGGGATAAACGGGGTGCGGAATCTGCCCCCGAAGGGGAGCTTTCCGATCACCATGGCGGAAGCCGCGGCGAAAATCGCAAGCTGATAATGCGCGCGCGCCGGCATGAGCAGGGCGCAGGCAAGACCGGTTTCCACGGCGGTCATATCCGACAGGGTTTGTTTATGTTTGGCGGCAAGGTTCCAGAGGGCTTCGGCGGCGACGGCGGCAAGGATGCCGAAGATCACCGTCAGCAAAGCCCGCCAGCCGTAATGGACGACCGGCAGCGGAAGAAGAATCAAGAGAGCGCATATTCTCTGTATCGTAGAGGAGAGCTGTGTGTCGCTCTGCCGGAAATACGGCGCGGCGCTCTCCATGAAATCATCAGCCATTGCCGCACCTCCTTTTTTCAATGATACTTTTAGTTGATTGTATAAGTGAAGGTATAGTGTGGATCCGAGGCTTGGCGCATTGAAAATAGCAGCTGTTTTTCCCGTTATTAGCAAAGGAAAAACGTGAATTGAAATTTGCCTGTTGCGCCCGGGTGCAATTTTGTTCCAAGTGCGTCACAGCGAGGGGCGCTGCCCCTCTTTTGCGGTTACACCGCAAAAGTACCCTGGCAGGGCTCTGCCCTGCACCCGCCAGGGAGCAATGCCCCCTGGACCCCGTGATAATTTGCGATGATTCGCGGCTCTGCCGGACGTTTCAATGTCCCCTGGGAACGCGTGAAAGCATGTTCCTTTCGTAGGAACGGTCGGCGTAGGCGAGGCGGATAAATACCGCAAGCAGTATGCACGCCGAGCCGCAGAGAGAAGGCAGTCCCGCCAATCGCCCGGATACCGTTCCGACAGCGCCACCCGTGAAGAAGAAAAAGATCATCGCACCGTGGGTTTTCACTTTATCCTTGGAGGCGCTGTCGCGGTGGCGAACGAATCGGGCGAGGTTAGCGCCGACCTGCCGGATGTGATTGGTGACGAAGGTGGTGGCGGCGGGCGTGCCTTCCAGTTGCCGGAAGGTGTTGAACTGCATGGAGCAGATAAAATTCAGGGCGATCTGACAGATCTGATCGGGAACGCTTTCGGGAAGCAGTCCGAGGATTATGACGGCGACTGTCTCCACGCCGACAAGAATCGTGTCCCAGCGCAGGAAGTGGAGTCTTTTGACGGATTTGCCCATGTATTCCGAAAAGAACGCCCCGGTGAAGTACGCGCTGATGGGAATCAGCAGATAGAGCGCGCCCTTCATGTCGCCCTTTCCCACCGCCATGGCGAAGAGAACGATGTTGGCGGTCTGCGCGTTACAGAATACGCCGCCGCGAAGCAGAAAGGTGTACGCGCCGAACCATCCGGCGACCGCGATCAGGCACCAGTACACCCATCTCCGCTCACATTCAAGGAATTCTCCGTCCGACGCGTTGGAATGGTCACGCTTCATGGCTTACCAGTTGAGGAAATTCATGATCAGGCTGACCATGGCTTCCTTTTCCTCCGCGCGGGATTCCGCGATCATCAGCGTGATCGCCACGAGTGTGTAGTCGGCGATGATCTTGTCGCCGTCCTCGTTGAAGAGAATGTCGTTCTTGTCGAGAAAATAGAGGAACACAGCGGCGGCAATGCGCTTGTTGCCGTCGGAGAAGGAGTGGTTCTTAGTGACGAAGTAGAGCAGATTGGCGGCTTTTTCCTCGAGCGAGGGATACACGTCCTCCCCGAAGAAGGTCTGGTAGATGGCGGCGATGCTCGCCTTGAAGCTGTCGTCCTTCTCGTTGCCGAAAAGGTCGCTGTCAGCGTTGAATTTCATGCCGTCGATCAGTTCGCGGCATTCCTCATAGGTCAGCACATAGGTGGCCTCGCTGCCCTTTGGCTTGGGAATGCACTGGTGATCGTAATCGTCGAGCAGATCGAGGGCAGTGGAGAAGCTGTCCACCACGTCGAGAATCTGCCGCGCCTCCAGCATATTGCCGGTGCGCTTCATGATTTTGATGACCTCGCCAAGCTGCTTCATGCGCTGCTCGTTGGCGGCGTAGCCCTTGAGAATGTACTGCTTCAGCACCTTGCTCGCCCATTTGCGGAATTCCACGGCGCGCTTTGATCTGACGCGGTAGCCGACCGGAATGATGACGTCAAGGCTGTAATAGGCGACCGGTTTGCCGGTCTTTTCAGAGCGCACATAATGAATATTGCCTTCCTTTTCCACCTCGCCGTCCTTGAAGACGTTGGAGATATGGCGGGAGATGCCGGAAATATCCCTGCCGAAAAGCTCCTGCATCTGCTTTTGGGTGAGCCATACCGTTTCGTTTTCCAACGGAACGTCCAGCGCGACGGAACCGTCATCAGTCTGGTAAATCACGATCTCGTTCCGGAAGTCCCCCGCGTCCTCCACGACCACTTCGGG
>ONDC01000163.1 GCA_900316495.1 uncultured Eubacteriales bacterium
CAAGAAGCCCTATATGTACGGCACCGGACGCAGAAAGTCCTCGATCGCCCGCGTCCACCTCATTCCCAACGGCAGCGGCGTCATCACGATCAACGGCCGTGACATCGACGATTACTTCGGTCTCGAGACCCTGAAGCTCATCGTCCGTCAGCCCCTGGTCACCACCGGCACCGTCGGCAAGGTCGACATCGAAGCCACCGTCACCGGCGGCGGCGTCTCCGGCCAGGCCGGCGCCATCCGCCACGGCATCGCCCGCGCCCTGCTCGTCGTCGACGAGAACAACCGCGCCGCTCTCAAGGCCGCCGGTCTCCTGACCCGCGACCCGAGAATGAAAGAGCGTAAGAAATACGGCCTCAAGGCCGCCCGCCGCGCTCCCCAGTTCAGCAAGCGCTGATCGAGACTTTCAAAGCACAAAACCCTGGAATCTCAACGATTCCAGGGTTTTCCTCTTTTACGAGGTTTATCGCGGCTTGTTCTTTCTCATCCCATTTTATACGGGATAAAAACGGGCTAATTCGCAAAAATGGGTTAATTTAGGGGTTAAGTGAGGGAGCCAAGCTGCCTGTTCTTTGATGCTTATTTCATCTCCTGTATCCGGTCATTCATCTTCTTCGCTTCCTTGCGATAATATCTCATGAACAGGAACCAGATGATAAACGCAACCCCAAGCTGAATGGCCGCGATGATGATTCCCTGCGAGATAGTCGCGGAGCCACCAATCCAGCCAACCGCATAAGCGACTATAGTGTATACAACACAGCCAATGCCCATGTGGATGATCACTCTGATCGGCATAGGAATGCTGTCTTTTCTGTACACGATTGTCGGAACGCCAAACCCAAGGCCGATCAATACGCATCCGACAACCATTTTTGTAAACCGATAATTGTCAAGGCTAAAGTTGCCTTTATATCCTATGTCAAAAACAATCCCCACCAGGCAGAAAATCGCCATGGCCATACCGATGCTGATCACCGTGCTTTTCACCAGATCTTTCATTGTCTCCTTCATTGCTTTTCCCTCCTATAATCCAAGATATTTTTTGAACTCCGGCAGATATGTCCTTGAGACATAATCCTTGCTTCCATTTTTCAGTTTCAGAAGAAGTGTTCCGGAAAATCCCTGCTCAATGCTTTCCATGTAGGACAGATTGATCAGAGTGGACTTTGATATCTGCATAAACTGCTTTCCCAATTGCTGCCCCAACTCATACAGCCGCTTCCGTGAACGGTATTTCCGGCGTTCACCGTATATGACCGTATCTCCGTCTTCGACTCGTACCATGTAGATTTCCTTCGGCTGAAGAATGACCAAATCTTCCTCATTCTGCAATGCGGTAATAGGGGTGTCACTTGTGCCGAATGCATCGATTATTCGCTGGATCTCATCGGTCATTTTATCCGTATAAATAACGGCATAGGGCTCGATGTGCTCTGGGGAAATGTCTACGCTTACTTTCATACCCGTGCCTCCTTTCGCTCTTGTGGTATCATAATACAACAAAAAAGTGATCCTGTGTTGTACTTTGGGGTAAGCGGCAAAAAATTAAAGGTGAAATGCAATAATTGAGATACAACCGCTTCAGCGCCCGCCCACTTACAGCTTGAGCCCGACCTATGCCAGATCAATCCGAGGGGCCTTTCAGCATTTGACGGGTCACGAAAACTGCAAGGCTGCAATGGACATTTACGCCAAAGTGAAGTATAATAAATCCAAGGAACTGGCGGCTGTAGTGAACGGTGCGTTCGGTCAATAATACGGCTGACGGTGGTTAAGCCTCCGAAAAAAATGGGTTAATTTAGGGGTTAAAAATCCAGGACCCCTCAAAAAATCCAGTAAAATCATGGGGTTTGAGGCCTGCTACTTTAAGAAGTACGGCCTCAAGGCCGCCCGCCGCGCTCCGCAGTTCAGCAAGCGCTGATCGGAATATCAGAACAGTCAAAAGTCCCGGAAACTCAACAGTTTCCGGGACTTTTCTGTTGACAGGGGACGGCGGGTGTGGTATCTTGCATGTGGAAATGATCTGCGCAAGCAGATCGGAAAGGATCAAAACCGATGATTCAGAAATCTATCGTCAGATAACTGAATAGAGGCGCAGAGCATGTTGGAGGGGCGTGCCTCTCGGATTTTGTGCGCCGTTTTTGAGTAACTTTCGAATAGTGGGAACCGCAGGACGCAGCCACAGACGGGAGCTGCTTCGCTGCGGTATTTTTATGCTCTTTTTCGGAAACAGACTGATTTCGAAACTGCGATGAAAATACATTCAAACAACTAACATTAGGAGAAAAAATCATGAAAGAAGAAATCAAGGAAAAACTGGAAACCGCCGCTGTGGTCGTCTTCTCCCCGGTCCTGGCGCTGGCCAATGGTGCCGTGACGGCGATCAACCGGAAATATATCAAAAAACCGCTGGGGCAGTTTATCGAAGTCGATGGACACAGAATGAGCGTCCTGGTGACCGGCCAGGGGGACCGCACGATCGTGTTCCTGCCGGGACTGAGCCGGACCTGCCCGATCCTGGATTTTAAGCCGCTGTTCACCCAACTGAAGGATCGGTTCAAAATCGTGGTCCCCGAAAAGTTTGGATATGGACAGAGCGACATTGTGAGAGAAAACCGGGATTATGAGACCATCGTGGAACAGTACCGGAAAGCGCTGTCTGTCCTGCAGATCAAGCCGCCGTACATCCTGTGCGCCCATTCGCTGAGCGGACACGACGCGGAGATCTGGGCGCAGAAGTATCCGGAAGAAGTGGAGGCGTTTATCGGGATCGACGCGAACATAGCCAACTGCCCGGAGATCAATTTCAATTATGATCGACTGTGGTGGGAGGATAGATTCCTCGAGCGGTTTTACAGCATCACGGGATACGTCCGTACCGCCGACCTGTACGGACTCGACAAAGCGCTTACCAAAAAAGAGGTGCGCATCCTGAAAGAGCTGGAGGTCAGAAACACCGGCAACTATGACGTCTACAGTGAAGAGAAAAATTACCTGGCGGCGCATGCGCTGATCAACAGCAGGCCGATGCCGACCCAGCCGACCCTGCAGTTCGTAGACACGCCCGAATGGTATAAAGACGGCGTTGCCCAACCCCATGAAAAGGGCGAGTGGGATGATTACGAGATCGCCTGGGTCAAAGCCCATGAGGATTTTGCCGCCGCCTCGCTCAACGGGAAAGTGCTCTACTACACCAGCGGCCATGTCATGCATCACTACGACTACGTCAAAATGGCAGGAGAGATCAAAGAATTCTTAAACGCGGAGAAATGAAGGGTAAAAACAAGATTTCGTCAGTAGTTAATGAGTGAGGGAACTGAGGATGTCTAAGTTCGAAAAC
>ONDC01000011.1 GCA_900316495.1 uncultured Eubacteriales bacterium
TCTGAACGCAAGGCTCACATGCTGAACACGTTGTCGGTCATATCAAGCTTCTTGGCGGCGCTGATCATGCGCTTATGACAGGTGAAAATGATCACCTGTCCGATCTCGCCGAGGGCGTTGTCCTCCTTGAGGAACCGGAGGGCGTCGGTCATGCGCTCGTCATCGAAGCGGACAAACGAGTCGTCCAGCATCAGGGACATCCTGTCGTCGGTCACGACGCCCGAAAGGGCTATCCTCAGAGCGAGATAAATCTGATCAAAGGTGCCGCCCCCCATCAGTTCGCTGCTTCTTGGCTGGCTGTCGCCCTGCTCGGCAAATGAGGGGATCAGCTTATCCGAGACAAGCACCGAGTTCGACCTGCTCCCCGTCATGCCGCCCAGCACCCTGGTGGCGCGGTAGTTGATCATCGGCCCGAAATCGATCTTCATCTCGTCAAAGGCTTCGTTGAGCGTTTTCTGGGCTTCCTCAATGGCGCTCAGCTCGAATTCGTAATGCTCGATGCGCCTGTTCAGCGCCTTGAGCTCGTCGGACACCTTCTGCACGCTCTGCGTATTATACGGCTTGAGCGTCAGGTCGGTCTCCTCCCGCGAAATCTGCGCCTCGATCTCCTTGATCTTATCGTTCACCGCCGTCAGCTTGCTTCTGACATTTTCCTTGGTGAAGCTGTCGGGCACCTCCAGCTCGACGTTGCTGCGCACCTGCTCGCTGTACAGAATCAGGCTGTCAATGCTGCGCCCCCGGAGCATGAATTGATAGGTGTCCCTGGCGGAATCCAGCTTCATGGAGAGCTGTTCATGCTCGCGCTTCATGCTGCTGAGACGGCTGATGATGTCCGTCGCTTCCTTGCTCGATTCGGTTTCGTGATAGGCGGCGAGGTTGTCCTGCAGCTTTTTGCGCACTTCCTCCAACTGCGCTTTGAGATCGGCTATCTGTGACTCCAGTCTGAGCTTCTTCTCTCTGCCCTCGATGTATCGCTTCTGGTTCTGCTCGATCGACTTATACAGCGAGTCGAATTCCTCCATGGTTCTCACGCCGAATTCGTCAAGGATGTAGCGGTTTTCCTCGTCCAGGGAATGAATCTGCTCGTTGATACCCGACAGACCAAGCTCCTCATCCGAGAGCTTTTCCTCGCTGTCGACGCCCTTTTTGTAGATAAAGACATACACTACCACGCTGATCACGGCGATCAGTCCGATCAGATAAAAGACCCAGTGGGCAAATATTCCGAGGAACAACGCGACGATCATCACCGCCACACAGATGCCGCCGATCAGCCTGGTGTCACCCGGCTCCTCCTCCGGCTCCTTCTCCTGGCTCATGGCAAGCTCCAGTTCCTTGCGCTCCCTGACCAGCGAGTCGTACTGCTCAAACGCCATCTTGATTTCATTGCCGTACTTCTTGACGGTTTTAGTCATGTTGAGCTTGGCGCGGTCGATGGAAACCGACTGCCTTCTCAGATCCTCCAGCTCGTCGACCTTCTCCTGCAGCGCTGCCTCCCGGATCTTTTCCTCGTCCAACAGCTTGGCGGAGCTTGACATGAATTCGCTCATACCGTCGGCAAGCTCTCCGCTGAAAAGCTGGTCAAGCCTGTTGAATTTTTCCTCAAGCTCCGTGACCTCTTCGCGCTTGCGCAGGAGCGCGTCTATCTCGGCAAGCTCCTCTTTTCGTTCCAGCCTGCTGTACATTTCCTCCAAAAACGCCTTTTCCTCGTTCATGGTCTTCTTTTCGCGCAGGTCGACGTCGATCTTGTCCCTCAGCTTGTCCGATTCGATCAGCACCCCGTTCATCTCCGCGCGGGCGTCAAGCAGCTCGCGCTTCTGCTTGCGAAGCTCGGGGAGGATCGCGTCGGCTTTTTTGGAATTCAGCTTTGCCTCGGCGCTGTGGAGCCTTTTGTCAATCTCGCGCTTGGAAACATGCTCGTCCCCCGCCGAGGTCAGATTGACCAGACGGTCGATAATCTCGCGGTTATCGCCTTCGACCGGAATGCCAGACTGTCCTATGAACACCGAGCTGACAAAGGTCTTGATGTTGATGCCGAACACCTTGGCGCCCGGCTCCTGTCCGGGGGATAGCGGAACCGTCTCTCCATTCGTCTTGTCGAACAGAGAGACCTTGTCAAAGCCCTTTGTCTCGCCGAAGGTGCGGCTGAGAAAGTAGCGGACGCCCTCGTGCTCGAATTCGATCGAGCCGGCGGGCTGTCCCCCGCTCCACGGCTCGTACTGTCTGCGCTTTTCGCCCGATTCCAGTCCGTAGAAAATCGCCTTGATAAACGCCATTATGGTGGACTTGCCGGCTTCGTTCCTTCCGTAGATGATGTTGACGCCGTCGCCCGGCTTCAGCACGAAGTCCCTCAGCTTGCCGAAGCTCTTGATGTTGATCTCAATAATTTTCATCTATGTTCACGTTCCCTTCAAACGCGCTGAGTCCGTAGAGAAGCGCGCGCATGTATTTCTCTCCTCCGGTGCTGTCGGACTGCTTCTTTTCAAACAGCTTCCTGACAAACGCGCCCTTCAGCGTGCCGTCATTCATCAGAAGCTCAAAATCCACGGTGGGAGAGGTCATGTCCGTCAGCCTCGTGTAAAAGAGCGACGACTCGCCAAGCAGCTCCCTGATCTCCGGCACCGGAGGAATGACTCCCTCGAACGGCGTGCCGATCAGACTGATGTCATAGAGGTTGTAGGAGAATTTTTCTCCGTACCGGTCTCGCAGCACCGAGATGATGCGGTCGGCAAACTGCTCCGGCTCCGCGCAGCCGCTCACGTCAATCTTCTCCCGGCTGTACACGCGTCCATCAAGCGGCGTGAAGGTCATGCGCGCAAAGCCCTTTGCCGCGTAGCCGCAAAGCACGCCCTTCTCCCCCGGCTCGTCAAAGCTAATAGCGGAGGGCATTCCCGAATAGCAGTAGATCAGTTCGTTGTTTTCGTAATACTCATGGTCATGCGAGGAGCCGAGCGCGACGTAATCCGCCCCGCAGGAGCCGATCTGTCCGACGTCGATGGGATTGCAACTGCTGTCGGCGTCGGCGCTGTCCACAAGCTCTCCGTAGAGCATGAGAATATTGATCCTGCTGCTGACCGGATTGAAGTTCTTCAGCAGCGTTTCCTCACAGGTAGTGCGGGTAAAGCCTGCGCCCCAGACACAGGTGTTTTTTTCGGGAATCTCCACCTTTTCCATACCGCCCCGGAAGATATGCACGTTCTGCGGCCATTCCGTATTGTAGCAGGAATCGGGCGTGGCGGGATCGTGCTGCCCGGGCGTGATGAAGATCCGCAGGTTGTAGTGGCTGATCAGCCGCTTGACCTTCTCCAGATACGAGCTTTCCACCCGCATGCTGTCGAACATGTCGCCCGCGATCAGCAGCGCGTCGGCCTTGTTGGCCGTGCAGAGATCGAGAATCTGCTTGAATGTATCGAGCTGCTCCTGCCTTCTCTGCTCGGCGACCTCGGGTGTTGCCGAAAAGAGCGAGCCTAAGTGCAGGTCGGATGTATGTACCATATTGAATGTTGTCATCTTTGAATTCGCCCCCAAAAATAATATACAACAATTTATAATATCATATTTTTGTCAGAATGCCAATAGGTTTGAAGAAATTTATTAAAAATTTACACCCCGAAAAGAACATATTTTTATTATACATTGACTTTATCCGCTGAAAAGTGTAGAATGGTTGCAGTTATTCTGTTTTTGAAAGAAGTGCCACTCTATGAATTCTCTTTATCTGTTGAAAATAAAACTCTCGGCGCTGTCGATTTATCACGGGCTGCTCAAAACCGAGCTGTTTGACAGCCTGTTTGACCTCTTGGGAGCGATGGACTGCCCGCCCGACGAGTTCGCTCTCCGCTGGGGCAGGTTCTTCTCCGCGCTCAGCTGCGAGGAAAGCCGCGCCGAATCGCTCAGTGACGCGATCTACAACAAGGTCGTGTACGACGACAACGTGTTCTCCCGCGCGGCAGCGGGCGGCGAGGCCGTAGACTGCGACAGCTCGGAGGCGTGGTCGTCCGGCAAGACGATGGAGGCGGTGCACAGGGATCTCGCCGCGCTCCGGGAGCTTTCCATGCTGAAGCCGGAGGACGTCATCGGCGCCTATCCGCGCAGGGCGGAATTCGGCGACGATCCGCTGTCGCTGCTCCCCGCCTGGGAATGCGGCACGACCGAAATCACCACCGAGGGAATCGTCCGCTTCCACATGGCGAACGGCTGCGGCAAGTATGCCAGATATATCGCTTTCGTCAGACGCAACGGAAGGTGCATTCCCATTGCCAATCCCGACCTTGTCAGTCTCCGTTCGCTCAACGGGTACGAGGAGATCCGTCAGCCGGTGGTCGACAATACCATCGCCTTCCTTGACGGATTGCCGGCAAACAACTGCCTGCTTTACGGCGACAGGGGGACGGGCAAATCCTCCACCGTCAAGGCGCTTCTCAACGAGTACTGCGACAGGGGACTTCGCCTGATAGAGCTGCCCAAGAAATATCTCAGCGAATTCCCCGACGTCGTGCAGGAAATCGCAGGGCTGCCGCTGAAATTCATTATCTTTATCGACGACCTTTCCTTCCAGGCGGGGGACGAGAATTACACCGCCCTTAAGGGCATTCTGGAGGGCGGCATCGCCTCTCGTCCCGACAACGCCCTGATTTACGCCACCTCCAACCGCCGGCATCTTGTCAGTGAGACCGAATCCTCCCGCAGGGGGGACGATCTCCACCGCTCCGACACCATTCAGGAGGCGCTCTCGCTCTCCGACCGCTTCGGCGTGCAGGTGAGCTTTCTGGCACCGGACCGGAAGATTTTCTACCGGATCATTCACGAGTTGGCAGATGAACGCGGTCTGATCATCGACCCGGAACGGCTCGAAATGGCGGCGGAAAAGTGGGCGATCAAAAAGGCGGGGCGTTCGCCAAGAACCGCCGTTCAATTCATCGACTACGCCGAATCCAGACTTTCAAGAGGGCTTGACCTATGACGGCGCCTTTGCATACAAGCCGCCTGCTCGGAACCGAATGCGACCCGAAGCGCTGCGGCAGCGATGTGCTTGCCTTTGTCGGGGACGGCGTGTTCGGGCTGCTCGTGCGGGAATATCTTGTGTCTTGCAGCAACGCGCACGCATCCGAGCAGCACAGCCGGGCGGTTGCCATGGTCAGGTGCGAGGCACAGGCGGAATATATGAAGCGCCTTCTCCCCCACCTCACGGAAGAAGAAGAGGGCGTCTTCCGCAGAGGGAGAAATCATCATACCTCGCATTCTCCCAGAAAGGCGACAGCGGAGTATCACATAGCAACCGGTCTGGAGGCGCTTTTCGGCTATCTTTATCTGAGCGGAAGCATGCAGCGGATCAGGGAGCTTTTTGCTTACTGCGTGCAGGAAAACAATTTGGAAACAGAACAATGAGGGAACAGAACAATGTTTAATATCATGGTCGTCGAGGACGACAAGAACACAAGGCGGCTGATGGAGACGGTTCTCATTCAGAACGGCTACAACGCCATTCCCGCCTGCGACGGGCGGGAGGCTCTTGACGTACTGGACAAAAAACAGATCGATCTGGTGCTGCTGGACGTCATGATTCCCGGCATAGACGGCTTTCAGCTGACGCGCATGATGCGCGAGGGCGGCTGCGAGATCCCCATACTCATGGTGACCGCCCGCGAAACGCCCGCCGACAAGCGCGAGGGCTTTCGCGCCGGTACGGACGATTATATGGTAAAGCCGGTTGACGAGGAGGAAATGCTGCTTCGGATCAACGCCCTGCTCAGGCGCGCGAAAATCGCGAGCGAGCGCTGCATTGTCGTCGGCAGCACCAAGCTGAGCTATGACTCCATGACGGTGGAGCATGACGGCGTCTCCGCCGAGCTGCCGCAGAAGGAATTTCTGCTGATCTTCAAGCTGCTGTCGTATCAGAACAAGGTGTTCACCCGCCGTCAGCTGATGGACGAGCTGTGGGATATGGACAGCGAGACAGACGAAAGAACCGTGGACGTACATATCAACCGCCTGCGCGAGCGCTTCAAGAACAACGGCGACTTCGAGATCATCACGGTGCGCGGACTCGGCTACAAGGCGGTGGCGCGTCAATGAACGACAGCATGAAGGACAGGACAAGGGAGACAAAAAAACGGATGCATTCCCTTCGTTCGCTGCGAACCGCTTACACGCTCCTGGTGCTGCTGATTCTCGTTTCCGCAGGACTCATCACGGCAAGCGTTTACATCATTCTGTATTCGCTGGACTTCATTCCGCCTTCGGCGCTCACTCCCCTGAAGCTGCCGGTGATCGTCATTATCTCCTGTATGCTCTTCGGCACGCTGCTGGCGGTATTTGTCGGCAAGCTCTTCATCAATCCGCTGCGCCGCCTGATCGCCGCCAATGAGGAGATACGACAGGGCAATTTCAAGGTGCGTTTGTCCGAACAGACCGTCATCGGCGAGCTGAACAACCTCATGCGCAGCTTCAACAGCATGGCGGACGAGCTGGAGGCAACCGAGCTTTTCCGTAACGACTTCATCAACAGCTTTTCGCACGAATTCAAAACGCCGATTGTCTCCATCCGCGGCTTTGCGCGGCAGCTTCAGAGGGACAACGAAAAACACACCCTCACCGACGCGCAGAGAAGGGAATACACCGACATCATCGCCTATGAAGCCGACCGGCTGGCGCGGCTTTCCTCCAATATTCTGACGCTGACGAAATTTGAAAATCAGCAGATCGTCACCGACAAAACCGAATTCTACCTTGACGAGCAGATCAGAAGAACCGTGCTGCTGCTGGAAAAGCAGTGGACGGCGCGCGAGGTGACGATTGAGCTAAAATTGGAGGAAATCAGGTATAATTTCAATGAGGAAATGCTCGCCCAGATGTGGCTGAACCTCCTTGGAAACGCCATTAAATTCTCCCATATCGGCGGGACGGTGCTTGTCAGGTGCCGGAAGAAAAACGGCTTCATCCGCGTGGATATTTCCGACAGCGGAGAGGGCATGGAGGAGGAAACGCTGCACAGGATTTTTGATAAATTCTATCAGAGCGATTCCTCCCACAAATCAGAGGGCAACGGTCTGGGGCTTGCAATCGTCAAGAGGATCGCGGAGCTTGCCAACGCCGAAATCACCGTCAAGAGCGAGGCGGGCAAGGGCACTACCTTTTCCGTCAGTCTCCCCCCGGCGGTCGAATAAATGAATTGAAACAGAAAAATCCCTGTTTGCGCGTCACGCGGGAAGGTGACAGCCACAACAGGGATTTTTGATTTTTGAATGCTTATTCTCCGATGGGAACGTCAAATTTTTTGAGCTTTTCGTAGATCTTGTCAAGCTCGGTTTTTTCCGGCTGCTCGTCGTCGATCTGCTGGCGGATGCTCTGCATGAGAAGATCGGTACAGGTGATGATGTCGGCGCACTTTTTGAGCTGATCGGCGATGTTCTGCGGATTGCTGATCTGCTTTTTGTATTTGATCTGATGCTCTAAGCTCGCCCAGAAGTCCATCGCGATGGTTCTGATCTGTATTTCCGCCTTGACCCGCCGGGTGGATTCCGCGAAGTAGACCGGCACCGACACAATCAGATGAAGGCTTCGGTAGCCGTTGGGCTTGGGCTGGGAAATGTAATCCTTCTTTTCAATCAGCTCGATGTCGTTCTGACGGATGAGCGCCTCGGCGATGCTGTAAATGTCGTCCACATAGGAGCATATCACGCGGATGCCGGCGATGTCATTGAGATGCGCCTCAATGCTCTCGCTGCTGATCTCCCATCCCTTGCGCTGCAGCTTTTCGATGATGCTGAACCGGCTTTTCAGGCGCGTCTGAATCGAGCTGATGGGATTGCGCTGGTATTTCAGCTCGAATTCGGTGTCCAGTATCTCCAGCTTGGTACGTATCTCGCGTATTGCGGAGGTATAGTAGAACATCAGCTCCTTGAAGTCGAGCATGGTGTCAAGTATCTCATTGGCGTGCTCCATGATGGTCTGCTTTATCGCTTCGTCCCCGCCGAATATGTCCAGCGCGCTGCTGTTTTCATCCATAATATTTGATAACCCCTTCCTGAAATGTGACGCCTTCCGATAAGGCTATGTATCATTGTAGTGCATGGGTATTTCGGCATTGTGGCGGTTTTGTAGAGGAATTGTAAATTTCCGCGGTCTCACCAAATCAACAAAAATGCCCGGAATCAAGCGTTTTTTCGCTCATTCCGGGCGTTCTGTTTCTCACCTTCTTTTCATGAAACCATCGGATTATTGTTCGCTCTGCTTTTTCAGAAGCGTCAGCAGCGTTTGCTTCAGTCTCGCCCTGCGGCTGCAACGGCACTTTCCTCCGTCGGCGCAGGCTCCTCCCTCCGTCGCCCTTGTGGTCGGCTGGGTGGCGGCTGTCGTCGATTGGGTGGCGGCTGTCGTCGATTGGGTGGTCGGAGCGGACGTGGCAGACGTGGCTCTCGCGGTTGTCCGAACCGTCGAGGCTGTGGTGGTGGACGGCGTTTCGTAGGAAATTACCTTCCCGTTGAGATCATCCGACACGGCGAAAAACTGCGACCAGTAATAGGTGCCGTTTTTGTAGGTGACGCCGACGCCGATGTAGTCATATGTCCCCAGAATGTTCGCCCTGTGTCCCGACGAATTCATCCATGACTGCATGACCTCTTCGGGAGTGCGCTGTCCGTAGGCGATGTTCTCCCCCGCCGAGCGGTAACTAATACCCGCTTCGGCAAGCGCCGTGAAGCAGCGGGATCCGTCGGGGCGGGTGTGGGAAAACACGCTCTGTATTTCTCCGGCGCGGATAAGCGCGGCTTCACTGAGCCTGTCGGAATATTGCAGCGGCGCAAGTCCGTTCGCCGCGCGTTCGCGGTTGACAATCGCCGCGACCTGCATGGCGTAGCTCTCGGTCTGAGCATCGGCGTAGCCCGCCGAGGCATGCGCGGTGAAGGGCATATCATACGCGGCGTCCGGCAGCGCCGCCGCCGACAGCGTCAGCACGGCAACCATGGCAAGCGAAAGAAACCGTTTCTTTGTGTGATTCAAACAAAGACCTCCCTGAAAAATGTATTGCGGAAGCAGGCGATGGAAACACCGGTGTTTTTCGCTCGCTCTGTCGTTCCGTGCTTCAAGGATAGCACAATTGGCGAAATCCTGTCAACACACAAAATATCCCATGTCAGACATTGCCTTTTCTGTCCGACATGGGATATTGTCATATGGCATTAATCATTGAAGCAGTGAACGTACTCGTCGCCGGCTTCGGAGAGACGGTAGCTGCCGTTTTCGTCCTGCGACAGCCAGCCCCTTGTGTCGGCGTACTGAATGGCCGCGTCAAACGCCGCGCTGACGCTCGCGATGACCCGGGTGAAGTTCATGACCTTCGCCGATTCCCTCACAAGGTCGTCGTGCGACATGCTGATCTGCTCGTGCAGCACAAGGCACACCGCGTTGGCTGCCTCCTGCACGGGAATCTCCTTTACGTCGCGCTTGCTCTCCCCTTCCCCATTGGTTCGGATGAGGGTGTATCCGTCGGGGGTCTGATCCTTGCGCCAGAGGAATCTGTCCTCATACTGGATCGTGCTTTGCAGCCCGAGCGATTCGATGAGCTGAGACAGGTGATGCTGGATCTTCGCCGTGCTGCGGGTAATGCCGAAGCTCTGGATGACACGGCGGGAAAGCCTTGCCTCGCTGACCGGCGCTTCACAGTCAACCACTGATCTGACCGCGTCCTTGATCATCTTTTTGCACGCCGGCTGGATAAAGTCCTCGCCGGTGATGGTCAGGGAGTTCAGCTGCGCCGCCTGATAGGGAACGACGTTCGCGGAGACAAGCGGCGCCGGTTCGTCGGGGATGATCCCGAATTCCTCCTCCTCGGGAAGGGCGGTCTTTTCCTCCGCCCCTGCCGCGGATGCTTCCTCCGGTGCGGGTTCGGCGGGAGGCGCTTCTTCCTCCTCGTCGTCGGACTGCTCTGCGGCGAGCCTTGATTCCTCGGCCGCCCTGCTAAGAATGTCAAGCAGCCGTGCAAGCTCCTTGCGGCTGTTGTCCCACCAGTCCATCGTCCACACGCGGGCGATTTTCCAGCCGAGACTGCCAAGGACGCTGATTTGCGCCAGCTCCCTGTCGCGCACGGTCTTGGAGTCGCGGTAGGTGCTGCCGTCCAGCAGGATGCCCAGCAGGTACTGACCGGGATTGACCGGGTCGACCACGCCGATGTCAATGCGGTACTGCGAATGTCCGACGTTGCGCTGCGTTTCATAGCCGTTCTCCGCAAGCGCCGCGCAGATGGCTCTGCTGACCCCTTCGTCTTCCTCCCCGGCACGGGACGCGCTGTAATCGTCGGCAAAATGATCCCTGCCCGCCGCGTATTCAAGGAAGGAACGCAGCGCGGCGACGCCCTCCGCATTGGTGCGGTTGAGGTCGATCTGCTCCGGCTCGAGGGTGGAGAACACCACCATCTCGCATCTTGCGCGGGAAACGGCGACGTTGAGCCTGCGCCAGCCGCCCTCGCGGTTCAGCGGACCGAAATTCATGGAGACGCGCCCCTCCTTGTCGGGGCCGTAACCGATGGAGAAGAGAATCACGTCGCGCTCGTCGCCCTGCACGTTTTCAAGGTTCTTGATGAAGAGCGGCTCCCTGCCGTTGTTCACCCACGCTTCCAGCGCGCTGTCCTCCTTGCAGGCGTCGATAAGAAGGTCATCGATGAGGTTCTGCTGGTTGATATTGAAGGTGACGACGCCGACACTCAGACTGCTGTCCTTCCTGTCGTGACAGCGGCGTTTCAGCTCGCCGATAACGGCTTCCGCTTCGGCGCGGTTCTGACGGCTCTTGCCGCGGTCAAAATAACCGTCGGTGTGTACCAGTCTGACCTTTGCCTCACGGTCATTGACCGAGGGGAAGGTGTAGAGCTTGTTTTCGTAGAAGTGGCAATTGCTGAACGCGATCAGGCTTTCATGACGGCTGCGGTAATGCCAGAGAAGATGCGTCTGCGGCATGTTCAGCGCCAGGCAGTCGTCAAGGATGCTTTCGAGATCCTCGTCGTCGATATTGTCCTCGTCCACGGAGGAGGTCGCAAAGAAGGAGGTCGGCGGCATCTGCTTCGGGTCGCCGACAATCACCGCGTTTTTGCCGCGCGCGAGGGCGCCGACGGCCTTGGAGGTGGTGATCTGGGAGGCCTCGTCGAACACCACGAGGTCAAACGGCTCGCGGTTGGGGGCGAGGTACTGCGCCGCCGAAATCGGACTCATGAGCATACAGGGACAGAGACGCGGCAGCATGTTGGGAATCTGGTCAAAGAGCTTGCGGATACTGAGTCCTCTGCCTCCGCTGCGAATCGCCTTCTGCAGGATGCCAAGCTCGGAGCTTTGCGCCGCTTCCTTGGCAAAATTCGGCACCCGCGCGGCGAGACGGCAGTATATTTCCTTTTTGGTCAGGTTGGTGAGATCGGCATCCATCTGACGGAACTGCTCGATCTTTTCGTTGAACACCGCGCCGGAGAAACGGTTCAACACCGGCTCGGAGTCGATGATCTGCATACAAAGGACTTTGGCAAGCGCCTTCCGGAAGCCGCCCGCCGCGTCCTCGTGGGACAGACCCTCGCGGTACGCTTCAATCAGGCATTGCATGCCGCAGCTCTCCGCTTCGCCCGCTATGGCGTTCCACGTAATCCATTCCTTCAGCTCGTCAAAGTGCGCCGTCACGTTATCGCAGACGGTGATCTGAGAAGCCGTCCAGTCGTCTTGATACAGGAAGGTGGTGTCAAGGATCGCGTCGAGCGCGCTTCTGACGGGAAGCACGCCGGACATGGCTTGGATCACGCCGTCGATCTCTTCCCGAAGCTCTCCCCTTCCGCAGTAGCCCTTCCGGAAGTCGCTGCCGCCGAACAGTTCGTCAAGCCGCGCGGCACTGTCCTTTGCCTCGCCGCATAGCCGGCTGACGGCGTTCCAATCCGTCGTGCTGCCGTTGTAGAGATTGCCGAGGGATTCGCCATGCCGGTCAAACAGGGCTTCGGCGGCATTCATTTCATTGCGGTAATTGAGAAGGGTCAGAAGCTGCTGCTCCAGCTGCCCCTTGTTGATCGCGCCGATGGAGTACGGCAGCAGCCTTTTGCAGAGGGCGTTGATACCGAGTTTGCGCGGAATCAGCCATTTGGCGGCTGCCGCGCGGTATTCCCCTAAGAGCTGCATGCCGTCGAGGGTGAGGAATTCCGGTCGCCAATACGACAGAAGCATGGCGGCATGCTGATTGGCGTTGGCATAATGCCCGCACATCTCCTGCAGCTTGAGGAAGAAAAACGCGGGATTTTCCGCCTGTGCCCACGCCTTCGGATAAGAAAGCCACAGCTTCATCTCACGCGCCGCAGCTTCGAGGGCGGTGATCTCCTCGAAGCTGCCCGACGGCACCTGTACCTCGGCAGTAAAGGCACGCAGCGCGGATTGGAGCTTCTCCAGAGCGGAACGGTATGACGAAAGCTGATCCGGCAGGGTCATGCGGAGCTGCTGGGAATAATCCGCCGTGATGACCGCCGACAGGGGGTGATCCTTCGGATGTCCCACCGCCTTTGCCGCGGCTGTCACACGCTGCAGCAGAAGCGACTGTCTGTCCCACAGCTCGCGGTCGATCTGTGAAACGGCGCTGTAATCCGGCGCGGGAAGATCGGGGAAGGAGCTGTTGGCTTCGTACTCGTTGATCAGCTGATAGAGCGTCCTGCCGCATTTGCGCTCCTTATGAAGCTCCCGCACATACTCGCTCAGCTCGGCACGGAGCTGGGCGATCTGGTTCGCCTTGTTCTCATAGGACTGGGCGGTCTGTCCCTTTGTCACCTCGGACGCCTTGCGAAGCTGTTCCAGCACGGATTTTTTCTTCGCCTTGTTGGAATGAAGCTCCAGACAGAAATCGCCGATGCCGATTTTGTCGAGTCTGCGTTCCACCACTTCCAGCGCCGCCATTTTTTCCGCGACAAAAAGCACGGTTTTTCCCTGCGCAAGGGCGTTGGCGATCAGCGCGGTGATGGTCTGGGATTTGCCGGTGCCGGGAGGACCGTGCAGCACGAAGCTCTTGCCCTCTGAGGCGGCTTTGATGGCGAAAAGCTGCGACGCGTCGGCTGACATCGGCAGAAGCACGCCGTTCTCGTCCACCTCGTCGCCGATGCTCATTTCCTCGGTCTCCCATTGCAACTGTCCCTCCATCAGGCTGCTGACAATCTTGTTTTTGGCAAGGTCGCCGTAACGGCTGCGGATGTCGTTCCACATGACGAACTGCGAGAAGGAGAAGATGCCGATGTACGCCGATTCCAGCACATCCCAATTCTTCTGCTCCATGATCGCCTTGCGCACGATGGTGAACACCTTGCGGGTGTCAACGCCGTGTTCGTCCTCGGGAAGGACATTGAGACCCTTTATTTCGATATTGAAATCCTGTTTGAGCTTTTCCAGAATGGTGACGTTCATCTGCGGCTCGTCGTCGCGCAGACGGACGACGTAGCCCTGCGCCGCCGACTTGCGCACGATCTCCACCGGAACGAGAATGAGCGGCGCGTAGCGGGGCTTGGTGCTTCTGGGATTCTCATACCAGCGGAGAAGTCCCAGCGCCATATACAGGGTGTTTGCGCCGTTCTCCTCGAGCGACGACTTGGCGGAGCGGTACAGCTCCTTGATGGTCTTGGCAAGCTCCGTGTCGTTCAGCGCCGAGCGCAGGCGGTGATTCTTGAATTCCGACTGAATGACGGAGGCAAACGCGCCCAGCTCGTGCATATTGTCAAAGTGCAGCTCTCCCTGATTCCAGTCGGACGGACGGGGCATGATCTTGAAATCCTCGCCGTCGGAAAGCGAATCCTCCAGCTCGTCAACCGACGAGGCAAGCAACGGAATCAGCGTTTTGGAAAGCCGGAGATTGATGAGCGAATTGCGGAGACCCAGATCCAGCAGCTTGCGCTCCCAGCGGGTCTTGCGGGTAACGGGGGTGTCCTCCTCCGGCTCGTCTGTCGCGACCGCGCCGGTTTTGTCCTTCGGGGCGGCGGTCAGGTCGTTCTCGTCAAGAAGCGGGCGCTCCACCTTCCACCCGTTTTCCGTGGGAATACGCATGGGCATAGGCTTGACGCCGCTGAGTCTGGCGCGGTTCACATCGATGAAGCAAATGACCGAGCTTAAGTCGGCAAGCTGCTTCTCCGCCGTTTTCTGCGCGTCGTCGAAGGGAACGGTTGTCTCCTTGGCGGCAAACGAGGTGCATTCCACCACCGCAATTTCATTGATGCCGTTCGCCAGCCTTTTGGTGATGAGCGAGGCGTCGTCCTGCACCGTCTCCGGGAAGGACATTTCCTCCAGCCAGACGCCGGCGAAGACGTGTCCCTTCAACAGGATCAGCAGCGGGTGAAGCCGGAGGGATTCCAACGCGGCCGCGTAGAGCAGCGTCAGATCCATGCAGGAGCCGAGCTTCTGCTCCATTACGGTATCGCACAGGCGGATGCGCTGCCCTACGGCTTCAAAGCCGGCGGGTGGCACGCAGTAGACGATGTTCCTCTCCTGCAGCGCGCCGTAGACCGCCGCCGCCTGCTTCAGCACGCGGTTGGGGTCGTTGCTCTGGTACCCGTCGAGCGACGGGTCGCCCGTCCACTTGCCCAACAGCTCCGCCGCACGGGCGGTGATCTGCGCGATCACCGGATGGTTCGGGGTGACGAAGGCGCAGAGCAGCTCCGGATAGAGGGTGATGCCGTGCCACTGGTCAAAGGCAAGGGCAGTGATTTCGTTTTGCAGGAGGCAGAGCGTCCGTTCCCCGCAGGTGAGCGTGATGGTCAGCATACCGCTGATCTTTTCCGTCATGCCGGCGAGGAAATTCCCGTCGGGAATGACGGTCACGTCGTGAAGCGGCAGCGTCCGTCCCGCGGGGAGCAGGTCGATGTGTTCATGATACGGCAGACAGAACGCAGGCTCGGAGGTAATGCGAAGCTCCGCGTCCGCGACGCTTTCCTCCGATTCGTTGAAGATCGTCAGGGAGCGGATGATCCTGAGTCCGTTCTGCAGCAGCGCGTAATTGACGACCGGAAGGAAATTTACGTCGATATGTATTTTTCCGTTATTCTCCGCTTCGGTCGCTTCGCTTTCCGAATTCTCTTCTGCTGCGGTCGCTTCGCTTTCCGAATTCTCTTCTGCTGCGGGTGCTTCGCTCTCCGAATCCTCTTCTGCTGCGGGTGCTTCGATTTCTGAATCTTCTTCTGCTGTGGGTGCTTCGCTTTCTGAATCTTCCTCCGTTGCGGGTGCTTCGCTCTCCGAATCCTCTTCTGCTGCGGGAGCTTCGCTTTCCGATTCTTCCTCCGCTGCGGGTGCTTCGCTTTCTGATTCTTCCTCCGCTGCGGGTGCTTCGCTCTCTGAATCTTCCTCCGCTGCGGGTGCTTCGCTCTCTGAATCTTCCTCCGTTGCGGGGGCTTCGCTCTCCGAATCCTCTTCTGCTACTGGTGCTTCGCTTTCTGATTCTTCCTCCGCTGCGGGTGCTTCGCTCTCCGAATCCTCTTCCGCTGCGGGTGCTTCGCTTTCGGAGGAATTGCCGTGGGCGTCGTTGTAGCCGTGGACGAGGACGAACCAATGACACAGCTTGTGCGCCATGCGGAGACGGTTTTCCGCTTCTTCGGCGGTGATTTCCGTGCCCTCCGCTTTGTCATCGAGCGAGAGAAGAATGTCCTCAATGCTGATAATGATCAGTTGATGGCTGCGGAGAAATGCGATTTTCTCTGACTGGATCGAATCGTCGGGCAGCGTCAGTCCGTTGATCGTCAGCAGCTCATCCGCAATGCGCTCCCCGATCCTGCCGAGCAGCTCCGCGCATTGCCGCGGCTGCGTCGCGGAGCATTCCTCCGCCTCTGCGCCAAGTACGGCAATATCGTGCCATTTCGACGCCATAAATTCAAAATTGGATGCCATAATCTGCCTCCTGCATTTTTGTTATAATTTTTATATTGTCTTAATCATATCACGTCCCATTCAAAAATTCAATCGTTTACCGCGATGAAACTGAAAAAATATGTTAAACATCTTGACAAAAGTATGACAGAGTGTTACAATAGCTTTTCCACGCTTAAAAAATTAAAGTGTATTTCAGGGGGGTAAGATGAATGATCGTCATGAAAAACATTTGCAAGACCTATCGGGTTGCCAGACGCAACGCCGGGTTCCGCGAGGCGGTGAAGTCCTTCCTTCACAGGGAATATGACACCGTAACGGCGCTGGACAATGTGAGCTTCTCCATCGCCGACGGAGAAACGGTCGGCTATATCGGGCCGAACGGCGCGGGCAAAAGCACCACCATCAAAATTCTCAGCGGCATCCTTACGCCCGACAGCGGGGAATGTCTGGTGGACGGGAGAATTCCGTGGAAGGATCGGATCGGACACGTCGCCAGAATCGGCGTGGTGTTCGGGCAGCGCTCCCAGCTCTGGTGGGATGTGCCGGTTGACGATTCCTTCGAGCTGCTACGGGACATTTACTCTATCCCTTCCGACGTCTACCGGCGCAACAGAGACGAGCTGACCGAACTGCTTGACCTCGGCAAGCTGCTGAAAACGCCCGTGCGGCAGCTCTCTCTGGGACAGAGAATGCGCTGCGAGCTGGCTGCGTCGCTGCTTCATTCGCCGGATATTCTCTTTCTTGACGAGCCGACCATCGGTCTGGACGCGGTTTCCAAAATCGCCGTGCGGGAATTCATTGTCCGGCTCAACCGCGAGAGAAAAACCACCGTCATTCTCACCACCCACGACATGCAGGACATCGAAGCCATTACCAGACGGATCATCCTGATCGGCAGGGGAAGCATCCTGCTTGACGGCGACCTCAGCGACATTGCCGGACGCGGCGATCTGGATCATACCGTCGCGGAGCTGTACCGCTCCTACGATATTTGAGGTGACGGACATGAAGTGGAAAAAATATCTCTCCGTTTTCCGGCTGCGGTTTGCCATGTGTCTGCAATACCGCACTGCCGCGTTCGCCGGCGTCGCGACGCAGTTCGTCTGGGGCTTCATGGAGATCAACGTCTTTTACGCCTTCCGTTCCTCCGACCCCGCCGCCTTTCCCATGGGCTTTGAACAGCTTGCCTCGTACATCTGGCTGCAGCAGGCGTTCTTAGCGCTTTTCATGGTGTGGTTCATGGAGAACGAGATTTTCGACAGCATTATGGACGGGAATATCTGCTATGAGCTTTGCCGGCCGATCGACCTCTACAACCTGTGGTTCGCCCGGAGCGCCGCGCACCGCATGTCCCGCGCCCTGCTCCGCTGCGCGCCGATTCTGCTGGCGGCGTTCCTTCTGCCGCCTCCCTACAGAATGACGCTGCCGCCGGACGCACTGACCCTTGTCTGCTTTGTTTTCGCCATGCTGCTCTCCGTGACCGTAACCATCGCGCTGTGCATGCTGGTCTACATGCTGTCCTTCTTCACCGTGTCGCCGCAGGGACTGAGAATACTCTTTGCCATGATCGCCGAGGTGCTGCAGGGCATTGTGATCCCGCTCCCCTTCTACCCGCGGAATGTCCGGCGCCTGATGGAAATGCTCCCCTTTGCCTCGATGGAAAATGTGCCGCTGCGTATCTACAGCGGCAACATAAGCGGCGGCGAGGCGGTCAGGGCCATGCTGCTGCAGGGCTTCTGGGTCCTCCTGCTTATTGCGGCAGGAAAGCTGATCTGCCGCAGGGCTATGAAAAAAGTTACGGTACAGGGAGGGTGATGTGTCTTGAATAAACAACCGCGTAAAACCTCCGCCGTCAGACTGTATCTCCATTACATCTCGGTTCAGATCCGATGTATGATGCAGTACAAAAAGTCCTTCCTCATGACGACGCTCGGTCAGTTCCTCGCCTCCTTCAACGCCTTTGTGGGCATCTACTTTCTGTTCCGCCGCTTTCACTCCATCGCCGGCTACCGCTACAGCGACGTGCTGTTCTGCTATTCGCTGGTGCTGATGGAATTCTCCCTGGCGGAATGCGCGGCAAGGGGTTTCGACCGCTTTTCCGGACTCGTGCGGAAGGGCGAGTTTGACAGGATCATGACCCGCCCACGCAACGAGATTCTGCAGGTGCTGGGGAGCAGCTTTGAGCTGACGAGAATCGGCAGAATGATGCAGGCGGTGATCGTGTTCATCTACGGCACCTCGCAGGCGGGGATTCATTGGAACGTCTGGAAGGGGTTGTGCGTCCTCATCACGGTGCTTTGCGGCGCATCCGTGTTCTGCGGAATCTTCCTGATCAACGCGGCGCTCTGCTTCTTCACCCTTGAGGGGCTGGAGGTGATCAATATCTTCACAGACGGCGCGAGGGAATACGGACAGTACCCGGTAGACGTCTACGGCAAGCGGATGCTCAGATTCTGCACCTTCGTCATTCCCTATTCGTTGGTGCAGTATTATCCGCTGCAATACATCACCGGACGCAGCGACAGCCTTCTTTACGCATTTCTCCCGCTCGCGTCACTCCTGTTCCTTCTGCCTTGCGTCGCGCTGTGGCGCTTCGGCGTGAGGCGGTACCAATCGGCGGGATCGTGAGCGGATTTATCCCGCCGGCTCCAACGCCTCCTCTGATTCCTCCTCCAACGATGTATCCTCGATCATTGTCCGGTATCTGGACGCCGATTTCTCCGCATATTATCTCGCGTCGTACTCGCAGGATTGAAAATAATACTCTATATAGCTGTCTTCGATAGTAGTTGACCAGTGAGAACGCCAGCGCGCATTTTCCTTTTCCAGATAGAACCCAAGCGCAAAGGAAGCAAATAGCATCGCCCTGAAAACAGAAATCGAAACCCGCAGCGTTGAGGTTCCGAAGCGTCTGAAGAGAAACAGATTGTACAAATACATGCCGCCTGACGCGGCAAGCCAGTTCAGGAATACAAAGGTAGTGAGTCTGAGCTGTTTTTTCATTTCGTTTTCCCCTCGATAATGCGGTAAATCAAATCCATATCGGCATTGCGCCGCACCGTGTCCGCCAGCAAATCATACTGCGATTGCCGGAAGCAATCCCTGTCAATGCCTGTCCCGTCAAAGGAAAGTCCCTTGCGGGCGTAAAGAGCGCGGATGAGGGCTTCGGATACCTCCGCGCTGTCAAATATGCCGTGTACATAGCTCCCGCCGACATTCTCCCGGAAGCAGCCCTCCTGCCCTCCGCCGTCCAGCACGGCGAAGGGCTTTTCGTTTCCCTCCGACACGCCCATGTGTATTTCATACCCGCTGAACCGACAGCCGTTCAACGCGGAGAAAAATCCCTCGCCGCAGGTGATGCTGCCCTGTGTCCGTGAGCGGGTCTTTTGTGGGACAAAAACGGTGCGGACAGGCAGCAGCCCCATTCCCTCCGTCTCGCCCCCGCCCTCCGCTCCGCATGGGTCGGATACGGAATGACCGAGCAACTGATAGCCGCCGCAGACGCCGAAAACCGGCACGCCGTCCGTAACGAGCCTTCTGATTGCCGTCTCCAGTCCGCAGGCGCGGAGCCAACGCAGATCCGCTATTGTGCTTTTGGTGCCGGGAAGAAGGAGCAGGTCGGGTGTTCCCAATTGGCGGGGGGCGGAGACGTACCTGACCGACACGCCCTCGTATTGCGTGAACACGTCGAAGTCGGTGAAGTTGGAGAGCTTCGGCAGCCGTATCACGGCAATGTCGATGATTCCCTCACAGGACGGACGCAGCTTCTCCGAGAGACTGTCCTCGTCGTCCAGATTGATTTTCATATAGGGAATTACGCCGGCAACCGGCTTCCCGCCGCGTTCCTCCAGGATTCTTACGCCGTCGTCGAAGAGCGAACGGTCGCCCCGGAACTTGTTGACCACAAGCCCCTTCACCCTGTCGCGATCCGCCGGTTCAAGAAGCGAGAGCGTTCCTAAAAGCTGCGCGAATACGCCGCCCCGGTCGATGTCGCCTATCAGCAGCACGGGAGCGTCAGCCAGCCGCGCCATGCCCATGTTGACAATGTCGTCCTTCAGCAGATTCAGCTCCACCGGACTTCCCGCGCCCTCAATGACGATAATGTCGCTGCGTTCCGAAAGCGCGCGGTAGGCGCGCAGGATGTCGGGGAGAAACTGCTTTCTCCGTCTGAAATAGTCCGAAGCGGACAGATCGCCCATCACCTCGCCGTTGACAATCACCTGAGAGCCGCGGTCGGTGGTGGGCTTGAGCAAAATCGGATTCATCAGCACGGACGGCTCCACGCCCGCCGCCTCCGCCTGCATGACCTGCGCCCTCCCCATCTCCAGCCCCTCGCGGGTAATGAAGGAATTGAGCGCCATGTTCTGCGATTTGAAGGGAACCACGCGATAGCCGTCCTGAGAGAGGATCCGGCAGAGAGCCGCCGCAAACAAGCTCTTGCCCGCGTTGGACATGGTTCCCTGAATCATGATCGGTTTAGCCATTCTTCACGCACCTTTCTATGGCATTGAGCAGAATCCGGTTTTCCTCACGCGTCCTGACCGCGATACGGAAGTATTGCTCCGACAGCCCGTGGTAATCCCCGCAGCAGCGGATGGCGATTCCCTCCCGGAGCAGCAGTCTGTCGAGCGGCAGCCCGCATCGGAAAAGTAGGAAATTCGCCCGCGAGGAGAACACCTTCAGCCCCATTCCCCGCAATCCCTCAGCGAGGAACGCGCGTTCCCCGGCGATCAGTGAAACCGTTTTCTCCACGAACCCCCGCTCCCTCAGCGCCGCGACGCCCGCGATCTGCGCGGGAACCGAAACGCTCCAGCACGGTCCGAAGTCCCGCAGGCGTTGCGCCGTTTCATGCCTGGAACACATCGCATACCCCAGCCGCAGTCCCGCCATGGCGTAGATTTTGGTAAACGCCCGGAGCAGAATGACATCTCCCGGCAGTCCGGCTGCCGCCAGAGGCTTTTCCCCCGTGAATTCGATGAAGCATTCGTCAAGGACAAGCAGCGTCCCGCTTGCCGCGCATGTTTCGATGAGGTTCCATAGCAGATCACGCGCTGCCAGATTGCCGACGGGATTATTCGGACGGCAGACAAAGACGACGTCGCAGCCCGCGACGGACTGCGAAAAATCCTCCCGCAGCGCAAAGGAATCCTCTTCTCGCGTGAAGTACCGCACCACCTCGCAGCCGAAGGTCAGAAGGGCGCGCTCGTATTCCGAAAAGGTCGGCGCGGGGATCAGCGCGCGCCTCGGGCGGAACGCCGGGGGAATGCGCCAGATCATATCCGCCGCGCCGTTCCCACAGACAATGCGCTCCGCGTCGCAGCCCTCGCGCGCCGCGATTGCCTCCCGGAGAGCGGCGCAGCTCACGTCGGGATAATGCGAGAAGGAATCCATGCCCTCCGTCAGCGCCTTCTTCACGCCCTCCGGCATGCCGAGGGGATTGAGATTGGCGGAAAAATCAAAAGTAACGTGGCGGGAATAAATATCGCCGCCGTGAGAGGTCGGGAAAGGCAGATGATTCATAGCAGCACCCCGAACAGCAGCGTTCTGAACGTCAGCGTCAGCAACAGCATGAGGACGGAGGTGACATACATCAGCCTGTTCGCCGCCGGAATGTCCTCCGGCGTGACCCGTCGCAGGTCGTCGCCGATGGTTTGCTTTTTCACGAGCTTTCCGAAGTAAACCGCGTCCCCCGCCAGCATGACGCCGAGCGCTCCCGCGCAGACCGCCTCCGTCTGGGCTGAATTCGGGCTGGCGTGGTTCAGACGGTCGCGCCGCCAAATTCTGTACGCGTTCCCGCCGTCCATGCCAGAAAGATACGCCGATAGGATCATCAGCAGCGCGGTCAGCCTGGACGGAAGATAATTCAGCGCGTCATCCAGCTTTGCGCTGAAACAGCCGAAGCGGAGGTAACGTTCGTTCTTATAGCCGAGCATGGAATCCATGGTATTGGCAGCCTTATAGAAAAATCCCGCCGCCGCGCCGCCGAGCATGATGTAAAACATCGGGGCGGTCACGCCGTCGGAGGTGTTTTCGGCGACGGTTTCGACTGCGGCCTTCGTGATTCCCTCCGCGGTGAGCGCGTCCGTGTCCCTGCCGACAATCATGGAAACGGCGCGCCTTGCCCCTTCCGTGTCGCCCGCCGCCAGAGCGCGGTAAACCTTCATGCTTTCGTCCCGCAGACACCTTGCCGCCAGCAGATAATAGCACATCGCCGATTCGCCCACAATTCCCAACCAGAAATGCAGCCGGTAGCACACAAACAGCAGAACGGCGGGAAGGGCGGTGGAGACGCTCAGCACGATGACGGAAAGAATAACGCCCGCCGTCCGTTCATGCTTCGGCATTATTTTTCTCATCAGCCCTTCCATACCGGCAATCAGGCGCCCGATCAGCCGGACAGGGTGCGGAAGGCAGTACGGGTCGCCGAACAGACAATCCAGTCCGAACCCGGCAAGCAGAGGCAGAAACGCCGATAGTATTTTATGATCCGTGAAAAATCTCTCCCCTCAGAGTGACGAATAATCGATCATGTCATTGCCCTTGAAGCGGGCGATAAAGCCGCAGCCATTGGCGACGTTATAGTCGTAATACGGTCTTTCCGGACGGGCGAAACGCTCCATCACCGCCATGATCGTGCCGCCGTGAACGACAAACGCGGCAGCGGTGAATTGATAGGCGTTCATACAGTCCGCAAACGCGTCGACGCAGCGGCGCTTGAAGTCCCCGGCGGTTTCGCCGTTCGGAAAGGGCAGCTCGCCCCCGCTGTCAATCCAGCGCTGGTAGTATTCGTTGCCGTCCAGCTCCACGTGGTTTTTCCCTTCAAAGTCGCCGAAGTCACATTCCCGCAGATCGGGGACAAGAATCGGATTCCTTCCGGGGTAGAGAATCTCCGCCGTCTGCATACAGCGCTTCATCGGACTGCAAAAGAGAAGATCGCAAGGGGGGACGCGCTTCTCCCGCAGCAGGGCGATCCCCTCCCCGGAGAGCGGCTGGTCGGTGCGCCCGATGTAACGGCGCTCGATATTGCCCTGTGTCATGCCGTGACGGATAAGGATCACGGTTCTGCTGTGGTTCATTTGATTCTCACCCCGCAGCCGCAGACCACCCGCTCGACGCTCTCCGCGTGAGCCGCCAGATAACACCCGGCTCTCCCCGTCTCCTCCCGCCATAGGCGTTCCTCACGCTCCATGGGGATGACGCCGCAGCCGATTTCATCCATGAGGATGAGGATGCCGGGATTGCTTTGAACGATTTTCGAGGTGATGGCGATGACGTCTCCGCCTGACTTCATCTGGTTTCTGAGAAACAGATGAAAGCGGCAGACGCATTTCTTTTCCGCAAAATCGCCCGGGGCGAAATCCGAGCAGTCGCGGATGTCCTCCCGCGAAAGTCCGTATTGCGCGGCGGCATATGTCCGCTTGCCCTGACAGGCTCCGCCGATGATCAGTCTCATACAAACGCTCCCTTCACAAATCCAGCCGCGACAACGCCGCCCATTCCCGCCAGCTCACAAAGCTGCAGGAAATACCCCGCGAGATCGCCGGTAATTCCACCGAACCGCCGGTAGGACTCTATCCGGTAATAGACAAACGACGCCGCCATTCCGACAAGAGCCGCCACTCCCGTCAACCAGTCGGTCAGCAGCAGACCTGCCGCGACAGCCGTCGCGTACAGTATCCCGACCGCGACGGTGATCCGCCTGTGCGCCGGCGTGACGAACTGCATCAGCGTTC
This sequence comes from uncultured Eubacteriales bacterium, assembly GCA_900316495.1. GTDB lineage: Bacteria > Bacillota > Clostridia > Oscillospirales > Acutalibacteraceae > RUG762. Next base: position 23,579 of record ONDC01000011.1, read on the forward strand.
CCTCTTGTCTGGCGGAGCGGAAGGTGACAGCCGCCAGTGCGCTCAGCGCCCTCGACGCGACAAAGCAGAGGGCGCAGCTCAGCGCCTTCTTCATGGAATCGATCTCAGAAAGCACGCCAAGCTGCAGCAGCAGGTAAAGCGCCACCCGAATGACCGCGAACGAGCCGATGTGCGGGTCGCTCATGATACGCAACATGGATGCCCTGTCGCCGCAGGAAGCCTTCGCGTCGCACACGTCGCAGAAGCCGTCAAGGTGGATGCCTCCCGTCACAAGAACCGGAAGGGCGACTCCCACCGATGCAAACAGCAGCTCACCCGCCCCGAGACGCGTGCAGAGCCATCGCCAGAGCAGCAGCAGCCCGCCGATCACCGCCCCGCAAAGAGGAAAAAAGCAGAGCGAATAGCGGCGGTTTTCCTCCCTCCATTCGACCTGCGGCATGGGGATGCGCGTATACATGAGAAAAGCGGAGAAAAAGGAATGGATCAAAGACACGGCGGCAGACCTCCTTTGAGCGGCACGGGAATGCCGTATACCGATTCGATCACACAGCAGGACGACGCGGCAAGCGAAGCGTTGATTTTTCCCAGATGTTGTATGTAAAGCGACGTTTCACGCGGGTAGTCCATGCCGTCGCTGTCCACCTGATTGGTGATGACAATGAGCCGTCCGGCGCGCTCCGAAAGCCGTCTGACGTCCGCTATGATTTTGCCGCAGGGGTCTGGTTCTCCGGCTTCAAACATCTCGTTGGCAAGCAGGTTTCCCATGCATTCCAGCAGCACACCGCAGCCGTCCGGAAGGGAAAGCGCTCCGACGTCGGTGTATCGCTCGACCGTCTCAAAGCCCTTACCGGCGCGCATCACGCGATGACGTTCGATCGCCCGCGCCGATTCCTCTCCCCGTGGCATCATGGTGGCAAGGTAGAGCTTTCTCCCGTTCCAGTCGGAAAGAAGCCTTTCGCCGAGCGACGACTTGCCGCTCCTGCTGCCGCCTGTTATCAGTATCATCATGTCAGCGCCACGTACCTTTCCATCGGCAGACTGTCGAACCGGTGGGCGGAACGGTAGACCGCCAGCGCCCCGTCAAGCAGCGGCAGCAGAAACAGCCCGCCCGTTCCCTCGCCGAGACAAAGCTCCGCCGTGATGAGCGGCTTTTTGCCGAGAAATTCCAGCATGCGGCTGCCCGCCGGTTCCTTCGAGACGTGGGAGCAGAGCATGTATTCCTTTGACAGTGGACAGATTTCTGCGGCAAGCGCCGCCGAAACAGCGGAAATAAAGCCGTCGATCACCACCGGCACCCTGTAGACCGCGCCGCCTAAAAACAGTCCGGTCATGCCGGCAATGTCGTACCCGCCAAGCTTTGCAAGCAGCTCTAACGGCTTGCTGCTGTCGGGCTGATTGACGGCAATGGCACGTCGGATGACCTCGGTTTTCTTCTTCAGACCCTCGTCCGAAAGTCCCGCGCCCCTGCCGGTGACGCTTTCGGGGGGAAGGTTCAGCAGCACGGATGCGATGGCGCTGGAGGTGGTGGTGTTGCCGATGCCCATTTCTCCCGTCACTATGAGATGATAGCCCTTTTCCTTCAGTCCCCTGACGACGTCCATTCCGACGGCAACCGCCTTCTGCGCCTCGTCGGGAGTCATGGCGGCGCCCTCCGCGATATTGCGCGTGCCGTAGCTGATCTTTCTGTGGGCGATACGGGAGGAAAAGATTTCCTCCTTCATGCCGATGTCCACCGGAAACACCGACGCGCCGAACCGGGCGGCGAGCAGGTTGACGTTGGAGGTGCCCCCCGCGATGGCGCGGGCGACAATCCCCGTGACTTCGCTCCCCGTCTGGGTCACGCCCTCGCACACCACGCCGTTGTCGGCGCACATCACGACGACACAGCGGTTATGCAGCGAAACATCCGCCGTTCCCGTGATACCGGCGATCTGAATGACAGCCTTTTCCAGCAGTCCGAGACTGCCGAGGGGCTTTGCAATGGAATCCCACTGCTGCCGCGCGGATTCCATCGCGTCGGGGACAAGAGGGGTAATTGATTTAATTCGTTCCATGATTCTCTGCTTCCTTATGATGCATGCATTTTTCAACAAAGCGCGCGGCTACCTGGGGATTGGAATAATAATACAGGTGAGGGAAGCCCGCGTAGAGCGTCGGCGAGGTGTGGGCGCAGAGGTATTCCGCGCCGCTGCTTGCCTTGCGCGCGGTGAGGTCGTCGCCGGGGCGGGTGCTGTCCCAGTAGTGGAATTCGTGCGCGGGAACTGACCAGCCCTCCCCGAACAACAGACTGTCGCGCGGCGCGTGCAGATGAAGATACCCGAAGCGCCGCAGCTTCTCCGTGCGGTACGCCCTTCCGCTGACCGCGCCGACTGCCGGGTAGAAAACGCCGTCCTCCCCCTGCAGCTCGTCGTGAAGATACAGAAAGCCTCCGCATTCCGCAATTGTCGGCAATCCCCCCGCAACGCGGGACCTGATTTCGCCAAGCAGCGCCCTGTTTTCGCTGAGCTTTTCCGCGTACAGCTCGGGATAGCCTCCGCCCAGAATCAGCCCTCCGATGTCCTCGGGCAGCGAAGCGTCCCGCAGCGGGGAAAAGTCAATCAGCTCGCATCCCGACTCCCGCAGAAGATCGTCGTTTTCCCTGTAATAAAAGCAGAAGGCGTTGTCCCGCGCGACGGCCACGCGGACGGTTCCGTCCCTGACAATCGCGGGCGAAGCGCATGCCGTCAAAGGCTCTCGCCGCGTCAGATTCAGCAGCCCGTCCATGTCGATGAATTCCTCCGCAAGCGCCGCCAGACGGTTTGTCTTTTCCCTGAGTCCGGCAACCTCCGCCGCCGTGACAAGCCCCAGATGCCGGCTCTCGATCGCGCATTCGGGGACAGAGGGAAAACGCCCGAAAAAGGCGACGTTCATTTCCTCGCACAGCGATCGGGCGAGTCCTGCAAGGCTCTCCGGCAGACGGTTGAAGAGAAACCCGATAATGCCGTTGGGACGGCAATAATGCAAAAAGCCCTGCATCAGCGCACCGATGGAATCGCTCATGCCCTTGCAGTCAAGGACAAGGATCACCGGCGTGTCGGTTTCGACCGCCAGCTGATGCGACGAAGCCGCCCCCTTCACGCCGTCGTAAAAGCCCATCACGCCCTCGATGACCGTATACGTGCGGGAATATTTTTGAAGAAGATAACGCGTCGTTTCGGGCGGACAGAAGAATCTGTCCAGATTATGCGCGTCCGCTCCGATCACGCGGCTGTGGAACATGGGGTCGATGTAGTCGGGACCGCATTTGAAGGAGGCCACGTCAAGACCCCGGTTGACAAGCGCCTGCAGAATCGCGCAGGTAATGGTGGTCTTTCCGCTGCCGCTGCGCGTGCCGGCTATCATGAATCGGTTCATTTTCAGCATTTCCTGTGAATGATAAAGATGGGGTTTTCTGCGGAGAGCAGCGTGTGACTGCCGGCTTTCCTCGTGCGGGTCACGGCGATCTCAGTGATTTCGCTCTCGAGACCGCGCGCGGCAAAGAGGTCGGCGCTTTGACTGAGGGTTTCGAGCGACACCGCCGTGACAAGGATCCTTGCGTCCGGATTCTTTTTGAGTGCGACGGAAAGGACATCGCCGAGCGCACCGCAGGAGCCTCCGACAAACACACAGTCGGGCGCGGGAAGCCTTTCGGCAAGCTCTTCGGCAAGACCGGGAACAGGCTCGATATTGTCGCAGCCGAATTTTCTGAGGTTCTGCTCCGTGAGGCTGATCGCCTCCGCGTTTTTGTCCACGGCAAGCACCCTTCCCTTCGGGCAGCGAAGCGCCATTTCCACCGAGACAGAGCCGGTTCCGCAACCGATGTCCCAGCAGACGTCGCTCTCCCCCACCGTCAGCCTTGCGACGCAGACCCCGCGCACCTCCGACTTCGTCATGGGAACGCCGCCGCGAATAAAGGCTCCGTCGGGGATGCAGGACGGCAGATGCCTTTCGTACTGCTCGTTTTCCACGATCATCGCGCAAAGCCTGTCGGCATTATACTCCCTGTATTCCGCCGCCGTTCCCGAATGAACGGCTTCCTTTGGGGACGAAAGGTTCTCGCCGATCACCACCCTGACCTCTCCCCTGCCGTATTCGCAAAGCCTGCGGCAGACGTCGGCGGGGGTGACGCGCCCCCCGAGCAGAAGGAAGGTATAGCGGTTGGCGCAGATCGTGCGGACAAACGGCGCGTCGGTTCCGTGCAGGCTGACAAACCGCATATCCGACCACGGCAGCCCCGCTTTAGCGCAGAGATACACCGGCGTGGAGATTCCGCTTATCAGCTCCGTCCTGTATTCCCTCAGCAGCGGGAGAAGCGTGCCCGCCGCGCTGTAGAAGCCGCCGTCGCCCGACACGAGGACGGCAATTTCAGAGTATTCGCTCTCCGCGATCAGTGCGGCGGTTTTCCTGCCGTCATAGCAGCAGAGCATCGGCTTTTTCAGCTCCTCAAAGGGCTTGAGCATCCGCTGGGCGCCGATCAGAAGCTCCGCCTGTTCAATTGCGCGGCGCGCCTCAAGGGTCAGCGTTCGGTCGCCGTCCATGCCTGTGCCGATGATGTGGATGGTCTTATTGAAATGATTCATGCGTTGCTTCATACTCCGTCATGATGATTTTTTCAGCCTGTTCAAGGGAAACGCCGGTTTCGACAGGTCGGCGGATGATCAGGAGCGCCGCGCCGCAGTCGTGCGCCGCCTTCCGCTTTTCCGCGAAGCCGCCCGCCGCGCCGCTCTCCTTGGTGACAAGAAACCGCGCGTTGCAGCCCTTGATATGCGCTCTGTTTTGTTCAGCCGTAAAGGGTCCCTTTGCCGCGATGATATTCTCCCGCCGGAATCCGAGGGAGACGCATTTTTCGACGATTCCCTCCGCAGGCAGCACCCGTGCGGCGCATCGTTCGGCATAGTGATGGACGGCGCGGTAGAGGTGAAGCTCCTTGCTGCCTGTGGTAAGGAGGATATTGCCCTCGGGATGCTCGTTGAGGTACGCGACGACGGCGGGTATCCCGTCAAACAAAATGCCGCTGGTCTCCTCCTCTCCTGCGCGGAGAACACGGCAGCATTTTACCCCCGCAGCTACGCATGCCGCCGTGATATTCCGGCTTGCCTCCACCGCGAAGGGATGGGTCGCGTCCACCGCAAGGGAAATGGCATGCGCCGTAAGGAAGGAGGTCATTTGCTCCGAATCCATGCGCCCTGTGAGAACACGGACGGAGCCGTCCGCATCAAGCAGCGCTCCGCCGTACGCCGTCGCCACGCTGACAAAGGCGGGGATCCGGCGGCGCACACAGAATTCCGTCAGGAGCCTTCCCTCCGTGGTGCCGCCGAAGATCAGGATGTGTCTGTCGCTGTCAGTCATGCCGGTACCCCCGTGGCGTGACCATTTTTCCGTTGATCACCCTTGTCTCGCTGTTGCCGATGAAAACCGTCGTGAACATATCGACCTCTTCCTCCCGGAGCGCCTTAAGGGTGAACAGCTTGCAGCGCTCCCCCTCCCGTCCGATGTTCGTCACGGTGCCGCACACCGTTTCGGGCGATTTGTATTGCAGGAGAATCTCACAGGCTTTTTGCAGATAGTCGCGCCGCTTTTTGGACGAGGGATTGTACAATACCACGGTAAAATCCCCCATAGCGGCGTATTGCAGCCTTTTGTATATGGTGGCGAGCGGTGTGAGCAGGTCGGAAAGGCTGATCACCGCGAAATCGTGGGTCAAAGGCGCGCCAAGAAGCGCCCCGCCGGACAGCGCGGCGGTCACGCCCGGAATGATTTCCACATCCACCTCCGGGAAGTCCGCCGCCATTTCAAGCGCAAGTCCCGCCATGCCGTAGAGCTGGCTGTCCCCGCTGCACACAAGGCAGACGCGGCTGCCATCCGCCGCCTGACGCAGGGCGTATGCCACGCGGTCACGTTCCTGCCGCATGGGGGTGGAAAAAACGGCCTTACCGGGAAAATACCGGCTGATGATCTCCGTGTAAACGGTATAACCCACCACTAAATCGGCGGCTTCGACCGCCGCCTGTGCGCGGAGGGTCATCCCGTCGCGGCTGCCGGGTCCGAAGCCCGCAATATACAGCTTTTTCAAGCGTCCTCACTCCCGAAATCAATCAGAATCTCCCGTTCCGCCGCCGCGAAGGTCACGCCGTTTCCCCTCTGCTTTCTGACAATGACGCGTCCGCCGAGCGCGGCGCTTCTTTCGCACACGTTGTCGGCTCCCACGGTTTTTCGCACGAATTCCGAGGGCGTAAAATCCCCCGGAACGCTCATCAGCCGCTCCGCCGGAAAGGAATAAAGAGGAATGCCGTTTTTGGCGCAGAATTCCCTCATGGCAGGCTCGTCCTTTTTGAGATCGACGGTGTGCAGCGCCGCCACGCGGCAAAGCGGAAGACCGTGTTCGCGCAGCTGCTCCGCAACGAAGGCGGCAAACATGGCGGGAGGAGTATTTTTTTTGCATCCGGCTCCGATGACAATATTCCGCGGAAGGAGATGAAGCGTCGTCGGAAAGGGATGAAGGCTTGTTTCGGGATCGCATGAGGGCGGCAGGCCGACATAGGGATAATCACAGCGCAGCCCGAATTTTCTTCCGTCCACGACGGCGGCAGCCACCGCCTTCGCCGCGTCCGGCTCGCAGATATGCAGATCGTTTGCCTGGGCGAACAGGTCGGGCGAAAACAGTCCGCCCGCATCGGTGGCGGTGGTGATGACTGGAACCGCGCCTATTAGCGCAGCGATTTTTTTGGTCAGGGCGTTCGCTCCGCCGAGGTGTCCCGCAAGGAGCGAGACGGCAAATTGCCCCTGTTCGTCAATGGCGATTACCGCCGGGTCGGTCTGCTTGGAGACAAGGTGCGGCGCAACCATCCGCACCGCGATCCCGCAGGCGCAGATAAACACCAGCGCGTCGTATGAGGCGAAAATCTCCTCCGTCAGTCCTCGAAGGGAATCAAAGGGAACGCAGCCCTCCCCGGCATACCGGGAAAGGACAAAAACAGTGCCGTCACAGCCAGACAGTCCTGTTTTTATTCTTTCCGCTATCAAAGCGCCGTTCCTTGTGACGGCAATCAACGCGATTTTCATGGCTTCGCCCTTCTGAATTCCGTTTCAAAGGTTCTGTCGTACAGTCTGGACAGCGAATAGCTGTCGCCAAGAAAGCGGCCGACGCAGATCAGCGCGGTTTTTCTGATGCCGTTTTCCTCCGCCGTTGCGGCTAACGTCGCAACCGTGCAGCGGCAGATTTTTTCATCCTGCCAGCTTGCCTTGTACACAATGGCGGCGGGCGTTTCCGGGGAATAGCCGCCCTCAATGAGCTGCCTTGATAGCGCCGGCAGCATACCTGTGCTGAGGAAGATCACCATGGTCGCGCCGTGCGACGCCAGCGACGGAATGCTCTCGGATGCCGGCACCGGCGTGCGCCCCGCCATGCGGGTGATGATGACCGTCTGGGAAACGTCCGGCAGCGTGTATTCCGCCCGAAGCGCCGCCGCCGCCCCGCAGAACGAGCTGACGCCGGGACAGATTTCATAGGGAATGTGAAGCGCGTCAAGCCTGTCCATCTGTTCGCGGATGGCTCCGTAAAGACTTGGATCGCCCGTGTGCAGACGCACGGTGCGCTTGCCGGTGCGTTCCGCTTCCTCCATGACGGCGATCACCTCGTCGAGCGTCATTTCCGCGCTGTTGTAAATCTCGCAGCCCTCCGGCGCGTAGGTCAGCAGCTCCGGATTGACAAGCGATCCGGCATAGATCACCACGTCGGCGCGGTTCAGGAGCCTTGCGCCCCTCAGGGTGATAAGGTCTGCCGCGCCGCAGCCCGCTCCCACAAAATTAACCATGGTATTCCTCCGAGATTATCTGAATCAGCTCCGGCGCTGTCTCCGTCATGCCGACAATGCCGTACCGGAAGGAGAACATCACTGCCCCGATACGCCGGAGCAGCCCCTTCCCCCTTGCGTCAAGATGAAGCTGCGTCCGGTGCATGAGAACGGCGGCTGTTTTCTCCCGCATGCCCGCCGCGTCCAGAATGTCGAGCGCCGCGTCCACGGTCGCGCAGTCGGGAATCTGCCGGAGCACCTTGGCGTCCGCGCCCGCAAGAAGTCCGCAGGTGACCAGCACCTCCATCCTCCCGTCCGCCTGCGCGGAATGGGTGTTCATGATGCCAGCCCCTAACTTGACCATCTTGCCGACGTGTCCGATGATAAGAATATTCTCAAATCCGTATTCCAGCGCCGCGCTGATGGCTTCGCCGATATAATTGCTGCAGGTCACGCTTTTGTCGTGAAGAAAGGGCATCTGCTCCGTCAGGAAGCTGCGGCTGTAGTTGCCGAGCGTCAGCAGGAGGCTCCTTTTGCCCTCGGCGCGTCGGAGACGTTCCTCCAGACGGATCGTCTCGATCAGGGCGCTGTGGCTCATCGGCTCGACAATACCCGTGGTGCCGATGATGGAAATACCGCCCTCGACGCCCATGCGGGGATTGTAGGTGCGCTGCGCGAGCGCCTTTCCTTCCGGCGCGGAAATGACGATCTCCGCGCCGCGCAGCGAACCGCTGCTCTCCAGAACCTCCCGCACCGCTTCGGCAATCATCCGGCGCGGAACCGAATTGATGGCAGCCGCGCCCACCGGCTGATCGAGTCCTTCCTTGGCGACCCTGCCGATTCCCTCGCCGCCGTCCACCGTAATGCCCCCCGGAGCATAGCGGACGGTCGCGCGGATCAGGATGCCGTTTGTCACGTCGGGATCGTCGCCGCCGTCCTTGCGAACCGCGCAGCGCGCGGAGGTCTCGTCGAAGAACGCGTCCTCCACATGGCACTCAAAGACAATCCCGGCGGGGGTCATCAGCTCGGTGCGCTCCACCGTTTGCTGCGTGACGAGCATGATCGCCGCCGCCCTGGCAGCCGCCGCCGCGCAGGAGCCGGTGGTAAAGCCGCAGCGCAGCCTTTCCCCCGCGCGGTTGATGAAGTAGTCGCCCGTTGGAAGTCCCCCCTCTTTTTATTCTGTCAGAGTTCTTACAGCAGATTTCCCGTCGCCCTGTCGTAAAGCTGATAGAGCAGGGAATTGCAGATCGCCACGGCAACCGTGCTGCCGCCCTTGCGTCCCTCTGAGACGATGTAGGGAACGCCGCTGCTCATGATCAGCCTCTTGGACTGGACGACGTTGACAAAGCCGACAGGCGTTCCGACGACAAGCGAGGGGCGCAGCCGTCCTTCACTTATCAGCTCATACAGCCGCACCAGAGCGGTCGGCGCGTTGCCTACGGCAAAAATGACGTTGCCGTCCGCGTATCTCTGCGCGGCATAATCCACGGCTGCCGCCGCGCGTGTGGTGCCGTTTTCCCTCGCCGAAGCCGCGACCGCCGGGTCGGACATGAAACAGACCGCCTCGCAGCCGAGAGCCTTCAGCGCCGGCTTGCTGACGCCCGACAGCGCCATCTGCGTATCGGTGACAATGACGGCGTTGTGCCGCAGGGCGTACAGAGCGTCGTCAACGGCGGTGGGAGAGAATTTCAGTATGCCGAGATAATCAAAATCCGCGGTGGTGTGAATCACCCGTTTGACGATCTGCCGCTGGAGCGGCGTCAGGTGGGAAGCGTCTCCCCACTCGCTCTCGATGATCTCCATGCTGCGCCGCTCGATGTCGGCGGGCAGCACGTTTTCCAGACTGCCGAGCATGCTCATTTTCTTTTGATAATGACGATTCCCACCGTCAGCAGTCCCAGCAGGATGATGACGGCGACCACAACCGGCAGCACGGCGACGTAGACAGCGCCGTCGGTTGTCTCCTGCTCCGCCGGAACAAACGCCTCATCCGGCAGCGAATCCGACTCGAAAATCAACGTTCTGTCGTACCAGCGCTGCTTCTTGAAGCTGTACGCCGCGCAGTCGGTTTCCTGATCCAGCGCGCCGACGGGAAACGTATAGGCATACTTCCCCTCCGCGTCCTCGTGGAAAAAGCAGAATCGGGCTTCATCCGCGTTTTCCGCCTGTTCGGCGGTGCCGGGAAAGAGCTTTTCATAGCCCTTGCCGCTGAGCGTCATCTCAGCGGTCATATCGCTGCCGGAGACGGTCAGCTCGCATTTCACGATACGGAACATCGACGAACTGGAAGTCACCTGGATTTCGTACTGTCCCGGGACAAGTGAATCCGCGTAGACCGGGTCTTTTTCGCTTGCCTGCGCGGAGGCGGCAAAGGCGGTGAAGGCCGCGCTGCACACCGCCGTCAGCGCTGCCGCGAAAACGGCGGCGATTATTTTCGTAAATTTCATGTGCATTGATTCCTTCGGTTAAAACGTGATGGCGGCTTCATTGATCGCGTCCTGCACATGCGCGCAGTACATCTCCTGCACGGCGGGCAGCTCGCCCATGCCCTTGAGGACACATTCGACCTTGAAGCCCTTCTTTGTGAGAATCGATTTCCAGGAGTCGTCCTCGTCGCCTGCCATGTCGTTGTTGGCGTGGTCTCCCGCGACAACCATCAGGGGCTGCAGAACCACCTTCTTATACTTGCCCTTTTTCAGGGACTTGATCACATCGTCGAGCGTGGGCGTCGCTTCCACCGTGCCGATGAAATAATTGTCGGCTTTGATGTCCATAAAGGATTGCTGGAATTTCGCGTAGGTCGCGTTGGACTCGTGCTCGGTGCCGTGACCCATAAAGACGACGGCTGTGCCCTTCTTGTTGAATTCCGCCGTTTCGGTCACAAGGGCGTTGGCGAGGTTTTTGTAATCGTCGTCGGAGGTGAGAAGCGGCGCGCCGATCACAAGATGATCAAACTGATCCTTGTACTGGTTGACGGCGGCGACCACATCGTCGTATTCATAGCCGCTCATAACGTGGGTCGGCTGCACCACGAGGGTCTTGACGTTGTCCTTGACAAGGCGCTTGAGCGCCTGCACGATGTTGTCAATTTCCAGTCCGTCCCGCTCCTTGAGCTTGTCGATGATGATCTGGCTGGTAAAGGCTCTGCGCACCTCGAATTCGGTAAATTTCTTCTCGATTGCCTTTTCGATCGCGCCGATGGTCTTTTCCCTGCTGTCGTTGTAGCTGGTGCCGAAGCTCACAACCAGAATCACGGGCTTGGCTTCTTGTTCCTCGGGCTGTTGTTCCGAGTCGCAGCCGGTGACGGCAAACAGCGAACACAGCATGGCTGTGGCAAGAAGGATGGACAGAATTTTTTTGATTTTCATGTTGGTTTCTTCCTTTCAGTTTTTTTGCTTTTTTCTTGCGGATTATTTTGAAAAATACGCGGCGTAAAGCTCCCTGCTGAGACCGAACAGCTCACAGATCACCTCCGGGCGGAAAATCTCCTCCGGTCTGCCGCTCCTGAAGATTTCCCCCTCCCTGACGCACATCACGTAATCCGAGATTTTTTCCGCCATGTCCAGCTCGTGCATGGACATGAGAACGGCGGGCTTTTTCTCCCGCGTGAGCCGCCTGAGAATCTCTAAAAAGGCGATTTTGTGGTAGACGTCAAGAAAGGAGGTCGGCTCGTCAAGGATGAGGACGCGCGGCTCCTGACAGATCGCCCGCGCCAGCATGACGCGCTGCCGCTGTCCGTCGCTTACCTCCGTGAAGTCGCGGTCGGCAAAGTCGCGCATCTCCACCAGCCCGACGGCTTCCTCGACGGCGCGCCGGTCGGTCTCCGACAGCAGCCCGAAGCGTCCGGTGTAGGGATAGCGCCCTGTTTCCACCACCTCGCGGCAGGTCATGCGGTCGGGACGCAGGCGGTCGGTGAGCAGCACCGCCATTTTCCGCGCCCTCTCGTTCGGCGTGAGAGCGGAATCGTTTCTGCCCTCGATCATCACCGTTCCGGCGTGCGCTCTGAGATGTCCGCAGATCGTCCTGAGTATCGTGGACTTCCCCGAACCGTTCGGTCCGATGAGCGTCATGATCTCCCCCTCGCGGAGACGGAAGCAGATGTCTTCAATCAGCGGCGTGTCATAGCCGACGGAAAGGCGCTGCGCGGAGAGAAGTGAATTATCGTTCAGAATTCACCCCTCCTTCCGCGTATCAGCACGGCAATCACCACCGGCGCGCCGAAGATCGCCGTGACGGTGCTGATACTCATTTCGGTGGGGGCGAATGCCGTCCGCGCCGCCATATCGCACAGCATGCAGAAAATGCTGCCGCCGAGGAAGCAGGCGGGAATCATGACGATGGGGCGGGACGTGCGGAAGATCACCCGGATGATGTGCGGCACGGCAATGCCCACAAAGGACACCGGCCCCGCGAATGCCGTGACGCACGCCGCCAGCAGTCCCGACAGCAGGATCAGCCACAGCCGCAGCCTTCTGACATTCACGCCCATGCTCTTGGCGTAGCCCTCGCCGAGGCGATAGGCGCTGATCGGCTTGGAGAGCAGGAAGGTGCAGATAACCGCCGGCGTCACCACCAGCGCCATCACAAGCACGTTGTCCCCCGTCGTGCCGGAAAAGGTTCCCATCGACCAGTTGTGGAGGTTGACAATGTCGGAATTGTCCGCGAAGGTCACGGCAAAATCGGTGACAGCCGAGCAGATATAGCCGATCATCACCCCGCAGACGACGAGCAGCGACATCCGTCTGATCCGGCGCGAGATGGCAAGCACGATCCCCAGCGTCGTCATGGAGCCGGCAAACGCCGCCAAAATCATCACCGCCGAGCTGACGGCATGGCGCTGACCGATCACGAAGATCATAACGAGCGCGACGATCAGCTTTGCCCCCGACGACACGCCCAGCACGAAGGGTCCGGCGATGGGATTGTGGAAGAAGGTCTGCAGCAGATAGCCCGACAGCGCCAGCGCCCCTCCTAAGAGCAGCGCCGCCAGCGCGCGGGGAATGCGTATGCGGAGAAGGATATTGCGGTAGACCTCGTTGCTCCTGTCGGAGAGGAACAGAATGCGCAGCGCCCTGCCGAAGGGTATTTCCGCGCTGCCTGTAAAGACATTGGCGGTAAGCACGGCAAGAAGCAGAACCCCCAGCAGGGCGAAGGCAAGAAGGATGCGCGCTCCGCCCTCCGGAAGTCGTCTGCAGGCGGATGCCCTGAGCTGAGAGAGGGTCAAGCCTGACCGCCTCCCTTCTTCAGGCGGGTGAGGTACTTCGGCGGGTTTTCCTTGTATTCTCCGCTGAAAACCACGTGAAAATCGGAGATGATTTCCCCCGTTTTCATGGTCTCCTGAAAGAGGTTCTGTCCGGTACACCACACGTCGCCCTTCTTCACCGCCTTGAAGTCGGCAAGGAAGCGGTTTTTGGCGATCAGGTCGTCAAGGCTTTCCACGTCCCTGCCGATGTTGTTGTTGTAGAGGATAATGTCCGCGTCCTTGGCGGTGGCGTAGAACTGCTCCATCTCCATCTGGACGGTGGAGGTGCCGCCGCTGTCGCCGTCTGTCTGCTTGAAGATATTCTCCCCCCCGGCAAGGGTGATCATCCGGTTGACATAGTCGCCGGATCTTCTGGTGACTGCCTGTCCCGAGCTGCTGATGTAGAAGAACGCCACGGTCCTGCCCGTTGCGGACTTTTCGCCGACCTCCCGGAGGAATGCCGCCTGCTTTTCAAAAAGCGCCTGCGCCGACTCCCGGCAGTCGGTCATCTCGCCGTAGACCTTGATCCACTCGCAGCGCCCGAGAGGGTGCGCTTCGTAGCTCGAATGATCCACAAACACGGTGATGCCCAACTCCGTGAGCTTTTCCCTGACCTCCGGATTATGCCCGATCATCGTGGACTGCACCGACAGTCGGCAGCCCTCCGAGATCAGAAGCTCGTAGTCCGGCTCTCGGTATTTTCCCGCGTAGAGCATGTCTCCCCTTTCCATCGCCTCGCGCGCGTAGGGGATGTACCAGTCCTCCGGCTTTGTGCCTGAAAAGCGGATTCTGTCGCCGCAGTCGAGCGCGTCAAACAGCGACATGGCGGCGGTCGCCGCAAGATAAATGTTGTCGGCGGGCTTGTGAATGATCCTGTATGATTCGTCCAGCCCCTCGGGGACGCTCCCGTTTTCGGGAATCAGCAGGTATTTCTCCCCATCCGCAACCTGAATCAGCGAATAGCCGCCCTCGTAGCGGTCAATGGCAAACTGGTCGGCGTATTGCAGCGGAACGCGCTCGGTGAAGGTCAGCCCTTTGACGGCGACAGGCTCTCCGGAAATGCCGCTCTGTTCCTCCCCGCAGGAGACGGGGAGAAGCATCGACAGCAGGACAAGAAGGCATGTCGTCAAGCTGGCGCAACGGCGGGCGGTCATCGGCTCCCCCTCCTTCTGAGAAGGGCTGCTCCTCCGGCGATCAGGGCAGCCGCTCCGATCAGCGAAAACAGCAGCGTATAGGACACGCCTCCGACGGGCTTTGCCGTGGAGGAATCAAAGCGGAGCGTGTAGTCGATCATGTGCGGACGGCTCATGGCGACCGTCTCCGCCTTCACGGGAATGTCGCTGTCCAGCGCGTCCACCTCGATCAGGAAGGCGGAATTGCCCTCGGTGTTGACCGGCGTATACTCCCTCTCTCCCACCTTCATGTAATCGTAATGGGAGCTGCTCCACTCGATCCTCGCCGTCATGCCGCCGTCCTTCACCGTCAGATTGGTCGGGGACTTCACATATGCCCTTCCGCTGCCGCCTGTCAGCGTGACTTCAATCGTGTATTCTCCGTCTGCCAATGCCATACAATCACCTCAAAAAAAACAGTGCCCCGACCGGAACGGAAGGAGCACACGAAAAATGATAAAGACACACAAATGACGCATACGGTATTTTGTCCTGAAAAGGCAAAGAACCGCACACGCTGCTGCGTACCGTCAGTTACTCGTGACTCCGCTTTCACGAGCAGCAGGCAGGTCTCCTGGCTGTAGATCAACGCCGCCGGCCGCCTTCCCGGATTCCGGAAAATCCAGTGACACATAGCCGGCAGCTCCCCGCTCACAGTGACGAGTTCGCACAGGATTCTCACCTGTTTCCCTTTTCACCCGCTTCATTCCAAGGGAGAAAGCCTACTGCGTGCGAAATGAAGCGGACACCTGCTGTCGTTTGGTTTTATTTCATGATACCACGCGGAAATAGCTTTGTCAATACAATTCGCAAAAACAAAAATTCCGCGGCGCCCTCTTCGGAAGACCTCCGCGGGATATGGTTGTCATTTGCTCTGCATAATCTTTCTCTTGATGGAACGCAGCTTCTTGTAGACACGGACAATCAACAGTCGGTTCAGCTTCTCACTTTCCCTCTTCAGACGTTTGATTTCCCTGTCCTTTTTCTCGCAGTCCTTTTTGAGCTGACGGAATTCCCTGTCCTGCTTCTTCATCTCAACAAAACGGGAAAGATAGTGCTTCTCGCCCTTCTGCACCTTCAGCACTAACTCGTCCAGATCCTCCTGCAGCGAAACGGGATCGTTCATCAGCTCGGTCTTGACGCGCCCACAGTCGAATTTTTCAATCTGCTCTGTGTCAACGCCGAGGAACCTCCCCATCAGGTCAAGCAGGAAGTCGTACAGACTCATCATGTACGCCTCGTCCGGCTCATACCCAAGATCGTTGTCTATCTCCGCCAGCCGTTTGATCGCGGCTTCGGCGCTCCAATCGTCAAATGAAACGGCTCTGTCGGGATAGCCTATATTCTGATAGAAGAACGGAATTTTATCGTTCCACACCAAATTGACCGAGGGCACGCTCAACGCGTAGGAAATGATGGAGGAATGCATCCGTATCGCGGCGACGGAGGTGAAGCCGTAGACCGTCTCCACTAATTTCCTTGTCGACTGCGGAATGATGATCCGCTCCGGCGGGATCTCATATTCCTTTGCGAAGTAGAGAAGCGAATTGTTGTCAAGGAAGCTGCCGTTGGTATAGAAGGCGTAATCGACGCCGCGCTCCTCCAGAAGCGTCCTCATGTCGTTCATATACTTCATCTCGTCGCCAAGCTTCCACGGCTTGCCGTTGTCCGCGAAGAGACCGCCGCGCACGGCGTTGATGCCCACGACGCTCTTTCCCTCGGGACGTCTGCGCTTTTTCAGATGGGAGTAATAGATGTACGCTGACCACACGGCAGGATCGCAGACCTCCACAATCTCATAGGGACAGCCCTCGGCATACCGGCGGAAAAGCGCGGGATTCTCCCTGACCGACACCGCGTAGAAGCAGCTGCGCCGGAGCAGCTCGCTAAGAAGATGCTCGTTCTCCGGCGTTACCCCCATGTTGTTCACGCCCATCGACGACAGCACGACCGGCACGCCGTATTCGTCGGCTATGCGGGTGATCTCCTCCATGTAGTCGTAATAATGCATATAGTTGATGCCGAACAGTCCGCCGCCCGCAAAGAAAAGCAGGTCGGACGAGCGTATCAACTCCCTGTCGGTTGTTTTCAGCGACATCTTCGCAAGCTCGACTTCCGCCAGATCCACGCCTAAATTTTTCAGAGCGGCGCGCAGCAGCTTCTCAAAGCATATCCTGATTAAATTGTCCCCGAAATTGTCATCCACACATGACACGATCAGTATTTTCAAGATCAGATACCTTCCTTCTTGAAGGGAATAAAAACCCGTACTTTTTTTATTCTACAATTCTTTTCTCGATTTGTCAATTTTTTTATTGTTTTTTCTTGTTTTTTATCCGTATTTTCATTATATATAGCATTTGCTGAGGATACTTGTTCAATTTGCTCAAATAGGCAAAATGACGGAGAAAAAAATAATTTTTCAATGCTATTGACAAATAAAGTTGTTTGTGATATACTTAATAATTAGCTTAAAATGGGGTAAGTGACCGCGGGGATTTTTGCCCTAAAATCGCTTTTTTGAGGGTTGAATTGCTTAAAAATCCTTAAATTAGTTGATGTTTAACAAAAATCTGCTTCGCGAAAACCAAAAGTTTTCATTGTGAAGTTGCACAAACTTTCTCCACAATCAGCTTTCCGATATTTTTTTTCCGGTTTTTTTCCGAAGTATTCTGAATGGAGTGAAGCAAACAAAATGGTGAATGTCACAAAAGTTCAAAACGGCAGAAATACCCGAATGTCCTTTTCCAAAATCACCGAAGTGCTGGAAATGCCCAATCTCATCGAGGTGCAGAAGAATTCCTATCATTGGTTCCTTGAGAAGGGACTCCAGGAGATCTTCGACGATTCCTCGGGAATTGTGGATCACACCGGCAACCTTCTGCTCGAATTTATCAATTTCCGCATCAATGACGAGCCGAAGTACACAATCGAGGAATGCAAGCTCCGCGACGCCACCTATTCCGCCACCCTCTATGTGACCGCCCGCCTGACCAACAGGGAAACCGGCTACATGAGCGAACAGGAGGTCTATATGGGCGAATTCCCGCTCATGACCCCCAGCGGAACCTTTGTCATCAACGGCGCGGAACGCGTGATCGTCTCTCAGCTCGTCCGTTCTCCCGGCGTGTATTATAAAATGGAGCACGATAAGTCCGGCAAGGAGCTTTTCTACACCACCGTCATCCCCAACAGGGGCGCGTGGCTGGAATATGAGAACGACGTCAACGACGTATTCTATGTAAGAATCGACAAGAACCGCAAGCTCCCTATCACCACCTTCATCCGTTCACTCGGTCTTTCCACCAACGAAGACATCTATGAATACTTCGGTCACGACGAGCGCATCGAGCAGACCATCGCCAAGGAAGCCACCCTCACCAAGGACGGCGTAAGGAATTCCGACGACGCCTGCATCGAGGTCTTCAAGAAGCTCAGACCCGGCGAGCCTCCGACAGTCGATACCGCACGCAGCTATATCGAGGACATGTTCTTCAATGCCCATAAGTACGATATTTCCCGCGTCGGTCGTCACAAGTACAATCAGAAGCTCTGTCTCGGCTATCGTCTGGTGGGTCACAGGGTCACCAAGCCCATCGTCAACTTCTTCACCGGCGAGATCGTCGCCGACGCGGGCGAGATGATCAACAAGGCCAAGGCGGAGGAAATCAACGGCTGCGGCGCGAGCGTCGCCTTTATCCAGCTTGAAAACGAGAAGGAAATCAAGGTCATCTCCAACGGTATGGTGGACATCAGCGAGTATGTCGGCTTTGACGCGAAGGAAGCGTGCGGGATCGACGAGAAGGTCAGCGTCGTGGTGCTCAAGGACATCCTTGACGCCTGCGAGACCGACGAGGAGATCAAAGAGGCGATCCTTGAACGCAGAAACGAGCTGATTCCCAAGCACATTACCCGCGACGATATTTTCGCCACCGTCAACTACTTCAACTGCGTCGCCAACGGCGTGGGCACGCTCGACGACATCGATCACCTGGGCAACAGAAGAATCCGCTCGGTCGGCGAGCTGCTGCAGAACCAGTTCCGCATCGGCTTTGCCCGCCTTGAAAAGGGCGTCAGGGAAAAGATGAGCATTAACGAGATCGACAAGATGACCCCCACTACTCTCATCAACAGCCGTCCCGTCAACGCCGCCATCAAGGAATTCTTCGGCACCTCTCCCCTCTCGCAGTTCATGGATCAGAACAACCCCCTCGCCGAGCTGACCCACAAGAGAAGGCTCTCGGCTCTCGGTCCCGGCGGTCTTTCCAGAGACCGCGCCGGATTCGAGGTGCGTGACGTTCACTACAGCCATTACGGACGCATGTGCCCGATCGAAACCCCGGAAGGTCCGAATATCGGTCTGATCTCCTACCTCGCCACCTATGCCCGCATCAATGAGTACGGCTTTATCGAGGCGCCCTTCCGCAAGGTCGATAAGGAAAAAGGCAGGGTCACCGACGAGGTGCGTTACATGACCGCCGACGTGGAGGACGAATTCATCGTCGCGCAGGCCAACGAACCGCTCGACGAAAACGGTCACTTCATCAAGCCCAGGGCAACCGCCCGTTTCAGAGGCGAATTCCTCGAAACCGAGGTCAACCGGATCGATTACATGGACGTTTCGCCCAAAATGCTTGTTTCGGTCGCGACTGCCATGATTCCCTTCCTGGAGAACGACGACGCCAACCGCGCCCTCATGGGCTCCAACATGCAGAAGCAGGCGGTTCCGCTCATCCGCTGCGAGGCGCCTATCGTCGGCACCGGCATGGAATACAAGGCGGGCGTTGACTCCGGCAACTGCGTGCTTGCCGAGCATTCCGGCACCGTCACCTACGTCAGCGCCGACGAGATCCGCGTCAGGATCGACAACAGCGACAAGACGGATACCTATCACATCATCAAGTTCATGCGCTCCAACCAGGGCAACTGCTTCAACCAGGTTCCCATCGTCAGCTACGGCGAGCATGTCAATAAGGGCGACGTCATCGCGGACGGTCCCTCCACCCAGAACGGCGAAATCTCGCTGGGCAAAAACGTGCTGATCGGCTTCATGACCTGGGAGGGCTACAACTACGAGGACGCTGTCCTTCTCAATGAAAAAATCGTCCGCGACGATATGTTTACCTCCATTCACATCGCGGAATTTGAAACCGAGGCGAGAGACACCAAGCTCGGCCCCGAAAGCATTACCTCCGATATTCCCAACGTCAGCGACGACGCGCTCAAGAACCTCGGCGAGGACGGTATCGTCCATATCGGCGCGGAGGTTCACGCGGGCGACATCCTCGTCGGCAAGGTGACCCCCAAGGGCGAAACCGAGCTGACCGCCGAGGAGAGACTGCTCCGCGCCATCTTCGGCGAAAAGGCGCGCGAGGTGCGCGACACCTCCCTTAAGGTGCCTCACGGCGAAAGCGGCATTGTCGTGGACGTGCAGGTGTTCACCAAGGAAAACTGCGACGAGCTTTCCCCCGGCGTCAACAAGGTCGTCAGGGTCTATCTCGCGCAGAAGAGAAAGATCAGCGTCGGCGACAAGATGGCGGGTCGCCACGGTAACAAGGGCGTTGTCTCCCGCATTCTTCCGGTCGAGGATATGCCCTTCCTGCCCGGCGGTCAGCCGCTCGATATTGTCCTGAATCCTCTAGGCGTTCCCTCCCGTATGAACATCGGTCAGGTGTTGGAGGTTCACCTTGGCAGAGCCGCGCAGAAGCTCGGCTACAAGGTCATGACCCCTGTCTTTGACGGCGCGCACGAAAGCGACATCGTCGAGATGTTCAGGGAGGCGGGACTGGATGAGGACGGCAAAACAGAGCTTTACGACGGACGCACGGGCGAGAAATTCGACAACCGCGTGACCGTAGGCTATATGTACTTCCTCAAGCTCCATCACCTTGTCGACGACAAGATTCACGCCCGTTCCACCGGCCCCTACTCCCTTGTCACGCAGCAGCCGCTCGGCGGCAAGGCACAGTTCGGCGGACAGCGCTTCGGCGAAATGGAAGTCTGGGCGCTCGAGGCATACGGCGCGGCTTACACCCTGCAGGAGATTCTCACCATCAAGTCGGACGACGTGGTGGGACGCGTCAAGACCTACGAGGCCATCATCAAGGGACAGAACATTCCCAAGCCGGGTATCCCCGAATCCTTCAAGGTGCTCATCAAGGAGCTGCAGTCACTCGGACTCGACGTCAAGGTGCTTGACGCCGATCAGAACGAGGTCGATCTCAAACAGCACTTCGACGACGACGACGACGCTTATCTGCCCGATGACAGCACCGAGAACCTCAACGACAATGTGGTCGATGAGGATGAGCTTTCCGACTTCGGCTACAGCGAGGCCGACGAGGACGACGGCTTCGTTTCGGATGACGACGAGCTTTCCGATATTGCCAGCCGTTTTCTCAGCGCCAATTCCGAGGATGAAGATGAGGACGAGGACGAGGATGAGGACGACGATTTCAGCTTAGATGAAATTTTTGAAAGTGACGACGGTGACAAAGCCGACACTGAGGAACAGTTTTAAGGGGGTCCGCTGATGGAATTCAATGAATTTGATTCAATAAAAATCGGTCTTGCTTCACCGGAGCAGATCAGAAGCTGGTCATACGGTGAGGTCACAAAACCCGAAACAATCAATTACCGCACACTCAAGCCCGAAAAGGACGGTCTCTATTGTGAGAGAATCTTTGGTCCCACAAAGGACTGGGAGTGTCACTGTGGCAAATACAAGAGAATTAAGTACAAGGGCAAGAAGTGCGAGAAGTGCGGCGTGGAGATCACGCGCTCCAAGGTGCGCCGCGAGCGCATGGGCAGCATCGAGCTGGCCGCGCCGGTCTCCCACATCTGGTACTTCAAGGGCATTCCCTGCCGCATCGGCTTCATGCTCGACATCACGCCGCGTCTGCTGGAAAAGGTGCTGTACTTCGCCTCCTATATCGTCACCGATCCCGGCGATGTGCCGCGTCTGCAGTACAAGCAGGTGCTCAATGAAAATGAATACAGCGAGCTGAGAGAGGCCTACGGCGACGAATTCAAGGCGGAAATGGGCGCGGAAGCCATTCAGAAGCTGCTCGCCGACATCGACCTCGATCAGCTCTCCGGCGAGCTGAAGGCAGAGCTGGAGACCGCTTCGGGTCAGAAGAAGGTCAGACTGCTCAAACGTCTTGACGTGGTGGAATCCTTCCGTCTCTCCGGCAACCGCCCCGAATGGATGATTCTCAACGTCATCCCCGTCATCCCCCCCGACATCCGCCCGATGGTGCAGCTCGACGGCGGCAGGTTCGCCACCAGCGACCTGAACGATCTCTACCGCAAGGTGATCAACCGCAACAACCGTCTGAAGAGACTGCTTGAACTGGGCGCTCCCGAGATCATCGTCCGCAACGAAAAGAGAATGCTGCAGGAATCGGTGGACGCCCTGATCGACAACGGACGCAGAGGCAGACCCGTCACCGGTCCCAACAACCGCACGCTCAAATCCCTCTCCGAAATGCTCAAGGGCAAGCAGGGACGCTTCCGCCAGAACCTTCTGGGCAAGCGCGTGGACTACTCCGGCCGTTCGGTTATCGTCGTCGGCCCTGAGCTGAAAATGTACCAGTGCGGTCTGCCGAAGGAAATGGCGCTCGAGCTGTTCAAGCCCTTTGTCATGAAGCGCCTGACCGAGACCGGCAAGGCACAGAACGTCAAGTGCGCCCGCAAGATGGTCGAGCGCGGCGAGGGTCCCGTCTGGGACGCTCTCGAAACCGTCATCAAGGGACATCCCGTCATGCTCAACCGCGCCCCCACCCTTCACCGCCTCGGCATTCAGGCGTTTGAGCCGGTGTTGGTCGAGGGACGCGCCATCAAGCTGCATCCGTTGGTATGTACCGCCTTCAACGCCGACTTCGACGGCGACCAGATGGCCGTCCACGTGCCGCTCGGCTCGGAGGCGCAGGCGGAAGCGCGGCTTCTCATGCTGGCGTCCGGCAACCTGCTCAAGCCCTCAGACGGAAAGCCTGTCGCCGTTCCGACTCAGGATATGGTGCTTGGCTCCTACTACCTCACCCTTGACAAGGACGGCGAGGAAGGCGAGGGCAAATACTTCAAGGATTTCGACGAAGCGCTTCTTGCCTACGACGCGAAGGCGATCACGCTTCATTCCAAAATCAAGGTGCGCCGCACAGGTGAATTCAATGGCAAGCCCATCACCAGAATGATCGACACCACCGTCGGCAAGATCATCTTTAACCGCCCGATTCCGCAGGATCTGGGCTTCACCGACCGCACGAACGAGGAAACCTGCCTCAATCTGGAGATCGACTTCCTTGTTGGCAAAAAGCAGCTTGGTCAGATCATCGAGCGCTGCATCAAGGTACACGGCGTTGCCAAGACCTCCGTCGTGCTTGACGACATCAAGGCGCAGGGCTACAAGTATTCCACCAAGGGCGCTCTCACCGTCGCCGTCTGCGACGCGACCATTCCTCCCCAGAAGAAACAGATCATTGCCGACACCGAGCATGAGGTCGACAAGGTGCTTAAGCTCTTCCGCAAGGGTCTGCTCACCGACGAGGAACGCTACAACCTCACCATCAAGGCATGGGAAAAGGCGACCACCGACGTCGCCAACGCCCTCAGCTCCAATATGAACCGTTACAACCCGATTCAGATGATGGCGCACTCCGGCGCCCGCGGCTCCGCCAACCAGATCAAGCAGCTTGCCGGTATGCGCGGACTCATCGCCAATACCTCGGGACGTACCATCGAAATCCCGATCCGCTCCAATTACCGCGAGGGTCTGAATATTCTCGAATACTTCATCTCCTCCCGCGGCGCGAGAAAGGGTCTGGCCGACACCGCGCTTCGTACCGCCGACTCCGGCTACCTCACCCGCCGTCTGGTCGACGTCTCGCAGGAGGTCATTATCCGCGACGACGACTGCGGCTGTGAGCACGGCATTGAGGTCTACGCCATCAAGGACGGCAACGAGATCATCGAGCCGCTTGAGGAAAGACTTTATGGACGCTACCTCGTCAACGACTTCTGCGACGCGGAGGGCAACATCCTCGTCTCCAAGGACAAGATGATGGACGACAATGACGCAAAGCTCATTGTGAATTCCGGCGCGGAGCGAGTGGAAATACGCTCCATCCTCACCTGCCAGTCCAAGCGCGGTATCTGCAAGAAGTGCTACGGCAACAACCTCGCCACCGGCAAGGTCGTCACAAGGGGCGAAGCGGTCGGCATTATCGCCGCCCAGTCCATCGGCGAACCCGGCACACAGCTCACCATGAGAACCTTCCACACCGGCGGTATCGCCAGCGCGGAGGACATCACACAGGGTCTTCCCCGCGTCGAGGAGCTGTTTGAGGGCAGAAAGCCCAAGGCGCTCGCCATTATCAGCGAAATTGACGGTATTGTTTCGCTCGAGGAGGACAAATCCAAGAGCGTCGTCAAGAACAACGTGGTCGTTACCAATCCCGAAAGCGGCGAAAAGCGCACCTACCTCATCCCCTTCGGTTCCAGAAGAAAGGTGCAGGAGGGCGACTTCATCAAGGCGGGCGACCGCATCACCGACGGCTCTGTCAATCCTCACGATATTCTGGCCATCAAAGGCTCCAACGCCGTGCAGGAATACCTCATCGAGGAGGTACAGCGCGTGTACCGTCTGCAGGGCGTTGACATCAACGACAAGCACATCGAGGTCATTGTCCGCCAGATGATGAAGAAGGTGCAGATCGAGGATCCCGGCGACACGCTTCTCCTTCCGAATGTGCTGGTGGACAGATCGGAATTCGAGGCCGCCAACGAGGAAATCATGGCGCGCCGCGAACAGGAGGGCGACGAGTCCATCCGCCTTGCCACCTGCCGACCTGTTATGCAGGGTATCACCAAGGCTTCGCTCTCTACCGAATCCTTCCTCTCCGCCGCCTCGTTCCAGGAGACCACCAAGGTGCTGACCGACGCCGCCATTAAGGGTAAGATCGATCCGCTGATCGGTCTTAAGGAAAACGTCATCATCGGCAAGCTCGTTCCCGCCGGTACGGGAATGGTCGTCGCCACGGACGTGGTCAAAGAGGTCGAACCTATCACCTGCATGGATGATTAATTATTTTCTGAAAGTGGGAGTAATCAAATGAAAGACAACATTCAGACAGTTCCCGACGCCAATGCGGAAGCGGTTCCCGAGGATGTAAGGCCGGAGGATAACGCGGTGGTCGTTGAGGATGATATTGCCTTGCTCAATGGCATTGCGGAAAAATACAGTCTGACCGTTCTGGAAAAGAAGGTCATCAGCAAGATCGTCTCTCTGCTCGAGACCAGACAGATGCGCAGGATGCTTCCCAAGCAGAATGTCGGCGATTCCGTCTTCAAGATGTATGCCACCGACGAGGAGCCGACGGAATTCCTCGTCGACAGAGTGGAATTCGACGACTTTGGCTGGAACCTTGTCAGCTATGAAAAATTCGGCACCTCCGAGGTCGAATTCATCTTCAGTGAGAAGGACTACAATTCCTTCTTCTTTGACACCGCCGAGCTGGCAAAAGAGCATTTCCACAAGAAATAATCCTTCACTTTGTCAATTGCATATTGCCAACAGCAAGGAAGGGATGAGTACGCTGCTTCACCCGTCACAGAGAACCCGGCAGGCTGCGAACGGGTACGCGGTGAGGAGCGGAATATGGTCCCGGAGCTTCGCCGACGAGTGCTTTTTCGCATAAGGCGGCGGCGTGAGCGCACGTTACAGCGCCGCGGTTCATTCTTTTGACTGAACCCGCTGAGGCCGCCCTCCGTGAGGAGACGGCAAAGAAAGGTGGTAACACGAAGCGCCCGCTCTCGTCCTTTTAGCAGGAGGAAACGGGCGCTTTTGTTTATTATATTACAGGAAAGGAAGAATTATCTTGAGTCAGATAGAAAACAAAGAGAAGTATTACATCACCACGCCGATTTATTATCCCTCGGGCAATCCCCACATCGGACACTGTTACACCACGGTCGCCTGCGACACCATCGCACGCTACAAGCGCGCCAAGGGCTACGACGTGATGTTCCTCACCGGCACCGACGAGCACGGTCAGAAGATCGAGGACAAGGCAAAGGACGCCGGACTCTCCCCCAAGGAATACGTCGACGGCATTGTCGCCAATTTCAGGAGGCTGTGGGAATTCATGGGCATTTCCTACGACCGCTTCATCCGCACCACCGATGATTACCATGTGGAGTCGGTGCAGAAGATCTTCCGTGAGCTGTATGACAGGGGCTACATCTATAAGAGCGAATACAAGGGCAAGTACTGCAAGCCCTGCGAGAGCTTCTGGACAGAGACACAGTTAGTGGACGGCAAGTGTCCCGACTGCGGCAGGGAGGTCTCCGACGCCTCCGAGGAAGCCTATTTCTTCAGGCTGTCGGAATTCTCCGACCGTCTGGAAAAGCTGCTCACCGAGACCGACTTCCTCCAGCCTCAGACCCGTGTGAATGAGATGGTCAACAACTTCATCAAGCCCGGTCTCGACGATCTCTGCGTCTCCCGCACCAGCTTCAAATGGGGCGTTCCCGTCGATTTTGACGAGGGACACGTCGTTTACGTGTGGATCGACGCGCTCTCCAACTATATCACCGCGCTGGGGTATCAGAACGATCAGTACAGCGATTTTGAAAAATACTGGCCTGCCGACGTGCATGTCATGGCGAAGGAGATCGTGCGCTTCCACTCCCTCATCTGGCCTGCCATTCTCATGGCGCTCGACCTGCCGCTTCCCAAGAAGGTTTACGGCCACGGCTGGATTAATTTCGGCGGCAAAAAAATGGGCAAATCCACCGGCAACGTCGTCGATCCGTTCATTCTGGGCGACCGCTACGGCGTGGACGCGGTGAGATACCACATTCTCCGCGAAATGCCCTTCGGCGGCGACTGCGATTTCAGCAATGAGAATATGATCCGCCGCATCAATTCCGACCTCGCCAACGACCTCGGCAACCTTGTCTCCAGAAGCGTTGCCATGGTGCAGAAGTACTTCGGCGA
>ONDC01000001.1:0-52958 GCA_900316495.1 uncultured Eubacteriales bacterium
CCGCCACCCGTGACGAAAATCACAGTGCACAGTCCCATTTTTCGCTGCGGAAGGCTGCTTTTGATTTCCGAGCCGCGAATATCGCTCCGGTTGATGATCAGCGTGCGTCTGGTCAGCAGCCCCTTTTCTATTTTAATGCATCCCCCGCTGCGGGTATAGCTTACTCTCCCGAAGCTCATGGGAATCACCACGGCGGCGGCGCACATCACGGCGCAGACTCCCGCCGCGGCAAATGCCGCCGTCTCAAGCTCCCACATTCCAAGTGCAACGGAAGCACACAGCGCGGTGAATGCCGTCATTCCGCAGTATATTCTCAGCAGCACCCTGTATTTTGACGAGCAACGATGCTTGATTTCTACTCTCATTCCGATTCACACTCCATGATCTGACTACTAATTTTACTGTTCCCGATGAGCCGGAAACTATACCGCGCCTCAAAAATATTTCAAAAAACTATTGACAAGCCCCTCATAGGGATGATATAATCATAGAGCCGCTTGTTGCGGGCTTTTTTAAGTCGGTCTTTTTCCAAGGAAGGCCGCGCCCGGCAGCAGCGAGTCTATGGATAAGGCAGGTGCCGTAAAATTATGTACGCAGTTATCGAAACAGGCGGAAAGCAGTTCAAGGTGGAACAGGGCGACGAGATCTACGCGGAGCTTCTGAACGCCGAGGCAGACGACGTCGTGGAACTGAAGGTTCTCGCTCTCGGCGGCGAGGACGGAATCAAGGTCGGAAGCGACGTTGAGAACGCCAAGGTCATGGCCAAGGTCGTCAAGAACGGTAAGGCAAGAAAGATCACCGTCTTCACCTACAAGCCCAAGAAGAGCTCTTCCCGCAAAATGGGTCACAGACAGCCCTACACCAAGCTCACCATCACTGACATCATCGCATAAATCCTGCGGTGGTCACAGTAGAGTTCTATTCCGCGAAGGGTTCCGATGAACCGGCGGGATTCAGGGTCAGCGGCCATACGGGCGTCACGGGAAAATCGGTCGTTTGCGCGGCGGTTTCTTCCGCATGCTATATGGCGGCGAACACAATCACCGAAATTCTCGCCATCGACGCGGAGATTTCGGAGCGCGACGGATATATGCGCGTCGTCCTTCACGGCGGCGACATTCCGAAGGCAAGGGTGATACTCATGGGTCTGCGGCTTCACATGGAGCAGCTGACGCAGCAGTATCCCAAACAAATCAGAATGATTACATCGGAGGTGCATCAGTAATGCTGAAGGTCAATATACAGCTTTTCGCTCATAAAAAAGGTATGGGCTCCACCAAGAACGGCAGAGATTCCGAGTCCAAGCGTCTCGGCGTCAAGAGAGGCGACGGTCAGTTCGTCCTCGCGGGCAACGTGCTTGTCCGTCAGAGAGGAACCAAGATCCATCCCGGCGTCAACGTAGGCAAGGGCGGCGACGACACCCTCTTTGCCACCTGCGACGGCGTCCTGAAGTTCGAGAGACTCGGCAGAGACCGCAAGAAGGCTTCTGTCTATCCCGTCGAGCAGTAATTTCATTGTCGGGCTGAGCTATTTCGGTCAGACGGCTTTTGTAAGCATACACACAAAAACCCGGGGCCACTTTGTTTCGTCTCGGGTTTTTTATATTTTTTGATTCAAGGGGGTCTTAATTGTGACAAAATCAATCTGCAAGCTGATCTACGGTTATATGGCGGTGACCTATGCCATGCTTTTTTTTGGCGTGCTGATCAGTGACACGCTTTACGACGGAAAGGCGAGAATTCTCTGCGGGACGACGGTTCCGAGATATTTTGTTCCCGGCATCATGAACGTCCCCCCCGTGGTGATTTGGTTGCTTTTCGGCATGATGATCGCCGTTACGGCTATCTGCGCTATCATCTTCAAGCAGTTTACGCTCGGCATAGGCATTACCAACGGTCTGCTGGGGCTTTACACCCTGATTATCTACGGCAGCGAGCTGAAGAATTTCTTCCCGCTGTCGCTGAGCATGCCGACCGTCCGTTCGGCATTTCTGGTGATCGGCTCGTATGTGATCGTGCTGCTGACGCTGATTTTTGTCCCGATGATCATTTTCAGCAAGGACGAGGATCAGTTCGACAGGATCTGGTGATATAGCATGTTTATCGATAAAGCCAAAATCAAGCTCAAGGCCGGCAACGGCGGGGACGGCGCGGTTTCCTTCCACCGTGAAAAGTACGTCGCGGCGGGCGGTCCCGACGGCGGGGACGGAGGACGCGGCGGTAATATCGTCTTTGTGGTGTCAACGCATCTCTCCACGCTCGCCGACTTCCGCTACAAGCGGAAGTACCGCGCCGAGGACGGCGGCAAGGGCAAGCCGGGCAGAGGCTCCGGCAAGAAGGGCGAGGATCTGGTCGTTCAGGTGCCGCTTGGTACCGTCGTGCGGGACGCGGAGAGCGGCAGGATCATCGCCGACCTTTCGGACGATAAGCCGCATATCATTGCAAAGGGCGGCAACGGCGGCTGGGGTAACACCCATTTCGCCACCCCCACCCGGCAGGTACCCAAGTTCGCCAAGCCCGGCATTCCGGGCGAGGAGATGGAGGTGCTGCTGGAGCTGAAGCTGCTGGCGGACGTGGGACTTGTCGGCTTCCCGAACGTCGGAAAATCCTCGCTCATCAACGAGGTCAGCGAGGCAAATTCCGTCGTGGGGAATTACCATTTCACCACCGTCGAGCCGGTGCTGGGCGTGGTGCGCCGTGCGGAGGGACAGTCCTTCGTGATGGCGGACATCCCGGGACTCATCGAGGGCGCGGGCGACGGCGTGGGTCTGGGGCACGAATTTCTGCGGCACGTCGACCGGTGCCGTCTGTTAGTGCATATCGTGGACGTTTCCGGCAGCGAGGGACGTGATCCGATAGAGGATTTCGAGACCATCAACGCCGAGCTTGTCAAATACAGCGAGGAGCTGGCGAAACGTCCCATGATCGTGGCGGGAAATAAGATCGACCTTGCCGACGACGAGCAGCTCAGACGCTTCGAGGAATACATCCGCGACAGGGGATACGAATACTTCCCCCTTTCCGCGCCGATTCACTACGGCGTGGACGCGTTGATCGCCAAAATCGTGGAAATGCTCTCCAAGCTCCCTCCGATCGCAGTATACGAGCCGGAGCCTTTTGTGCCGGAGCCGGTGGAGAATAAGCGGGAATTCAGCATCCGCGTGGAGGACGGCGTATACGTGGTGGAAGCCCCATGGCTGCTGCAAATCATGCGCTCGGTGAATTTTGACGACTACGAATCCATGCAGTATTTCGAGAGGGTGCTGACCAACAGCGGCATCATCGACGGACTGCGCGAGGCGGGCGTTCAGGAGAAGGACACCGTATGCATCTACGATTTCGCGTTTGATTTTATTAATTAGCATATATTTCTGAAGGAGATCATTCAAATGAAAGAAAAAACACTGGCGGAGAAGCTGCGTGAGCAGCTTGCCTACAATCCCAAGCACGGCGGGCTGAAGCTGACCGAGGATCAGCTCAGACGCGCCTATGAATTCTGCGACGACTACAAGGAGTTCCTTGACGCGGCAAAGACCGAACGCGAAGCGGTCGCCGAGGCGGTCAGGCTCGCGGAGATCGCCGGCTTTGTCCCCTTTGAGAAGGGCAGAGTTTACAAGGCGGGCGAAAAGGTGTACCGCGTCAACAGGGGAAAGGCCATCATTCTCGCGGTCATCGGCAGCAAGCCGGTGAGCGAGGGCGTTCGCTTCGCCATTTCCCACATCGACTCCCCCCGTCTCGACCTCAAGCCCAACCCGCTCTATGAATCCGACGAGATCGCCATGTTCAAGACCCACTATTACGGCGGCATCAAGAAATATCAGTGGACGACCGTTCCGCTTGCCATGCACGGCGTAATCTGTCTCGCTGACGGCAGCAAGCTTGAAGTGCGCATCGGCGAGGAGGAGGGCGACCCGCAGTTCTGCGTCACCGACCTGCTGCCCCATCTCGGACGCAAGCAGGAGAAGGAACCTCTCGCCACCGCCATTCCCGCCGAGAACCTGAACATCCTTGTCGGCAGCCTTCCCATCAACGAGGAAAAGGGCAGCGACCTTGTCAAGCTCAACACGCTCCGTCTGCTCAATGAGAAGTACGGGCTGGTGGAGGCGGACTTCCTCTCCGCCGAGATCGAATTCGTCCCCGCCGCCAAGGCGCGTGACGTGGGCTTTGACCGCTCGATGATCGGCGCCTACGGTCACGACGACCGCGTCTGCGCCTATCCCGCGCTGATGGCGGCGCTCACCTGCAACAACCCTGTTCACACCGCCATCACGGTTCTCACCGACAAGGAGGAAATCGGCAGCGAGGGCAATACCGGACTCAAATCGGCGTACATGCAGTACTTCATCTATGACCTCGCCGATATGCAGGGCGTGAAGGGGAGAGACGTTCTCTCCGCCTCCCAGTGCCTTTCCGCCGACGTGAACGCGGCATACGATCCCACTTATTCCGACGTATACGAGAAGAGAAACTCCTGCTTCATCAACAAGGGCGTCTGCATCACCAAATACACAGGCGCGGGCGGCAAGAGCGGCACCTCGGACGCCTCCGCGGAATTCATGGGTCGTGTCAGGAGACTGCTTGACAGCCGGAACGTCCTGTGGCAGATCGGCGAGCTGGGCAAGGTGGACGTCGGCGGCGGCGGAACCGTCGCCAAATTCGTCGCGGATCTCGACGTGGATACCGTGGACGTGGGCGTACCGGTGCTTTCCATGCACGCGCCGTGGGAAATCGTCTCCAAAATCGACGTGTACATGGCTTACAGGGCATTCTATGAATTCTTCCTCGATTGAATGATTTCAACCCCATAATTCATTCTGCCGGATATTCCTTTCTTCGCAAAGAAAAAGGGAATATCCGGCTTTTTTGTGTTGCAAAAATTAACAAATTAACAAAATATAAAAATTATTACAAATGTTGAAAAAGAATTGAATTCCGGTGCATTTTTTGATATAATAACATGAAAATGCAGTAGTTGCCGGAGCAGGGAGGTTCTGACATGAAAAAAATCATTGCCTGTGTTCTTTCGGCAGCCATTGTGCTGCTTATGCTGAACGCGCTGCACGTCGATTCCGCGAAGCTGGAGAAGGGCAGCGTGCAGGTGGACGATCCCTCCGTAACCTATGACCAGCAAGCACTTTTTGAAGAGCTTTTTGATCCGCAGAGCGTAGTGGATATTTCCATTAATATCTCCAAGGAGCAGATCGCCGATATACAGCAGGATTTCACCTACTACAGGAAAATCGGCGGAAAATCCACCACCTACCGCATCGCGGACAGCGTGACCTTCACCGTAAACGGTCGAAAATACGTGATCGAGGACGTCGGCGTCCGCATGAAGGGCGCACAATCCCGCTGCAATTTTTACAATGACATTCTGGGTATCTACAATCTTCTGAATCTCCGTCTCAGCTTCTGCGAGACCTTTGACGACATGTCCGACTACAAGCTGGACACAAGGGTATGGAACAGCGACAAAGCACGCAAGCAGCGGCAAAAGCGCACGTTTGCCACAATGAAGTCGATGGAGCTGAAATGGAACGCCTCTGCGGACAACACCTACATCCGCAACATTTATGTAAACGAGGTGTTCCGCGCCAACGGCATTCCGGTGCAGAGGTGCCACCTTTCTTCGCTCTCATTGGGCGGGTGCAGCATGGGCGTTTACCGGATATTCGAGCCGGTGGACAAGGACTTCATTCAACGCTATTTTCCGGAGGAGGACTGGGGCGGCGACCTCTACAAGGCCACCAGCACTGACGACCAGGCTCTCACCTATAAGCTTGACAATACCTATGGCGTGACCAGGAAGCAGAAGGCGGAGCTGTACAATTTCAATCTGAAAACCAATCAGTCAACCTCCCGGAATGAAAGCCTGCTGCGGCTGCTGAAGGTCATCAACCAACCCGGCGCAACCAAGGCGGATTATGAAAGCGTCGTTGATATGGATCAGCTGGCGCTCTTCACCGCGATTAATTTTGCCATGGGCAATATTGACGACATGCGCATCAATTACAATAATCACTATATCTATTTCCGCAAGAGCGACGGCAAGGCGGTGTTCATTCCCTATGACTGCGAGCTTGTCATGGGCGATCTCTATTCGTGGAGCCTGCGGGAACGCGGTATGACCGAACTGTCTCCTTATTATGACGGCTCCGTGTATGAAGATTTCGGACAGCTGAATCCGCTCATGCAGCGGACGGTGCTGCAGGGCAGCTGGTTTGAGCCGCTGTACACGGATCATCTGAGAGAGATCGCCGCAAGCAAATGGATGGACTTCACAAGCTTCAGATCGTATTACGATCCGATTGCCACCCACTACAGCGAAAAGGTGCTGCCCAGCTACAGCTTTATGAGTACCATGCACATGAACACTGCGTTTTCGCTGGAGGGCGGCGAGCAATACAACGGCAATATGTCGGTTGCAGAATTTCTGAAATTGATGAAGGATAATCTCATCAGCCACATTCCGCAGAACACGGAGGAATAAATGTACGGAAAAGACGAAAAGAAAAAAATGCTGGCGGGCAAGCTCTTTTGCCACAGGGACAATCAGGAGCTGGCGGACGACATAAAAAAATGCCGCATGCTGGTGCGCCGGTATAACGAAACGACGGAGGAAGAGGCGGACTACCGCCGCGAGCTGCTCCGGGAGCTTCTTGGCGGATGCGGCGAAAGGTTCCGCATTGAACCGCCGGTGCATTTTGACTACGGCAGCAACACCTATCTTGGCGAGCATTTCTAC
Organism: uncultured Eubacteriales bacterium; assembly: GCA_900316495.1. GTDB lineage: Bacteria > Bacillota > Clostridia > Oscillospirales > Acutalibacteraceae > RUG762. Next base: position 6,745 of record ONDC01000001.1, read on the forward strand.
GCTAATTTTGACTGCGTGTTCCTTGACGTCAACCGCATCACCATTGGCAGCGACGTGCTGCTTGGCCCCAAAGTATGCATTTTTACGGCAGGGCATCCGATCGACGCGACAATCCGCAACGAGGCGCTGCAGTACGGCTTCCCTGTGACCATCGGCAACAATGTCTGGATCGGCGGGAATACGGTCGTCAACCCCGGCGTGACCATCGGTGACAACGCCGTCATCGGCTCCGGCTCGGTGGTGACAAGGGACATCCCCCCGGACGTGGTGGCAGCGGGCAACCCCTGCCGCGTCATCCGCCCCATCACCGAAAAGGACAGGGATTACTGGCGCGCCCTGCGCGATGAATACTTTGCAAGCGACGATTAAAAGGGCGAATGCCGCCAACTGTATCCTGTTCTGAGAATAAGCCATTTCTCTCCAAAATACCATGGATTGATTGATTATCTTTGGCGTAATGTCCAATTGAAATAATTGGCAGAACACTTTATAATTATAGTCGGAAAGTAACAAAAAAATCAGGTTATTGGAAGGAAACGAGGGAACGGTATGATTTCAGAAAACAACAACGGGATGAATGAAAACGCAATTGAAAAGAGTATCGACCAGACAGTTGAATCGGCCGGGGTGGAGAATACCGTCACAGACGAATATCCCCTGGGCTTTGACGAGCTGCCGGACGATGATCTTTCCGCCGCGCTTGAAGCTCTTGCGGATGAATTGCAGGAGCATTCTTCTTCCTCGGAGGAACAGGCAGAGGAAGACCAGCCGGAGGACAATGTTTCTTACGAAGAACCGACGGAGGAGGAATTCTCTGAAGAAGAGCAGGTAGAGGACGAAGTCTCTGACGAGGAACCGACAGAAGACGAAGTCTCTGGCAAGGAACCGACGGAGGACGAAGCCTTTGACGAGGAACCGACAGAAAACGAAGTTTCTGACGAAGAACCGACGGAGGACGAAGCCTTTGACGAGGAACCGACGGAGGACGAAGTCTCTGACGAGGAACCGACGGAGGACGAAGTCTCTGACGAGGAACCGACGGAGGAAGAAGTTTCTGACGAGGAACCCACCAAGGAGGAAGAAGTCTCTGACAAGGAACCGACGGAGGACGAAGTCTCTGACGAGGAACCCACCAAGGAGGAAGTCTCTGACGAAGAACCGACGGAGGACGAAGTCTCTGACGAGGAACCCACCGAGGAAGAAGTCTCTGACGAGGAACCCACCGAGGAAAAATTGACCGACAGAATTAACGATCTTGTGGATGAGCTGCAGGAAAAAATCCCCGAAGCCGGCACGGACGAAGCAGACGTTGTTTCCACCGATGATCTTTTGCTTATCGCAGACGAGCTTTCAGATAATGAAACCTCTGAATGTGATGTATCTGACACATCTGAATCCGAAGCACCCGACCCGATTGCATCAGAGCTGAATGCTCTTGCGGATGTAATGAATACTGAAAACGACGAAGCGGATTCCTTTTATGACGCGGAAAGCAACGGAAACAACGCTTCCGAAAGCGTTATCGTGGAAGAATCAATTGGTTCTGTCCCTTCTTATGCAGAATCAGTTGATCTGAGCCAGGTGATGAACACGCAGAACGACGAAGCCGCTTCGTTTATTGCCGATAACATGGAGGATGAAGACGAAGACATAAAGGTATTTGTCAAAAAAGCAGAGAAGCCAAAGGCATCCGAAAGCAGTTCCTTCAACCTGCCGGAGGAAAACGTCCCTGCCCCTGAACCTTTTGATAAGACGATTGTCAATATTCCTCTTTCCGCGATTGCCGCGGAAGAACTCGAATCCGTTCCGGAGGACATCGGGCAAACCAGCGTATTTGAACCCGTCAGACCACAGCCGACATACGGTGAGGCAGGCGGGAAACACACTGCCTACGCTGAAAACGGCTCCGGACGCAGAAGCAAGAAAAAATACGGCTTTTTCAGAGGGTTTGCCCTCATCGCCGGACTGTTTGCCGCGGTAGTATGCATTGCATGGCTGCTGAGTGTGGTCGCGTTCTCTGCCATGGGCGAAGGAGATACGGTTTCTGCGGAGGAATATGATTACTCCACCACCAGCACAATCATTAAGCCGTTTAATGACGATCAGGAGCCGGAACCGATTGTTGTCCCGGAATTTACCGCCGAAAAGCTGACGATCGGCGACACGGGCGATATGGTGGACGCCGTTCAGAAGACGCTCGCCTCTCTTGGCTATCTCGCCCAGAACAAGGTCAGCGGGACCTATGATACCGCCACCAAAAAAGCGGTCACGCAGTTTCAGAAGGCAAACTTTCTGGAGGCGACGGGCGAGGTGGACAAGGAGACATATGCGCTGATTTTCGACGCAAACGCGACCGCTCCCACCACCAGAACCACAGATTTGCCGACCACTACCGAAGTCAGCACCACTGTGACCGAAGCTGTGACGAAGTCTACTGCCGCACAGGAACAAAGCACAACCGCCTCGACCTCTGCGGAATCAAAGCAGTCAACGTCCTCCACTACCGCTGAATCCGAAAAAACCAGCCATACGGAACAGCAAAGCACCTCTGAGGAAACGAAGTCAACCACTGTCACAGAGGATCCAAATACGACAGAAAAGCCAAACCAGACCGAGACTACAAAAAGCACCACGGCTTCCGACAGCGATAATCCGGAACCGGTGGGTTGATAGAATCTACCATCAGACAACAAAGCAGCGGGGGAATCAGAAAAATGATCAGAGTAACAATTAACGGCGAGATGAAAAGATTTGAGCCGGGCAAGACCGTATATGACATCATCGACGAGTTTGACAGGAATTACACAAATGATACCTGTGCGGTGAGAATAAACGGTCAAAGGCTCAGTCTGGAGGATGAGATCACCCAGGACTGTGAAATGGAGCTGCTTACGTTCCGGGACATGGTCGCAAACAGGTCTTCGGAGGATTACGATTATGACGAAGCGGACGAAGAAGACGAAAGTGATTTTGGTTTTTTCCCTGATTTCTTTGATCCGAATGCCATGATCACATTCAGCCAGATGTTCGGCGAAGGATATTTCGGAGATAATGCCACGCGTATGTCTGACAAAACGACAGACACAGATGCGGCCGATGATCCTCATGAAGACGTTTATGTGGATTCCCAAGCAGATCCTTACGAAGATAACGGAGATCAAGCGGAAGAGCTGACAGAGCAGGAAGCAGAGGAGCTGACAGAGCAGGAAGCGGAGGAACTGACGGAGGAGGTTGAACCCGAATCCGATGGAGAGTTTATCTCTGTCAGCCGGAATGACAACAGAGAACTGACTCCTGAAATGCTTGCCAAAGAAGAAAACAAGGATTCTGACGTTTCGGGTAATGCCGGAATTATTGTTGCCGAATCCGATGATATGCAGATGCATCTGAACGTTCCGAAAATAGATGACCTGGTAGCAGAGCTTCTTGTGGACATTGAGCAAAAGGATGACACGGAGCTGTCCACTGACGCCGAAGGGGATTATTCGGTTGACGACGATGACATGGACGCGTTTCTCACCTCACGGATCCTTCCCGAAGAAGTGACGGACGACATTCCCGACGACAACGAGATAATAGCAATCGACCACTCGGACAGCGAACCGATCGTTCCTGTTGTGACTAATGAAGCATGGTACGAGGTGGACGAAAACGCAATCGAAGATTTCGTCGATTATGAAAAAAGTACTCCCCCCTCTCCTTTTTCGGAGGCTCCGGAATCCCAACACAACGGCAGAAAGAAGCGTATTCCGGCATTTCTCAAGGTCGCAGCATTGCTTGTGCTGCTGTTTGGAATAGGCTGGCTTGTCAGCCGGATTGCCATTCATGTGGCAGGCTCCCCGGGAACCGTCAGCAACGGCGACAGCAAAGCGCCTGTTTCCGTGGCGGACGTTTCAAAGACCGACGAGATCATTCCGGCTTCATCAGAGGAGGTCACCACCACAACCACCGAAGCAACCACCACGACCACCAAGGTGTCCACTACAACTACCGGAACAACCACCACTTCGGCCATCACTACGACTACCAAGGCAACCACCAAGGCGGCAACCACCAAGGCGACAACCACCAAAAAAGCGACAACTAAGCCAACTACCAAGCCAACCAAAAAAACCACCAAAAAAACTGATGCAAGCACAACGTCATCCGACAGCACATCTCAGACAGATGCGTCCACAACCGGTTCGGAAAAGCCCACGACAAACACAAAGGAAAAGCCAACCACCAATCCCCCTTCTCCTACACTGGGACCGAACGAACCTTACGATCCGAATGAAGTCGTCGGCTGAGTTTTTTTCAAAAAGGTGTTGACAAATCGGTTTTTGTGAGTTATGATGTCCTTATGATAAAAGCATCGGAAATAAAATAGCATCAAAACGTTGAGGGAGAACAAACCTTTCTGTTCCATGTCACAGAGATCCGCCCGGTTGCTGAGAGGGCGGACGGAGCATTCAGGCATACACCGCTCCCGAGTCCGGAGTCAGAAAGCCCGTTTGGGCAAAAGCTCCGGCGCGCGGCTGCGTTAACTGCCAATGAGCGGGAGCGTGTTTCTCTGAAAGCGCTTCAACACGGGTGGAACCGTGGGGCATTGTATTTTTGATCGATCCTCACCCCGAATGTACCGAAATGTGTGCATTCGGGGTGATTTTTTCTTCCGTTGTTTTCTCAGATTTCACTTTATTTTTCAGGAGGTATTCTTATGATCAAGGTAACGCTTAAAGGCGACGTAAAGGAATTTGAATCCGGCGTATCGGTCGCCGACGTCGCAAAATCCATCGGCGCGGGTCTCTTTAAATCCGCCTGCGTCGCAAAGGTGAACGGAAATGTGTGCGATCTGCGCACTGTTCTGAATGAGGATTGTGAGGTGGAAATCATCACATTCGACGATCCCGAAGGCAAAAAGGCATTCTGGCACACAACCTCGCATATTTTAGCGCAGGCTGTCAAGCGTCTTTATCCCGCGGCGAAGCTCTCCATCGGTCCGTCCATCGACAGCGGCTTCTATTACGACTTCGACGTGGAGAAGCCCTTCACATCTGAAGATCTTGAGGCTATTGAGAAGGAAATGAAGGCCATTGTCAAGAGCGGCATTGAGATTGCCCGCTTTGAGCTTGCGCCCGCCGAGGCTGTCAAGCTGTGCGAGGATATGCAGGAGCCTTATAAAGTGGAGCTTTGCAACGAGCATGTGGACAAGGGCGAGCCGATTTCCTTCTACAAGCAGGCGGAATTCACCGACCTCTGCGCCGGTCCTCACCTCATGAGCGTCGCCCCCGTCAAGGCATTCAAGCTGACCAACTGCACGGGCGCGTACTGGCGCGGGGATTCCAAAAACAAAATGCTCTGCCGCGTCTACGGCGTTTCCTTCCCGAAGGCGGCGCAGCTTGAGGAACACCTCACCATGCTCGAGGAGGCCAAAAAGCGCGACCACAGAAAACTGGGCAAGGAGCTTGAAATATTCACTCTGATGGAGGAAGGTCCGGGATTCCCCTTCTTCCTCCCCAAGGGCATGATCGTGAAGAACGAACTGATTAATTACTGGCGCGAGATACACAGGGCGGCCGGGTACGACGAAATTCAGACGCCCATCATACTCAGCCGTCATTTGTGGGAGACAAGCGGACACTGGTATCATTACAAGGAGAACATGTACACCACGGTCATTGACGACGAGGATTATGCCATCAAGCCGATGAACTGTCCCGGCGGCATTCTGGTTTACAAGACAAAAATGCATTCCTACCGCGATCTGCCGCTCAGAATGGGCGAGTTGGGTCTTGTTCACAGACATGAGCTTTCCGGTGCGCTGCACGGTCTTATGCGTGTCAGGAACTTCACACAGGACGATGCGCATATTTTTATGACAAAAGAACAGATCAAGGATGAAGTAAAGGGCGTTGTGCAACTGATCGATAAGGTTTACAGGCAGTTCGGCTTTACCTATCACATTGAGCTTTCCACCAAACCGGCGGATTCCATGGGCAGCGAGGAGGACTGGGAGATCGCGACAGAGGCGCTCCGTCAGTCTATCACGGAACTGGGATATGATTACAAGGTCAATGAGGGTGACGGCGCGTTCTACGGTCCGAAGCTCGATTTCCACCTGACCGACTGCATCGGCAGAACATGGCAATGCGGTACCATTCAGCTCGACTTCCAGCTTCCCGAGCGGTTTGAACTGGAATATGTCGGCGCGGACGGAAACAAACACCGTCCTATCATGATTCACCGCGTGGTATTCGGCAGTATTGAGCGGTTTATCGGTATTCTGATAGAGCATTTTGCCGGCGCGTTTCCGGTGTGGCTGGCTCCCGTACAGGTCAAGCTCCTTCCCATTGCCGACAGACACCTCGACTATATCTATGAGGTCAAGAAGGCGCTCGAAGCCAAGGGCATCCGCTGCGAGGTGGACGACCGCAACGAAAAGATCGGCTACAAGATCAGAGAAGCACAGGTCAAGAAGGTTCCTTACATGGTGATTGTCGGCGACAAGGACGTCGAGGCGGGCACGGTTGCCATCCGTTCCCGCAAGGACGGCGACCTCGGCGCCATGACGCCTGCCGAATTCGTTGAATTTATGGTGGAGAAGGTCAGTTCCAAAGTCAACGACTGATCGTTGTTGTTTATTGCATACAATTCTTTCGTTCCTTCACCGGAAATATCTTCCGGTGAAGGAATATTTATATCGGAAAAAAGGTGATAATTGTGAAAATAACCGTACTCGATATGGATACTGCCGTGATTGACGGCGATATTTCGCTTGACGAGCTCAGTGAATTGGGAAATCTTAAAATAATAGGAAAGACCGGATTTGACGACACCGTAGAACTTATTGGCGATGCCGAAGCGGTGATTTGCAACAAGACCCGAATCACCCGGGATGTTATGAAAAGCTGCCCTGATTTAAAATACGTCGGGCTGATGGGAACCGGCTTTGATCAGGTGGACATTGCCGCCGCCTGCGAGAGGGGAATCACGGTCTGCAATGTGCCGGCGTATTCCTCCGACGCGGTGGCGCAGCACACCTTCGCCCTGATACTCAATCATTTTTGCAGAATATCGGAATACGTGACTGACTGCGCGGAGGGCGGCTGGAGGGAGAAGAAATATCTGTCCGTCTTCGGGCGGGAGACACACGAGCTTGCCGGAAAAACCATCGGGCTGATCGGCTGCGGCGGCATTGGCGGAAGGGTGGCAAAAATCGCCCACGCGTTCGGTATGCGGGTGCTTGTTTTCAACCGCTCCCCCGAAAAGCTCAGGAATTTTTCCTGTGTCGCGCCTGCTTCGCTTGAAACGCTTCTCCGCGAATCGGACGTCGTGTCGATCCACTGTCCGCTGAACGAATCCTCCCGCGAGCTGCTCAACCGTCGCACCCTTTCCCTGATGAAGCCGACCGCGCTGCTGGTCAACACCTCCCGCGGGGGCATTATCAACGAAGCCGACTTAGCGCAGGCGCTCAATGAAGGACGCATCGCGGCAGCCGCCGTCGATGTGCTGACAGAGGAGCCGATGACGGAGGGCACGCCGCTCCTTCACGCAAAAAACATCGTTTTCACCCCGCACGTCGCGTGGGCGCCGGTGGAAACCCGCCGCAGGCTGTTTGAAACCGTCGCGGCAAATCTCAGAGCCTTCCTTGCGGGAAGCCCGCAGAACGTTGTGCAAAACCAGCCTCACACAGAAGGCAAAGAATAACGCGCCACACCATTGACGTCCCCGTACAGCCGGAAAACAGGATGTACGGGGACGTTTTTTGCGTACAACCGGAAAAATAGAAAAAATCCCTATAAAAAAACAAAAAAGTTATCAAAAAATACTTCATTTTTATGCAATTGTATGATATAATTACATTAACTACAGCTGTGAGAATGTTGTTTCCCCGTGAGAAATAAATCTATTACGAAAGGTCGTATCATATGGCAATCACCTTCACCGTATCCCTTGCGAAAATCATCAAGGAATTTTCGCTGGAAACCGTCTATCTTGAAAAGAATCCGGAGGAAGTGCTGATTTCCTCCAACGAAGTCAACCGACCCGGCGTCGAGCTGACCGGCTTCTTCAACTTCTACGACAACCGCAGGATCATGGTCTGCGGCAACACTGAAATGGCGTATCTCGGCGGCTTCACGCCGGAACAGAGGGCGAAATGTCTTGACGACCTGATGTCAAAGGGCGCGCCCGCGCTGATTCTCTGCCGCAGCTTCGAGCCGTTTGAGGAAATGCTGGAAGCGGCGAAGAAGTACAATATGCCGATATTTGTCACTCCCGAACCGACCTCCCAATTCATGTCCGACCTCATTGCGCTGCTGAATGTGGAGCTTGCGCCGCGAGTCACCCGCCACGGCGTTCTGGTGGAGGTCTACGGCGAGGGCATTCTACTGCTCGGCGACAGCGGCGTCGGCAAGAGCGAGACAGCCATCGAGCTGGTCAAGAGAGGCCACCGTCTCATCGCCGACGACGCGGTGGAGATCCGCAAGGTCTCCAATAAGACCCTCGTCGGCTCAGCGCCCGCCAATATCCGCCACTTCATCGAGCTGCGCGGCATCGGCATCATCAACGCCCGCCGCATCTTCGGTATGGGCTCGGTCAAGATCACAGAAAAGATCGATCTCGTCATCGCCCTTGAAAACTGGGATCCCGACAAGGTCTATGACCGCATGGGCATGGAGAACGAGTACACCGAGCTTCTGGGCAACAAGCTGCCCATGCTGACCATTCCCGTCAAGCCCGGCAGAAATTTAGCCATCATCATCGAGGTCGCGGCGATGAACAACCGCCAGAAGAAGATGGGCTACAACGCCGCGCAGGAGCTTCTGCACAACCTCGGTATGGACGTGGTTCCCACCACGCCGGAGGTCAAGGAGGAATGGGACAGCTTCAGCTGAGTGAAGGGTTCCGGAAGAAGCGGTATTTCAACTGGTCAATAATGCATGAGTGTCCGAAAGAACGGGCGCTGTGTGTTAAATATAGAAATGTTGAGGTGTATTTTTATGTACAATCTTGGTATCGATCTGGGCGGTATGAGCGTCAAGGTCGGCGTTGTTGACGAGAACAATTCCATCATCGGCAAGGCAGCCGTCCCCACCAATTCCCCGAATCAGCCCCCCCGTCCGGCGGACGACATCATGGACGACATTGCCACGGCATGTCATCTTGCGGTCGAGAACGCAGGCGTGAGCTTCGATGAGGTCGCCAACATCGGTCTGGGCTGTCCCGGCTCGGTCAATTCCGCCACCGGCATGCTGGAATTTTCCGGCAACTTAGGCATGAAGAACTATCCTGTGGCCGAAAAGCTCAAGGAGCGTCTGGGACGCAACGTTTTCATTGAGAACGACGCAAACGCGGCGGCATTCGGCGAATCCATCGCGGGCGCTGCAAAGGGCGCCAGGAACGCGGTGTGCGTCACCCTCGGCACTGGCGTCGGCGGCGGCATCATCATCGACGGCAGGATCTACAGCGGCTCGAATTACGCGGGCGGCGAGCTGGGTCATATGGTCATCGTCGCGGGAGGCAGACACTGCACCTGCGGCAGAGACGGCTGCTGGGAGGCATACGCCTCGGCTTCCGCTCTGATTTACCAGACGCAGCTCAAAATGCTCGATGACAAGTCCTCCTCCATGTGGAATATCGCGGACGGGGATCTGAGAAACGTCAGCGGAAGAACGGCGTTTGACGCCTACCGCATGGGCGACAAGGCGGGCTGCGAGGTGGTAGACAAGTACATCTCCTACATAGCCTGCGGCATTGCCAACGTCATCAACATCTTCCAGCCCGACATCATCTGCATCGGCGGCGGCGTGAGCAAGGAGGGCGACACCCTGTTAGCGCCTCTGATGGGCTATGTCAACAAGGAGCGCTTCGGCAAGAACCTCGCCAAGCAGACCGAGATCGTCGTCGCGAAACTGGGCAACGACGCGGGCATCATCGGCGCAGCCAATCTCTACCTCAACGCCGAATAATTCATCTCACGTTCATCACTTTTTGATATAAAGAATCATACTATAAATAAAAAAACTCCGGAGGAATTGACATCTGATGGCAAACGAATGGATCCAATACAAACCCCTTTTCGAGCGCTTTGGCTGCGAAGTAAAAGCCGACGAGCCGATGAAGAACCACACATCGTTCAAAATAGGCGGCTGTGCCGATCTTTTTGTCACAGTCAGCCGGACAGAGCAGCTTGTTCAGGTAATCAGAACAGCCGGCGACAACCGGATACCGCTCTTTATTCTGGGCAACGGCTCGAATCTTCTGGTTTCGGACAAGGGCATCAGAGGCATTGTGCTGAAGCTGGGGGGAGAATTCTGCGACATCGGATGGAATGAGGACGGAACGATCCGCTGCGGCGCGGGCGCGCAGCTGTCAAAGCTGTGCGCCTTCGCGCTGGAGCATTCGCTCACGGGTCTGGAATTTGCATGGGGAATTCCCGGCTCGTGCGGCGGAGCGGCATTCATGGATGCGGGCGCCTACGGCGGCGAAATGAAGGACGTCGTGACGTCCTGCGAGCATATCGACCTTTGCACAGGCGAGGCCGGCCGCTTTGAGGGAGAGGAGCTGGATTTCGCCTACCGCCACAGCGTGTATTCCGGCGGCGGGTATGTGATCACGGCGCTCCATCTCCGTCTGAAAGAGGGCGACAAGGAGGAAATACGGGCAAAAATGGACGACCTGATGGGTCGCCGCAAAGAAAAGCAGCCGCTCGAGTATCCGAGCGCGGGAAGCGTCTTCAAGCGTCCGGCTGGATACTTTGCGGGGGGACTCATCGAGCAGTGCGGCTTGAAGGGCGCGCAGTCAGGCGGCGCCCAGGTCAGTCCGAAGCACGCGGGCTTCATCGTCAACGTCGGCGGTGCCACCTGCGAGGACGTTCTGAGGCTGATCGAAAGAATTCAGAAAACCGTCAGGGAAGAGACGGGAGTCGAGCTGGAATGCGAGGTAAGAAAGACAGGAGAGTAAATGCCTGAGCAGCAGGCAGTCATGAGAAAAAGGAAAGATGAAAAAAATCGGCGAAGGAGCTGCGATCGACAGGCTGAAAGAGAAGTAGTGTGTTAATGTTTTTGATTTTTATCCTTTATTAAGAAGAGAATAATTCAGAAAACAAGCCAATGTGTATAAAGTAAAGGAATAACTGCGGAGGTTAAATCTATGGAATTTCTGATAGTGACGGGACTGTCCGGAGCGGGAAAATCTCTGGTAGTGGACGCGCTCGAGGATATAGGCTATTATTGCGTGGACAACATGCCTCCTGTGATGATACTGCGGTTTTACCGCATATGCCTGAATTCGCAGGAGGAATTTGACAAGGTCGCGGTGGTGACGGATATTCGAGGCGGAGAGCCGTTCCGCACGCTGATCACCGATCTTGAAGTGTTGAAGGTAGAAAAAAAGCCGTTCAAAGTGTTATATATCAACTGCAGCAAGCATGTGCTGCTCAACCGGTACAAGGAGACCCGCCGGAAGCATCCCCTTGCCGAGGAGTTTGAAGGCTCTGTGGAGCAGGCGATCGAGGAAGAGATCAGAATGCTCGAGCCTGCCTACAAGATGTCGGATTACCTCATCGATACGACCGAGCTTTCACCCGCCCAGCTCAAGGAACGCGTGAAGGAGATGTTCGGCGGCAGCGTTTCGGCACAAATGGTGATACGCGTCATGTCCTTCGGATTCAAGTACGGTCCCAACAAGGAGGCGGATCTGATCTTCGACGTGCGCTGCTTCCCGAATCCCTATTACGTGCCGGAGCTGAAGCACCATACGGGGCTGGAAAGCTGCGTGAGGGAATACGTGATGAACGACGATTCCACCATGGGATTTCTGAGTCGACTGTACGACATGATCGACTATCTGTTGCCGCTCTACAAAAAGGAGGGCAAGAGCGAGCTGGTCATCGCCATGGGCTGCACCGGCGGCAAGCACCGTTCGGTGACAATCGCCGAGAATTTAGGCGGCTATCTCGCCTCCAAGGGGAACAAGGTGCTAATTTCGCACAGAGACATCAACAAGTAACCTGTTAGAAGGGGTATTTCAGAGCAATATGTCATATTCAACTGTAGCAAAGAACGAATTATGCCATATAAGACCGGAAAGCGACTGCTGCAGACTGGCGGAGGCTTACGGTCTTTTGCTGTATTCCCGGCTGCTCAGCGAGGGGCACGATTCCTATGCCACCGAGACGAAGGAAATTGCCGATCTGATGGCGGAGACAACGGCTTCCGTGTGCGGAGTCTACACCGATGTGATCACTCTCTCCAGACCGGGCAGAAACAGCCCCCGCTACACGGTCAGAATTCCGAACGCCGGGCAGAAGAAGCTGATCTGCGCCAGATTTGCCGAGGCGGGCGGCGGCATACTTGATAAGGAATGCTGCGTGGCGGCGTTCCTGCGGGGCGTATTTATCGTGTGCGGCACTGTCACCGAGCCAAGCCGGGATTACCATATGGAATTCCTATCGGGAAGCGAACGAAGGTGCGATATGCTGGGCGACACACTCGGTCGCGTCGGCATACACGGCAGCAAGCTGCAGCGGGGCGACCGCTGGCTGTTCTATATCAAGGGCGCGGACGACATCATCACGCTGATGAAGGTCATGGGCGCACAGTACGCGGTGCGGCACATCGAGCAGACAAGGAATATGCGCGACTTCCGCAACAACGCCAACCGCGTCTTCAACTGCGACCAGGCGAATATCGACCGCACACTTTCCGCCTCAGAGCAGCAGTGCGCGGCGATACGCCGGCTGATTCAAAAGAAGGGCTACGCCGGCATTCCGCAGGAGCTTCGGGAAATCGCCCGTCTGCGGCTGGAAAATCCCGAAATGTCACTCCGCGATCTCAGCGAAAGTCTCAGCGAGCCGATCACCCGCAGCGGCGTCAATCACCGGCTCAAAAAGCTGATGGAGCTGGCGGAGGACAAACGCCCTTCGCTGACGGAAGAACGAAGAAACCAGTAGAGAAGATCACGCTGTATTTGATGAGTTCAAAAAGCTAAGACGAAATGAGGTTATTACATGATTCATTCCTACAATATGAAGAACGCGGACAAGCCGTACCTGACGCAGGCGGAGAACGGCATTGAGGGCTTTGCGCCTGTCATCGCGGACAGCCGCGCACAGCAGGGCGTGAGCCACATGTCCCCGTCGGAGCTGATGGAGGCGGCGCTGGCAAGCTGCACCAATATGACGCTGAGCGGCGTTCTCCGCAAGCGGGGCATTCCGTATGACGAGATTTTTGTCGACGTCAGCATGGAGACTGAAAACGGCAAGACGGTCATCACCCGCCGGATTACGGTGATCTCCGACGCTCCCGAAGCCGACGTGAAGTCCGCCGTGGAGCGTGCGAAAAGCTGTCACCTCTACAAGGTGCTCAGCGGCGAGATAGAGGTGCGCGACGAGTAGTCGTTCATTGATACCCATTATTCATTTCAATCTGAGACCCGAAGGTGATATACATGATTTACGCCGCGATACTGGCGGGCGGCAAGGGAACCCGGATGGGCGGCGACCTGCCAAAGCAGTTCCTTGAAATTAACGGCGTGCCGATTGTGGTACGCACGGTCAGGGCGTTCCTGCATTGCGGGATTGTGGACAGCACCGCGCTTTGCGTCCCCCGCGATTATATCGAATACACCCGTGATGTACTGAACCGCTTTCCCGACACGGCCGACAGAATCGGCGTCATCGAGGGGGGCGCCGAACGCACGGATTCACTGGAAAGAGCCTGTCGTTTTTTTGACCGCCCCGGAAAAACCTCTCCGGATGACATCATTATCACCCACGACTGCGTGAGACCGTTTGTTTCCCCGGAGATGATTCTTGCCAGCGTAGAAGCGGCAAGGAGATACGGCGGCGCAACCGCTGCTGTGCCGAGCGTGGACACGATTTGCTTCTCCTCCGATGGCAAGATAATCGAAAGCGTTCCCGACCGCTCAAAGCTGTACAGCGTACAAACGCCTCAGACCTTCCTTTTTCGTGATTTCACCGAAATACTGTATTCTCTCACATCAGAAGAAAAAAGACGCGTCACAGACGCCTCGGCAGTGTTCCGCATGAGAGGAAGAACCGTCGCTCTCTCCGATGGTAGTCCCTCCAATATCAAAATCACTCATCCCAGCGACATTCCTCTTGCCGAAAAGCTGTCCGAAGCCTTCTGAGAATTTGGAAAATTAACATTTTAGTAGTAATTCCCTGTTGTCAATGTGGTATAATGTTTTTGTATACGTGATTCATATAAAATGATGAAGATTGGTAAGATAGTTATTGTTATAATAATATAATTACGCAAGAGGGTTTTTATGAAAAGTGTAAAATTGTTTATTCAGGAGCACATGGCATTTAAAAAACAGCTGCTTGTGCTTGCCAAGGCGGATGTGGTCAAAACCTACCGCGGCGCCAGTCTGGGATGGCTTTGGGCACTCATCAAGCCATCCATCACGATTTTCGTCTATTTCTTCGCCTTTTCCATCGGAATCAGGGCGTCAAAGCCTGTTACCAACAGTGCAGGAGTGACGTTTCCGTTCTTCCTGTGGCTGATAGGCGGTATTATTCCGTGGTTCTATGTTTCGGAAATGATGACGCAGGGCACCGACTGCATCAAAAAATACAGTTACCTCGTCACAAAAATGCGTTTTCCGGTTTCTACCATTCCCACCTTTGTCAGCTTATCCAAGATGCTCATCAATATCATTCTGACGGGCGTCGTCATGCTGATTTACTGCTGCTACGGTCATTTTCCCACTGTCTATTATATACAGATTCCGTATTACATGTTCTGTCAGTTCCTGCTCTTTACCCCGTTTGCCTTGTTCAACTCCACCCTGTCAGTCATCAGTCCGGACTACGGCAATCTCATCAAATCGCTGACTACAGCGGTCTTCTGGCTTTCGGGAATCATGTACAACATCGACAGGGTGGGCAACCCGTGGTTCAGGAAGGTTCTGAGAATCAATCCCGTCACCTACATCTGTTCAGGATACAGGGACTGCTATATCAATCAGAGATGGTTCTTCGGAGAGGTCAGATACAAATCGTCTCTGGGCTTCTTTATAGTGGTACTCCTGATGTGGACATTAAGCCTTTTTATCTATAATAAAGCCCGCAAGGATCTCCCCGATGTGCTGTAACCGAGCAACGACAAGGAGCAAATGAAATGCCTGATACTATCATGGAAAGCAAAGAGAACAATTTCCCCGAAACAGAGACATCCTCTGCTTTAGAAAATAAAAACGACGTGGTCATTCGTCTCAATCACGTCACAAAACAGTTTAAGCTCTTTAAAAGCAAAAAGAGCCGTCTTATCTCTCTTTTCAGCAAAAGGGTCAACTACTCCATCAACACTGCCAACGACGACCTGACCTTTGAAATACGACGCGGAGAATCGGTCGCATTCTTAGGCAAGAACGGCGCCGGCAAATCCACGCTTCTCAAGATGATCACCGGCGTCCTCTTCCCCACCAGCGGAGAAATTGAGGTCAACGGCGAGGTCAGCGCCCTCCTTGAGCTGACGGCGGGCTTCGATCCCGAATTCACCGGTCGCGAAAACATCTACCTGCGCGGACACATGCGCGGCATGACCGACGATGTGATCAAAAAATACGAGAACGCAATCATTGATTTTGCCGACATCGGCGAATACATCGACCAGCCGGTGCGCACCTATTCCAGCGGTATGAAGGCGCGTCTTGGCTTTGCCATCAACGCAAACATCGAGCCGGAGATCCTGATTGTGGACGAAGCGCTCAGCGTCGGCGACGCCGCCTTCCGCAAAAAGTGCAAGGAAATCGTCAACCGTATCATTGCCGAGGACAATACCACGCTGCTGCTCGTCACCCATTCCAGCGTCATGGCAAGACAATTCTGCAAGCGCGGAATCGTCCTTTACAACAGCAAGGTCTACTTCGACGGCGACATCGACGAGGCGATACGGGTCTATGAGGAGGACGTTTTAGAGGGCAAGCCGGCTCCCAAGCCTAAAGCCAATTCCATCTTGAATCAGTGAGCCATTATACAAAAAAAACATCCCCGGAAAGTCCGCGCTCTTTCGCAGACTTTCCGGGGACATTTGTTTGCCGTTACAATTCCTTATGATTGTAAATTTTCATGCTGAGAAGCAGGGAGAGAACATACACAGCTACCGCAATGACCGATGCCATAATGAATGCCGGTATCACGGGAATGGACGCCAACCTGTCGAGCGAATCCAGCAGCGACGACTCTTCCTCTGCCGAACCGTTCCAGAGCATTGCCAGCGCAAATACCAGCATAGAGGGAAGCAGCATGGCGGCGATCACGATAATGCGGCTCTTCTGCACGCCGAATTTGTAGATGATCGGGGTAATAATGGCAACGTAGAACAGCGAGAGGACAATCGGGATCACATATGTCTCCGGTCCGGAGGCGTTGCCGCCGCATGCCATGAAGATCATATTGCCGACAAATACAACGAGCGTGGTAAAGCCCATGACCATCAGATTCACCAGATAGCGGCAGGCAACGATCTGATTCTTGCTCACGGGAAGCGCCGCGCCGAACTGATCCCAGCCGCACTGCTCGTCATAACCAGCGCAGGAGAGCGGCACCATGACATTGATTACCAGCGCCATGATGGAAAGATAGCTCATCGAACCGTCCGAGTTCTTCATGCTCATAAATCCCAGAAACAAATAGAACATCATCAGTATGCTCATTGTCAGCGCCACCTGCTTGAGTGAGAGTAAATCCTTTGTAATTACGCCTTTCATATGTTTTCTCCTTTCTTCACGCTTCGTTTTTGATCATCATAAGCATGATGTCCTCGATGCCCGCCTTTGCCGAGACAAAGCCCTCCGGCACCTTGCCCGTGAGCATGAGCAGCTCCGCGCCGAAGGCGTTGGTGCGCTTGCCCACGATGTCGGCGGGATTGACAGAGGCAAGCTCCTCGTTGCCGCACTTGACAAGGCGGTATTTTTCCATCAGCGTGTCCTTCTCCTCACAGAACACGATGCGTCCGTTGTTGATAAAGGTAACATAATCCGCCGCCTTCTCCAGATCGCTGATAATGTGGGAGGATGCTAAAATCGTGTGCTGCTCGTCCTGGATAAATTCGAGAAAGAGGTCTAAGATCTCGTCCCTCACCACCGGATCGATGCCGCTGGTCGCCTCGTCGAGGATCAGCAGCTTCGGGTGATGTGCCAGCGCCGCCGCCAGCGAGAGCTTCATCTTCATACCGCGGGAGAATTCCTTGATCTTCTTGTTCATCGGCAGCTTGAATTGATCGATGTATTGACGATACAGGTCATCGTCCCAGTTTTTATAGGCGCCCTTCAGAATCAGGCGGACGTCCGCAGCCGTGAACACCTGCGAAAATTTGATCTCGTCAAATACGACGCCTACGTCCTCGCGGGAGGCTTCTGACTTGTTGCTCACTCCGTTGACCGTGATCTCGCCGCTCTCTGTTCTGATCAAGTTTAGGATGGACTTGATCATGGTGGACTTGCCCGCGCCGTTGGAGCCGATCAGACCCATGATACAGCCGGACGGTATGGCAAGAGAATCGATGGAGAGGGTAAAGTCTCCGTAGGTCTTGACCAGATTTTTGATTTCAATCGCGTTTGCCATAATGGTTTCACCTGTTGCCTTTCCCATAAAGAATGATTAAGCTAATTGCTGTCATAGAGCATCAAAAGCGTATCCACCAGCTCGTCCCGGGAGATTCCCGCCGACTTCGCCGCGTCCACCGCCTGCTGCAAATGCTCCTCTGCGATGCGGAGGTGCTCCTCGCGGAGAAAATCCGCGTTCATGCCGGAGACAAAGCTCCCCTTGCCCGCGACCGTCTCGATAAAACCGCTCCGTTCCAGCTCCTCATATGCCCGCTTGGTGGTGATAACGCTGATCCGCAGCTCCTTCGCCAGAAAGCGCATAGAGGGCAGCGCCTCACCCGACTTAAGCGCGCCGGTGATAATGAGATTCTTGATTTGCGACGTGATCTGCTCATAGATGGGTCTTGGGTCAGCATTGGAAATAATGATTTTCAAATGTCCCATCGCCTTCTTTCACTGTGTATATCTGAGCTTTTTATATATACTGTATATATTTATTATACACAGTATAACGCAAAAGTCAATAGCTATCTATGAATTTTTTGTAAATCCGAGATTCATTCCGGCAAATGTAAAAATCCGGCTCCTGCCGATGCTGCTCGACAAAAACCGGATTCTTTTCTGCTTGATCTGATGGATTGGTGTGTGCCTGTGCGTGTACAAATGAAATACGGCACAGGCGGCTTTCCGGATGTGCAGACGGCACTTACATGGCGATAGCCAGCAGTCTGCTTCTCTCTAATTCAAGAGCGTTGAGAGATTCCTTGAGTTCGGCGATACGTGTCTGGATATAATCCTTTACGGCTTCGCTTGCCGTAGACAGATTCCCGGAGAGCGCCTTGTACTCCTCGTTGGCGGCGATGAGCTGATCATCGATCTGGAGGATGCGCTCACGCTGGGAATGATTACGTATGACCGCAAAGTTGCCTGATTGGTTGTCAGACGCAAGATAGGGCGATTCCATACCGTTATAACCGCCGCTTCTCACGCAGCTTGGCGCATCCGCTAATGTGATACCATAGTTGTTATACATAATCATACCTCCAATTGTTTGCATTTGTCATTCGTTGTTTTTGGTAGATAAAGCACTAAAGCATATCGGCTACTAAATAATTCGCTGTTCAGGCTCACGCCCTGCCGAAATACATTGCAATCCGCGGACATTCCGCAGCAGTCTCAATCAATTTACGCATAAATCTTTCTCATTATGACTAATCCCTCAAAATTTTTACCAGTCACCGAAAAAAACAATACATCTAAAAAATCTCTCTGCAATGAAAACGGATTGGAACGGCGAACAATTCAAGCCAGATTCGGAAAAAAACACAAATTCCACAAAAACAATAAACAACTCCTATTCATATTATATCACCGTAATGAATTCAACTATGTACAAATTATTAATAAACCTTTAATTTTTGTCACATTCCACAATTTTGTTAATTTGGTTTTTATCAAATCGAAAAGTTTACAAAAACCACTCGCCCTTTTTTAGCATTTTTTCTCTAATCCCCCTCTTTTTTTTCGCTATGTACATTACTTTTGCACAAAAATTTTAACGAATTGGCTTTTTAAAGAATTAAAGTGGTAAATCATATTGACAAAACGGGAGGGATTCAATATAATGAGAAGTACCCGCACCGCAGACCGTCTGCGGGGTACAACTATTTGCCCGGAATCGGGCAGGAAAGGATTGATCAATCTTGAACACCATCGAATTGAGCGCAATCGCCCTTTACTTCATGCTTGTCATAGGAATAGGCATCTTCTTCTTTGTCAAATCCAAAAAGAGCGAGAGCGAAAAGGAGTACTTCCTCGGCGGGAGAAATATGAACGGTCTGGTGGCCGCTCTCAGCGCGGGAGCCTCCGACATGAGCGCGTGGGTGCTCATGGGTCTGCCGGGTTCCATCTATCTGGCGGGCGTGGGTAAGGTGTGGATCGCCGTCGGCCTTCTCTGCGGCACCATTGCCGCTTGGATCTTTGTCGCGCCGAAGCTGCGCCGCTTCTCCATCAGAGCCAACGACTCCATCACCATTCCCCAGTTTCTCACCAACCGCTTCCTGACGAAAAACAAGGCGCTGCAGATCATCTCCGCGCTCGTCTTTGTCATCGTCTACTGCGTCTACTCCGCCTCCAGCATCGTCGCCTGCGGAGACCTCTTCAAGACGGTTCTTGACGTGGATCCCAGAATCTCCATGATCGTCGCTACCGCCATTATCGTTCTCTACACCTTCCTCGGAGGCTTCAATGCCGTCTGCTGGACGGACTTCTTCCAGGGACTTCTCATGCTGGGCGCCCTGATGCTCTGCCCGATCATAGCGCTGATCGCGGTGAAAACCGGCAGCCATGTTATCGCCGCAGGCGCGGTGCTTCCCGACAATTACTACAACCTGCTGTCGAGCGGCTCCTTCAACTGGGCGAGCATTGCCGACATTCTCACAGGCTTCGGCTGGGGTCTCGGCTACTTCGGTATGCCGCATATCATCGTGCGATTCATCGCCATCAAGTCCGAAAAGGATATGAGGAAATCCCAGATCGTCGGCAGCAGCTGGACCGCTGTCATCCTCACCATGTCGGCTGTTGTCGGCCTGTTTGGCAGATACCTCTTTGGCGACAGTCTCTCCGACAGCAAGAGCCTTGTCTTTGTCACAATGGTGCGCACCTTCTTCCCCGCATTCATCGCCGGCATTCTGCTCTCCGCCATTATCGCGGCTGCCATGAGCACCGCCGACTCCCAGCTTCTTGCCTCCTCTTCCGCCTTTTCCTCCGACGTGTACAAGGCGGTCATCCGCAAGAATGCGTCCAACAGGGAAATGATGTGGGCGGGCAGAATCGTGGTTGTCATTATCGCGGTTGTCGCCTTCCTGATTGCCAGCAGTCCGAGCTGCGAGGGCATCATGGAGCTGGTGGAATGCGCGTGGGGCTTCTTCGGCGCCTCCTTCGGTCCGGTCATCCTCCTCGCCCTCTACTGGAAGAGATTCACCTATCCCGGCGCGGTCGCGGGAATCGTCACCGGATTTGCCGTGGACATGGTCTGGTACCTGCTCTTCACAGGTGATTCCGGCATTTACAAGATCGGTCTTTTCAACACCGGCATTTACGAGATTATCCCCGGCTTCTTCTGTGGCATGCTCGCCGCCGTGCTGGTCTCGCTCATCAGCAAAAAGCCCTCACAGGAGGTACTCGACCTCTTTGCGCTGGCCAAGAAGCCGATAGACGTTGTGTCCGAGAGTACAAAGGAAATGACATCCGCAACGGAGTCTGCTGTTTCCGAATAATACATCCTTCTGAAGCATGAATTCAAACGAGCCTTGAACGGAATTGCAAAAAAACCGTCAAGGCTCGCTTTTTTTGTAATTATCAGATTATTTACATCACCGTGTAACTTTGACCTTGCAATTATCGAAATAATTTGATATAATAAAATGACATGAGTCGTATCACCTTGAGAATTACACCTGACAGAAACGGAGGGAAAAGCCATGAAGCATGATAAGCGAGGCGAAACAGGCGCATATCGCAGACTGACAGCGTTACTGACCGCGCTTGCGGCTGTCTGCATTCTGCTCATCACCGCCCCCGCAGCTCACGCCACCGGACAGAACGGGACGTCATCCAACACCGTCGGCACCACACGAAACAGCAATTCATCCTCTGATCCCGACGCCAGCGTGCCGGAGGTCACCGTCTCCTCCAACCCGCAGGAGACGCTCGGCACAGTCGGCTTTTCCGAGGCGAACACCAAGCGCATTACCGTCGGCAAATCCACCGTGCTGTATCTGACCATTAAGGACATGGGATACAAATTCAATACCACATTTGAATCCTCCGACCCCGAAATTGCCACCGTCAAAAAAATCGATAACCGCGCCGTCAAGGTAGTAGGTCTGAAAAGCGGCACCGTTATCATCACGGCAACCGTCCCGAAATCCAAAACCGTCACCATATCGGCAAAATATGAGCTTGAAATCGGAGAGGGGGACGTCTCCTCCTCCGGAACCCCCGCCGACAACACGTCATCGGTTAACGGCGGCGGCATCGTCAACGACGTAAGCGACAACACCGACCTCGATCTGTATTCCTCCACCGCTGATCCTATGCTGCTGGAATACGCAAAAGCCCGAAGAAGCACAAATGCCGCCACCCTCCTGTTGGGCATCATCGGATGGGGACTAATACTGCTGGCGGTGGGATATGTTTTCTCTGTCGTAATCCGCAGCCGGACTCCCAAGCTCAACGTTTCCCCCGGCAGCAGAAAACGTTATAGCGCCCGCACTTCAGGCTCCCTTCGCTCCGGGAACAGATTGCTTCCAAACAAATATTACCGGAATCTGAAGAAATACTGATACACTTTTTTAGGTTGATTTAAGAACAGGGGTTCATAATGAATAAAAAGAAAAGCAATAAAAACCAGAATCGGAAAAACGACGGAAACGGCATGCTGAAAAAGCTGACTGACAAAATACAGGAATACGACAAAAGCAGTCTGATCAGCTTCATCACGGGATGTGTTTTCATTCTTCTCAGCATTATTCAGCTGATTCTACTCATCAGCACTCCCCTTGCGCGGACATTTGACCACTTTTCCCTCATACTGGTCGATTTCATCATAGCGGCTGTCTGCTTTGTCTATGTGCTATACAGACAGGGAAAGCTAACTGCGTTTGTACAGATCGGTGAACCGAAGCAAGACGCAGACGAAGCGGATACGTCGCACAGCGGGAACCGGTCGGAGCATTCGGCGACCTCGAGAATCGTCATCCCAAGCGCGGGAATCGGGAACAGCCCCCGTCCTGTGCGTTCCTCGACCGACCGAAAGAAACGCCCGTCCCAGTCCGCAGCGAAAAATGAAAATCTGTTTTCTCCCCGGCACAGATATTCGGACGCCTCCACGCAACAGCGCCGTTCCCCCGCTTCACACGCGGAAAAGCGGCATACAGGAAAAAAATTCAACAGCAGAGGCTCCGGGAGATAACACAATCCCGACAGAACGAATAATGAGGTGTAAGATAAATTGCCAGCTCCACAGGATAAAATACGCAATTTCAGCATTATTGCCCATATAGACCACGGCAAGAGCACGCTTGCCGACCGCATTTTAGAAAAAACCTATTCCGTCAGCCAGCGCGAGATGGAGGATCAGATCCTTGACAACATGGAGCTTGAACGGGAACGCGGCATTACCATCAAATCCCACGCCGTCACCCTCAATTACAAGGCGTCGGACGGCGAGCTGTACACCTTCAATCTGATAGACACCCCCGGTCACGTCGACTTCAATTACGAGGTATCCCGTTCCCTCGCCGCGTGTGAGGGCGCGATACTGGTCGTCGACGCAAGCCAGGGCATTGAAGCCCAGACACTCGCCAACACCTATCTCGCCATTGACGCGGGTCTGGAGGTAGTGCCGGTCATCAACAAGATCGATCTTCCCTCCGCCGACACGGCGCGGGTCATTCACGAGATCGAGGACATTATCGGACTGCCTGCCGAGGACGCGCCGCAGATTTCCGCAAAGGTCGGTCTGAACATCGAGGATGTTCTGGAGAAAATCGTCACCGACATTCCCGCGCCTGACTGCAACCGCGAAGCGCCGCTCAAGGCGCTGATTTTTGACAGCTACTACGACAGCTACAAGGGCGTGATCGTCTACGTCAGGCTCATGGCGGGCAGCCTGCGTCCCGGCGACACCATCCGCATGATGAGCACCGGCGCGGAATTCAATGTGGTGGAATGCGGCTACATGCGCACCACCACGCTCGAACCGGTCAAGGAGCTTGCCGCCGGCGAGGTCGGCTACATCGCCGCCTCCATCAAGACGGTCTCCGAGGCAATGGTGGGCGATACCGTCACCAATGCCGCGCGCCCCGCCGATACGCCCCTTCCCGGTTTCCGCAAGGCAAATCCCATGGTATTCTGCGGCATTTATCCGGCGGACGGCGCCAAATACGGCGACCTGCGCGACGCGCTCGAAAAGCTGCAGCTCAATGACGCTTCGCTCTCCTATGAGCCGGAAACCTCCGTTGCACTGGGCTTCGGCTTCCGCTGCGGCTTCCTCGGACTGCTGCACATGGAGATTATCCAGGAGCGTCTGGAGCGGGAATACAATTTGGATCTGATTACCACCGCTCCCAGCGTCATCTACAGAATCACCGGCACCGATGGTCAGACGCGTTACATCGACAACCCCACCAATTACCCCGACCCCTCCCTGATTCAGGAAGCGGAGGAGCCGATCTGCGAAGCGCATATTTATTCCCCCACCGAATACGTCGGAAACATCATGGAGCTTTGTCAGGACAGGCGCGGCGTTTTCAAGGGAATGGAATACATCGACACCGACCGCGTGGATATTCACTATATTCTCCCTCTGAACGAGATCATCTACGACTTTTTCGACGCGCTCAAAAGCCGCACCAAGGGCTACGCCTCATTTGATTACGAACCGGCAGGCTACCAGCGCTCCAACCTGGTCAAGCTGGACATTCTGCTCAACGGCGAGGTGGTGGACGCGCTTTCCTTCATCGTACACGCGGACAGCGCCTATCCCCGCGCCCGCAAGATGACCGCCAAGCTGCGGGAGCACATTCCGCGTCAACTTTTCGAGGTGCCAATTCAGGCAGCCGTCGGCGGCAAGATCATCGCCCGCGAGACGGTCAAGGCGCTGCGCAAGGACGTTTTGGCCAAATGCTACGGCGGCGACATCACGCGAAAGAAAAAGCTGCTGGAAAAGCAGAAGGAAGGCAAAAAGCGCATGAGACAGCTCGGCTCTGTCGAGGTTCCTCAGGACGCGTTTATGGCAGTACTCAAGCTGGATGAAGAATAAGGATTGGATGCGATAATTGTATGAAAAAAAGTCAGGCAGCCAAAAGACGTGAAAGGCAAAGAAAACAGGCAAATAAATCCATGAACGTCACGATCATGATTCCCGCTCTCAACCCCGACCAAAAGCTGATTCATTACGTACAGCAGCTTGCCGCCGAGGACTTCCGTGAGATCGTAGTCATCAACGACGGCAGTTCGGAAAAATACGACCCCATTTTTGATCAGGTCGCCGCAATGGACAAATGCACCGTACTCAGGCACAAGGTCAACCGCGGCAAGGGCAGGGCATTAAAAACCGGCATGGAATATGTGCTGAAGAATCACCCCGACTGCATTGGCATTGTCACCGGTGACGCCGACGGACAACATCGTCTGAAGGACACGATCCGCGTGGCCAAGGAACTGATCCGGGACGACAACCGTCTCATTCTCGGCTCCCGCAACTTCAACTCTCCGGATATTCCCGCGCGCTCGTCCTTTGGCAACAAGGTGACGTCGGGCGTGTTCGCCGTGATGTTCGGACAGAAGCTGATGGACACCCAGACGGGACTGCGCGGAATTCCACTCAAAATCGTCCCAAGAATGCTCAAAATCTTCGGTGAACGGTTTGAGTATGAGATGAATATGCTCATCGAATGCCGCAAGCACAAGATTGAGATCTATGAAATTCCGATTGACACCATCTACATAGATGAGAACAGCAGCTCCCACTTCAACCCCGTCATTGACTCGATCAAGATTTACCTGCTCATTTTCCGCAGCTTCTTCTCGTTTATCTTCACGTCGATTGGCTGCACGCTGCTTGATCTGGCGATTTTCACCATCCTTGCGAGATACGTAATGCCCCGCGACTTCGGTTACCGAATTCTCGTCGCCACCGCTATCGCCCGTGTGATCTCCGCGACGGTCAACTTTATCGTCAACAAGAACGTGGTGTTCCACAAGAAGGGACACATTCTTTCCTCGGCTGTTAAGTACTTCTGCCTCGCTGTTGTGCAGATGCTGATCTCCGCGAAGTCGGTGGAATTCTTCGTCGGACTGCTTGGCTGGCACGAGACAATTGTCAAGGCAATCGTCGACACCATCCTCTTCATCTTCAATTACTTTTTCCAGAAGAAATTTGTCTTTAAGAAATAAGCGGTTGCACGCAAAAAAACCCGTATTTCCCCTGCCTTGGCATGGGAAACACGGGTTTTTGTTTATGGCGCCATTACTTGATTCCGTTCTGAAGCTTGGCGGCTTTGAGTGTATTCTTCATCAGCATGGCGATGGTCATCGGCCCGACGCCGCCGGGAACCGGCGTGATGGCGGCGCACTTCGGCTCCACCGAAGCAAAGTCCACGTCGCCGCAGAGCTTGCCGTTTTCGTCGCGGTTCATTCCCACGTCGATCACGACCGCGCCTTCCTTCACCATATCGGCCGTGACGAATTTTGCCTTACCCACGGCGGCAACCAGAATATCGGCTCTTTTTGTCACCTCGGCGAGATTTTTTGTGCGGCTGTGGCAGATGGTAACGGTGCCGTTCTGATGAAGCAGCAGCATTGCCATCGGCTTGCCGACAATATTGCTTCTGCCGATCACCACACATTCCTTTCCGGCCACCTCGACGCCGCTTTCCTTGATCAGCTCCATAACGCCGGCGGGGGTGCAGGGCAGGAAGTCATATTTGCCTATCATAATCCTGCCGACGTTTTCTTCGGAGAAGGCGTCCACATCCTTCTCAGGAGCAATCGCCTTTATAACCGCTTTATCGTCAAGCCCCTGCGGAAGCGGAAGCTGACAAAGAATGCCATTGATGTCGCTGCGGTCATTGAGACATCTGACAAGTGCCAGCAGTTCGCTCTGATCGGTGTCGGCGGGGAGAGCAAATTCCTCCGACCTGAAACCCACCTCGGCGCACGCCTTCTTTTTATTGTTGACATATACCCTTGAAGCGGGGTCATCCCCCACGATAATCACCGCGAGGCCGGGGGTAATACCTTTCTCCCTGAGCGCTGCGGTCCCGGCAGCAACCTCGGCGCGCACGCGCGCGGCAACAGCCTTTCCGTCAATTATTTTTGCCATGAAATATCAACTCCAAAAATAGAATAAGCAAGAAATCTTCAGTCTTCGTCCTCGTCATCGTCATACTCCCACAATATCAGCCCTGAATTCACCAGCAGCTCCCGCAGCGGGGGGAATACAAAAACGACATATGCCGCCACCGCTCCGGTCATCGCCATACAGCCCTGCGACAGGTCAAACGATCCCGACATGGTCAGTATCCGGATGGCACTCACCGCAAAAAAGAGAAATGCCATCGTCAGCAGATAAAGGAATATGTGACGGAACGGCTTGAAAAGAACAAGCATGATAAACGCAAACGGAACCACAAACAAAGCGCATCCCAACATTCCCGCATTTCCCATGGCGGTCAGACCCCCGACCACATCGGTGTGTATGTTCATTTTGGCATACGCCATGACATGATCCTTATCAATTCCGTTGTTCAGCAGCCGTTCCAGAAACAGAGCGTCCGCGGCATAGACCACATAAAATGCAAACAGCGCATATGCGGCGATTCGCATGATCATTTCCTTCCCCACGCGGAAGGGAATAAAGGAAGCGTTAAGCCCCACGGCGGTCAGCAGACAAATGGTGATCTCGGTAAAGCAGAGCGGGTCAAATATGTTGGAATGATAATCCATTTCAACCATTACATATAATCCAGCAGCGCCGAGTCCGAGAAGCATGACCGTAAAAAACAGTCTCAGCCAGTTTGGAAGCCGTTCATCTTTGATCTCAGAGTACTCCTCCGTCGATTCATTTGTCTCCTCCTTGCTTCTGGCGGCAGAGGAATGACGCATACTTTCGCTTGATTCCGCCCGCATGATGGCAACCAGTTCATCGTGATGCGTCAGTCTGGTCGGTTCGGGCTGTTTCTCCTGCTTTTGCTCCGGTTCTGGCTCGGTATCTGATGCAGCCGCAGGCTGCTGCTCCGGTTCGGGCTGTCTCTCCTGCATCTGATCCGGCTCGGACGTCGGTTCAGGCTCCGGCGCTGTTTGCGGTTCAGGTTCGGGCAATGGCTCGCAAGTCGTTTCAGACTCCGCCTCTTCTTCCGCTATCGAGGCGGCAGGCGCCGCCTCCGCTTCCTTTGCCGCCGCGGCGTCTCTCTCCTCTTTGGCACGGCGTTCGTGCTCCTGTTCAAGCATTCTGGCGCATTCAGCCTCAAACGCCGCCATTTCGTCGTCTTCATTTGAAATGCTCTTGTCGGTTTCAAAGCTGTAGCCGCCTGCGTTCCAGTTATCCAAAATAGATCACCTCTTTTATTATTTCGCGTCGGCGCTTCCTTGATCCGATACCGCTGAGGTTTCGTCAGCAGCAGCGAAAGCATGCGATTCCGCCCACTGCTTTGTAGGCTGAAATGAAACCTGGAATAGCTCAAATTCAAATCCGAGTCCGGCTATTCCCTTGCCCTTTTCGGTGCGCTTTACCTTCGGCAGCGGAAGCGGCTTGTCATTCCATCCCAGCCAGAGCAACGCGCCTGCCACCAGAACGCAGAGAATGGCAAGCAGCTGCGAGACTTTGAGAATATTTTCCACCAGCCAAAGGCTGTCGGTTCTCAGACCCTCGATCCACGCTCTGCCCAGACCGTACCAGACGAGATAGCTGAGGAAGATCTGTCCCTTGAATTTATAATAGCGTCTGCTGACAATGTGCAGCAGGATAAACCCTGTCAGGCACCATATCGATTCATAGAGGAAGCAGGGATGCACCGCCGTCGGTCCCACCTTCTGCGAAACGCCGTCAATCACATCATAATAGTAGGTGTTGACACTGTACATGCCCCACGGCAGACCCGTTTTGCTGCCAAACGCCTCCTGATTCATGAAGTTGCCCCAGCGTCCGACCCCCTGCCCTATCAGGAATCCAATTGCCGCAATATCAAATATCGGAAGAATCTCTATCTTCTCAATATATTTACACATGATCAGACCGGATAAAAACGCCATGATGACGCCGCCGTAAATGGCGAGACCTCCGTCTCGGATATTGATCATATCCCACAGGCTGCTGTAGCTGTCGAACCGGAAGATGACATAATAGATTCTCGCGCCGACAATGCCGCAGAAAAGCCCCACCAGCACCACGTCGATCAGCGGATCCATCTTCACGTCAAAGGTCTTTGTACTTCTCCACGCGTAAAGAACTGCCAGAATAAAGCCCGTCATAATCAGCAGCGCGTACCAGTAAATATCCAGTCCGAAAAGACTGAACGCCACCCGGTTGATGTTAAACTCAAGCCCCAGCTTCGGAAAACTGACTTCCATTAATTGCCCTCCTTGCCCCGTCTGACAACAGACAGCGAACTGTTTGAAATATCGTATTGCTCACGGAAAAGCTCGTTGGCTTCCTCCACCGTCACATCGGCGGCAGCCCTCGCCGCGACGAAGGTGTCGGTGCCGAACATGAGATCGTCGCAAAGATAATCCGCAATATCATCGGCATTGTTGAAAAGCGTCACCATTCCTCCGTAGCAGCTGCGCCTCGCGCATTCAAAGAGCCGGGGACAAATCCCCTCGCGCTTCACACGCTCGATTTCTTCAAATATCTCGTCGCGCAGCGTTTCCGGAGAAGCGCTCATTCCCTGGAAGAGAGAAGCGCTCGCACCCCTCAGGTACAGGGAATCCGCCCCAAAGCCGGGATTGATGAGCTTCTTCCGCATCATGCGGTCGTAAAAATCCGAGATCGGACCGAAGACAGCGCTCCTAAAAATGCCGGAAAGAATCCGTTCACGCTCGCTGATCCTTCGATAGCTCTGCTTGAAGCCCAGCTGGAAAAGCGGAAGCGGAACGTCAGACTCCTGCTCAATGAAGGACTGTACCACTTTCCCGTCGTCCTCCGGACTGCGGCGGACAATCTCATGTCGCTCCTTGGGCTGCAGCAGCTCATCGCACAACTCCAGCACCCGCTGCGGATCGACCTTGCCGGCAACCGTTAGCACCATATTGTCCGGGTTATAGAAGGTGTGATAGCATTGATAAAGCAGCTCCGGCGTAATCTGTGAAATGGATTCCACCGTTCCGCCGACGTCGATCCTCACGGGATGCTCGCGGTACATCGCCTTCATCAGGTTGGCAAATACCTGCCATCCGGGACTGTCCTGATACATCTTAATCTCCTGCGCGATGATGCCTCGTTCCTTCTCCACCGTCTCCTCGGTAAAGAACGGCTTCTGCACAAAGTCAAGCAGTATCCCGAACGCCTCTTCAAAATGCCGCGTGCAGGAAAACAAATAACAGGTCTTGTCATAGCCCGTATAGGCGTTGGCGCACGCGCCGGTCTTTGCGTAACGTTCAAACGCGCCGCAGTCCTCGTTTTCAAAGAGCTTATGCTCCAGATAATGCGCTATTCCGTCGGGTACGCGGGTAAACTCTCCCCCGTCCACGCTGAAATCATTGTCGATAGAGCCGTATTTTGTTCCAAAGGTCGCGTAAGCCGTCTTGAATTCCGGCTTCGGACAGATGGCAATCTTAACGCCGGTCGGATGGGTGGTGTAATACACCGTTTCACCTGTCAGACTGTCCTCATGGATCCGGAATCTGTCCATCACATCACTCATTCTCATTGCCTCCCTCCGGCTCGCCGGTTTCCTCCGATAATTCCGGCGCAAGCAGATAAATCGTATCGAGCCGCGCAGAAGAAGCGCATTCCGCCACCTGGCTCCGGGTGACAGCCTTCATGCGCTCCGCAGCCTGCTCCGGCGTGCGCACGCAGCCATCAAGGAACTGCATGGAATACCACGACTCGATCGAGCCGACGGAATCGGCAATATTGTCGAACGCACTCAGCGAAAACAGCTTGGCGGCGTTGAATTCGTCATCGGTAAAGGCATTGTTCGCGATAATGTCAAGCTGGCGCTTGATCTCCTCTATTGCTTGTTCACGGTTTTCCTCCTCAATGCCGCTGCGCACATAAAGCAGCCCTGAGGAACGGGAGTAGCCGGACGAACAGTAATAGCACAGGCTGAGCTTTTCCCGCACGTTCTTAAAAAGCAGACTGGTAGTGGCGCCGCCGAAAAGCAGCGACATCAAGCGCGCCGCCATCGTGCGGTCGTCCGGCTCCAGTATCGGCATACGGAAGCCCATAATCATCTTGCTCTGCTGCAGCTCCATGCGCTCGGTGACCTCCTTGACCTCCGTCGGCTCCTTATACAC
Organism: uncultured Eubacteriales bacterium; assembly: GCA_900316495.1. Taxonomy (GTDB): domain Bacteria; phylum Bacillota; class Clostridia; order Oscillospirales; family Acutalibacteraceae; genus RUG762. The sequence goes on from ONDC01000001.1 coordinate 37,327, forward strand.
CGGCGGCGCGGGAAGCCCCTTGCATTCGCGGGCAACCGCCCCGAATTCTTGGGCGAATATTTTTTCGACGGGCTTGTGATCCGCTCCGCCGACCATAATGATCTCGACGTTTGCCGTCGAAATGATTTTTCTCCACGCCTGCGCCAGCGCCTCACGGGTCACACCCGGCAGATCCTCCAGATAACCGCCCGGCTCAATGCTCATCGGTTCGCCCTCGCACATGATCTCGGTGCAGCGGGACGAAGCGTATTCCGCCTTGTCGTTAATGCGGGAGCGGATTCGTTCTTCGGCGTTGCGAAGCGTGATCTCCAGGTCGTCCTCTCTGAACAGGGAGCCATTCTCGCCGACGGTCGGGCGGAAGATCAGCTCGCTGAGCAGCCCGGCACATTCGCCGGACACACATTCGTCTCCCGGAATGAACCTGTCGTCGACATAATCAATTCCCACGGTCAACATCTGGCATGTGCCGATATTGGACACCGACGTGTCCAATACCGCCCCGTAAAGCATGGAAAGGGCGCGGCGCAGCTCGGAGTACTGAGGATATTTCGCGCAGGAACGGCGCAGCATGGAAATCAGCACCGCGTTCACAGTGACCTCTTCCCTTTTGAGGGGATAGTAGAAGTGAACCTCTATGCAGGCATTCTTGAATCTCGTCTCCCGCACCGAACGGAAACGGATGCCCTCTCCGATCGTGCTGACGTATATTTTATTTTCGTTGTTCTCCAATGACAGGCAACCTCCTCACGCCTCCGGCTCAATATAATCCTCAATGTTGGGTGTAAAATGCTCGTCCGAAAAGAATTCCTCAATGTATTCCTCCGGCATCTGCTCCTTTTCCGGCATTTTCCTGCTTTCCTCGTCCAGCCTGTGAAGCGCCAGACCGCAGACCAGCATGACAAATCCAAGAACCCCTACCGCGACGGCAAGCACTCTGAGAATAAACAGCTTTTGATTCGCCCGGTTCGCGTCTTCGGATACGCCGGCGGCTTTTTCCTTCTCCGGCTGTTCCGATTGTTCCGTCGATTCATCGAGACGCTTTTCCGCAGGCGCTTCAGCCCGGGGTTTTTCTTCCGCCGAAGCGTCCGCCTGTCCGTCTGACTCCCCGGGATTCACGCCGTTAAGCTCATTCAGAAGGGAATCGTCAAACAGAGCGTTGTTCTTTTTCTTATCCTCCAACACGCACACCGTCCTTCTCAGCCTATCATTCTTTCAATCGCCGTTATGTCAAGATACGGGCAGCCCTTGAGAAACGCGTAGAGCTTTTCCGCGATGGCCCGGCAGCCGCCCTCCTTCATGCTCTCCAGATTGAGGGGCATGATCGGGTCGTGGACACTCAGGCGCAACAGGAACCAGCCCTGCTCATCCTCAAAGGACACGCGGATTCCCTCGCGGTTGTCGTCGGCAATGATCCAATCCTCGCGTGCCTTGGCATATTCCTCCAGGTCGGCAAGCACCTGCTGTCCATATTCCCTGAAGTCCTCGGCGGTAATCCTGAAACGAAGCTCACATTCCTCCAGCGGATCCTCCAGCGCCGCCGTCAGCATGGAAAGGCTTTCGCCGCGCGCACGGAGCTGCGCCATTTTTATGATAATCATCGTCACGAGATACGCGCCGTCGTCAAGGAAATAATTATCCCGCATGGCGGCGTGACCGCTGGTCTCGATGGCGAGAGGACAGTCGATTCCCTCCCGGTTCAGCTCGATCGCGCGATTGATGACATTGCGGTAGCCCCTGCGGTAGCGGTAGTGAACCCCTCCGAGCGAGCCTTCAATGAATTTTCTCAGCCCCGCCGAGGTGGTGGAATCCGTGACGACGGTGCCGCCGGGACAGTTTTCAAGGGCAATGGCCGAAGCGAGCGCCACCAGCCGGTTGCGGTTGATCTCCGCGCCGGAATCGTCCACAGCGCCGCCCCTGTCCACGTCGGTATCGAAAATCACGCCCAGATCGGCGTGCGATTGCAGCACGGCATGACAGATCGACTCCATGGCCTTCTTGTCCTCTGGATTGGGAATGTGATTGGGAAACATGCCGTCCGGCTCGAGGAAGACGCTGCCCGATATATCCGCGCCGAGAGGCTTCAGAACGTCATAGGCATAAAAGCCGCCCGCGCCGTTGCCTGCGTCCACGACGATATGCAGTCCTTCGAGCGGCCGGTCATAATGGTCGCTGTTGATGCCCTTGCAGATGATGTCGCGCAGATGCGCGGCGTAATCCTTCATATAATCGATTTTCTCCGCGCTGCCGCCTTTTTCGGACGCCGGAAGGTCTCCGCTGTCACAGAAGCCTAAAATAGCTTCAATGTCGCAGCCGTCCAGACCGCCTGCGGGAGTGAAGAATTTCAGTCCGTTGCGGTGATAGGGGTGATGGCTGGCGGTGATCTGCACCGAGCCGTCCAGTTGCCTGTCAAGCGTGATCATGAACATCGAGGGAGTGGACGAAAGCCCACAGTCCAGAACCCTCGCGCCGCATTCCACCATGGCGTTCACGACCGCCGAGCGTATCCTGTCGGCGGAAATGCGGCTGTCGTGTCCCACGGCGACCTTCAGCCCGGCGGGGTTCTTTCCCGTCCGCTGCGAAAGCCACTGCAGAAACGCCTTCGCCATCCTGCCGACCACCTCATCGGTGAGGTTGAGGGGTTCCCCCTCCACGCCGTCCACTGCGACGCCCCGGATGTCCGTACCGCTCTTGAAGCCCTTCCAAAATTTATCCATAGCCATGTACCTTCCTTACTTCATTTTTTCGCACCATTCTCACAATGAGGAAACAGGGTCATATTAGAAATATTATACTACATTTCTTTTGTTTCATCAAGTATATTTTGTGTCAAACGCGTCGTTCGCTCCAAAAAAGTTTGAAATTTCTCTGAACGCCGCAAAAACGCCGTCCCGCAGCCTGTCAATACCGCTGCGAAACGGCGTCCGTTCCGAATTTTCATGCTGTTTTTCAGTCAAGTATGTAGACCTTGACCTGACGTCTGCCGAAGTTGACACACTCGCGCTCGGTGTTGTAGAAAAGGTCGACAAGAACTCTTCCACTTCTGAGCGCGCCGCCTGTGTCGGCCGCGATAGCATATCCGTAGTTGTACCTTCCGTCGGAGGACACGATGTAGAGCCTGGTGCCGTAGGGGATCTTTCTCGGATCGACCGCTACCAGTCCCACCTTGACAGCCTTGCCGGTGGATGTGCGCGCCCCTCTGCGGGCCGTGTAGGCGGTACCTGTTCCGGTTAGCACCTTGGAGTAGCTGATCTCCCTGCCGTTGATAGTAAGGGTCTTGCCGCCCTTGTTGACAGAAACAGAGGATTTCTTAGCGGAAGTCTTCTTCGCTTCCTTTCCGGTACCCTTAAGCACCACCTTGTTGACTGCTTTTTTCGTGACCTTTTCGGTTACTTTGGTGTCAGTCAGCTTGCCGTTGACATACCTTCTGACTGTTGTAACCTTCTTTTCGCCGTTGACGCCCTCGACAGAGACCTTCGTCTTGCCCGCAGCAAGCGTCTTATCCTTTTTGGTGACGGTTTGGTACTTGACCGTTTTTGTCTTTGTGTCCGTCACGGTTCTGACACGGTCGATTCTGATCGTCATGCCCTCATCGACCTCGGAAGAAAGCGCGACATTAACGATGTCCTCCCCCTCGGGAAGGGCAATGCCCGCATTCTCCAGCGCGTCGGCAACGGTGCCGCTCACAGCGGAAACGGTCTTTTCCTCTCCGCCGTCGAATACCGTTATATCGAACGCCCGGATGATCTCGATGATGGAGCTATCCGCGCCGTTGACAGAATATTCGTCATGCTCCGACAGGGCAACGCCCGCCTGCCGGATGATTTCCACAGAGTTTCTGTTCTTGGTCGTGATCACCTTGCTCGTCACATCGCCATCCACGACCCTGACCACCGAAAGGCTGGACGAAAGAATGACCGAACCGGTCAGTGCAGCCGCAGCAAGAAGCATGGTAGCCCCCTTGCGGCTCCTGATGAATTTGTATGCTTTACTGATCATACGCATGAATGATCCCTCTGCTTTCCTTCTTTTTGGGGACATCCGGGAATCACTCCCGAACGATGTGCCTATTATAGTCCTTATCTTTCGTTCTGTCAAACAAGTTATTATCAAAACTTTTGTTTGTATTGCATATATTGATTTTCTCATTTGTATAAAACAATTGGATTGCGGCATGATTAATTATTCTAATTCAACATAAACCGTTCCTCAAGCAATTTATCGTATTAAAGCGAGAAACCGAAAACTTGTTCAAGCTGACGAAATCACTCTGTCATTATTTTGTAACCACTTCGTTTCCATTCCTATGCGATCAATTCCGGAAATATGCAATAATACGAAAAAAAACAGCCGGTCGCTTTTGCAACCGACTGCCACTGACAATAGAAAAAATATACTTCACATAATTCCGATTGAAAAAAACCGGAAATCTGACTGTTTTCAAATTCATTCATGCGCTTTTCCGCGCATCGGGTTGATTCAACATGCCGTTCAAAAAGGACTAAACACGTGCGCTTCTGGACGCGTCCGCACGACCGGCAAGAAAGCCGGGTGCAAATAAGCTGTATTTGCCGCCGTCCGGCGGAACCAGAAAGACCGAAACCCCGGGCAGCATTCTTCTGATAAGCCTTGCCGCTCCGCTGGTGTCGCTTTCACTGATGATAATATCCGTAACGGCATGGCTTCCCGCATATTTCAGAAGCGCGGCCGCCGGCTGTGTGCTGTAAAGCACCGTGAGATTTGCTCCTATCGAGGACGAATATCTGAAAAGCTCTTCCGTGCGCTCGGCGTACTCCTTCCCGCAACTCGGGAACACACCGACCACCGACATCTTGTCGCCTTCATCGCGGCAAAGGGCAAGCAACTTTGCCGCCAGTTGTCCGCGGCTGTCTTCCAGATAAAACGCCGCAGCTCGGCGAGCGTTATCCATAAAGTAAACACCTCCGTATGTATTGCGGAAACAATTGCATTTCCGCTTAGTTTTATTATACACCTGTCGATCCCTCGATATAATGATTTTTAGTGTATTTTATATAAATAATATGTTAATAACTATGAATAGCCTGAAAACATACACAAAAAGCATGTAACTCTCGCACGAGCTACATGCTTTTGCTTCCGTATAAAACCTTCCGAAATCAGTCGTCTTCGGTACTTCTTTCCAGCTGTACTTCCTTGTCAGTGCCCTTCACAGTACCCTTGCCGGAGAGACTGTCCACCTCATAGACCGCCAATTCCCTGCCGTTTTTGCCGCTCAGCGTGATCAAAGCCATACCGTCTGCTCCCACCACGACATCCGCCGACACGGGACGTTCGCCCTTCTGCGTCTCATAATAATCCAGCGCCATCTCACTGAGATCGTTCCGGGTAAAATAGCTAAAGGAATCCGGCTCCTGCTCCGTGAGCAGCACAAGATTTTCCACCCGGTTCTCATTGGTCCATGTGAGCGTGCGCTTGCCCTCCCCCACGTTCTCCACGGTCGTGGGATCGGTAAAATCTGCCGCGCCAAGGGCAAAATCGACAGTCTCTTTGTTGACTCTCACCTTAAAAGGAACCTCCATGCCAAGCTGAGCGTCGCTGAACTTGCCGTTCTCTCCGTCGTAGAATATGTAATAACCGACTCTCTTCTCTCCGTCGTCGGCAGCCCAGACGCCGCGGCAGAAGGTCTCGCCGTTGTCAAAATAGGTGCCGTCCGCATTCTTGTTGGGCTTTATCTCAGAAGAGGTTGCCTCCGTGTTCTCTCCCGAACAGCCTGCCATACAGAAAAGCAGTGCAGCCAGCGCCGCCAGCGCTGTCAGCTTCATCAATATCGTCTTTCTCTTTTTCATTGCAGTAATTATTCCCTCCGAATTTTCAGAAAATGGCAGACACACCAGTGCCGGATTTGTCCTCCGACACTGATGCGTCAGGCAATCATATCATTATCATAATCAGCCGATGAACATGGCATGAATGGCGGAAACAGCCTTGTCAGCGTCCTCCTCGTTGATCAGGACGGAGATCTTGATCTCGCTGGTGGAAATCATCCGGATATTGATGTGAGCGCCGTACAGCGCCTCAAACATCTTCGCCGCAACGCCTGCGTGCGTCTCCATACCCGCTCCGACAATGGACACCTTCGCGACCGCCTTCTCGAGGGCAACGCCCTTGCCACCGACACTGGCGACGAATTCCTGCATCAGAACCTCCGCGTCCTCACAGCAGTCCTCCGCCACGGTAAAGCTGATGTCCTTCGTGCCGTCTCTGCCAATGGACTGGAGAATAATGTCGACATTGATATTCTTCGAGGCAAGGCGGCTGAACGCCTGGAACGCGATACCCGGTTCATCGGGAAGTCCCAGAAGGGAGATTCGGGCAACATGTGTGTCCTTTGCTACGCCGCTGATAAGCATTTTTTCCATTTTAACCTTCTCCTTCACTATAGTACCGGGCTTTCTGACAAGCGATGAAAGCACCTCAAGCTTTACGTTATACTTCTTTGCCATTTCAACAGAACGGTTGTTGAGAACCTGCGCGCCGAGCGTGGCAAGCTCCAGCATTTCGTCATAGGTAATCTCGCTGAGCTTGACCGCGGTCTCCACCTTGCGCGGATCGGCGGTGTAGACGCCCTCCACGTCTGTGAAGATCTGGCACCTGTCGGCGCGGAGCGCCGCGGCAATGGCAACGGCGCTGGTATCGCTGCCGCCTCTGCCGAGGGTCGTCATGTCGTCGTACTTGTTAAGCCCCTGGAATCCGGCAACGACAACGATTCTGTTCTGATCCAGCTCGCTCTGAAGCCTGTCGGTCTCAATGCGTCTGATTCTGGCGCTGCCATAGACCGAGCTTGTCACAAAGCCCGCCTGCCAGCCCAGAAGGGAAATGACCGGGTAGCCTAACTTCTGGATCGCCATGGCAAGCAGCGAAATGGAAATCTGCTCACCGGCGGTCATCAGCATGTCAAGCTCGCGCTTGGAGGCGGAAGGATTGATCTCTTTTGCCTTCTCGATGAGATCATCGGTGGTGTCGCCCTGAGCGGACACCACCACAACCACCTTGTTGCCCTGTTTATAGGTGTCGGTAACGATCCGGGCGACGTTCATCACCCGTTCGGCGTCGGCGACCGATGTGCCGCCGAATTTCTGGACTATTAAACCCATACGTTCAATACCTCCGAATTAATTTTATTGCCTGAATTACACTAAGGGGAATGCCCCGATGCATAATATGTATGTGAAGCAGCGCGTGTTATTGTATGTCAGCGCGCTGTTGCCGCTTGATTCGCTGTGCGCCACGGGAATCCACGTCAAGGATCACCATCCGCCAGTTGCCGAGACCGCGTTCCATCAGCTCACGGGAGATCTCGCTTTCAAATTCCTCCTCGTACCGGCGGCTGATGATGGACATGACCGTCGGTCCCGCGCCGCTGATGTAGGTCGCGTAGGAGCCGAATTCGTATGACAGCCGGAAGATGTCCTCCGCGCCGGGGATCAGTCCCATGCGGTAGGGCTGGTGCAGCCTGTCCCCCACCGCGACACGGAGATTCTCCACGTTGCCGGTGGCAAGCGATCCCGCCATCAAAGCCGAACGGGAGAGATTGTAGACCGCGTCCTCGCGCGAGACCGTCTTTGGCAGAATTCCCCTCGCGACAGAAGTCTTCAGCTCAAAATCGGGAATGAAGGCGGCAAAACGGAATTTATCCGCGACGTGAAGCGTGACGGCATAGACCCTTCCATCCTCCACGGCGGCTGCGGTAAGTCCTCCTAAGAGCGCGGGTGTGGTGTTGTCGGGGTGTCCCTCGATCGAGCAGGCGATGTTGACAAGCTCCTCCCTGCTCATCGGCTTGCCGAGCAGATAATTCGCCCCCAGCAGTCCCGCCGCGACGCAGGCGGAGCTGGAGCCAAGCCCCCTTGTCATAGGAATGACGTTGCTCTGGGCGATCTTAAAGCCCATCGGAACCGGCTTGCCGCATTCCTCATAAAGCCGGCAGGCGGACACAAAAATGAGATTGTCCTTGCCGACCGGAACCTCAACGTCATCAAGCGACGTGATCTCCAGCCGGTCGCTTTCCTCGATGTCCACCTCGTTGTACATGGACAGCGCAATGCCCAGCGCGTCAAAACCGGAACCGATATTGGCGCTGGTTGCGGGTATTCTGAATTTCAAAGGTCATCACCCTCGGTTATCGGCTGAGCGTTCGCATGGCGCTGATGACATTCACGCCTCTGGCAAGGAATTTCTTGGCGGTGATCTCCTGCTCGGTGTAGGTTGCCATATCCGTGATGATGGCGATCTCGTCGGGGTTCACGCCGTCGGTATAGATGCACTCCCTGCAAAGCTCGTTGGCAATGGTCATCAGCTCGTCGGTGCTCTTGCCGCAGAGACGCAGGTACATGGAGCATTTCTCGTCGTGGTAATCGGCGATCATGCCCTCCTCGGCGGGCGCCCAGTAGAGATACTTCCGTGCGACGCGGTGCTTCACGCAGTCAATGACGTCGGCGACAACCGCGCTGGCGGTGGGCAGCTTGCCCGCGCCCTTGCCGTAGAACATAACCTCGTCGGTCGCGTCGCCGATGACGCAGATGGCGTTGAACACGTCGCTCACGCCGGCGAGCGGAGAGGTCTTGGAAACCATCCTCGGCGCGACGTTGATCAGCAGCTTGCCGTCGGGCATAATCTTGAACATGCCGATCAGCTTGATCGCCGCGTTGAATTTGTCGGCGTACTGCACATCCTCAAGCGTGATGTTGCGGATGCCCTCGACATAGACGTCCTTGGGATACACATGCTTGCCGATGACGAGCGACGCTAAAATGCATATCTTGCGGCAGGCGTCGTGTCCGTCCACGTCGTCAGTAGGATTGCGCTCGGCGTAGCCTAAGTTCTGCGCCAGCTGCAGTGCCTCGTCAAAGGGCATGTTCTCGGTGATCATCTTGGTGAGAATGAAGTTGGTAGTGCCGTTGAGAATGCCCGCCACCGCGTCGATCTCGTTCGCTGCCATGCACTGGGCGAGCGGCCGGATAATCGGAATGCCGCCGCCGACGCTGGCTTCAAAGAGAAAATTGAGATTGTTGGCCTTGGCGACCTCAAGAAGTTCCTGTCCCTTCGCGGCGACAAGCTCCTTGTTGGAGGTGACGACGCTCTTGCCTGCCTTCAAGCTGCTCATGCAGAAGTCGAACGCCGGCTTGACGCCGCCCATGCACTCGACGACAATCTCCACCTCGGGGTCGTTGAGAATGATATTGACGTCCTTGACGAATTTATCCGCATAGGGCAGATCGGGAAAATCGCGCAGGTCTAAAATATACTTGACCTGTATTTCCTCCTTTGCACGGCGCTCGATGCCCTCATGGTTCTTCATGAGAACCTCCACCACGCCGGAGCCGACAGTACCGTGACCCATTACTGCAATTTTGACCATAGATAATCACTGCTTTCCATTATTGTGATTTATAATAATAATAATTTATTATACGAATTGAATCAATCCGACTCAGCGCCGACTCCTGAAACAGAAATCACGCCGTCGAGCGACCGCAACCTTTCAAAAAGCTCGGGAACGGTAATATCCATTTTGGCGGTGCTGACCGACATGGTGACGTATGCCGCTCCGTTGGAGGGAATATTCTGGTTGACGGTCAGGATATTCGCACCCGCGTCAAAGAAGGAGGTGATCATCGAGGATAACACCCCCGGCTTATCCTTCAGCATGGACTGAATGGTAAGCACTCTCTCCTGTCCGCCCTCTCTGTAGGGCATGACAGCATCCTTGTACTTATAGAACGCGCTGCGGGAAATGCCCACCAGCCTTGCCGCCTCCGAAGCGGAATGAGCCGCGCCTGTACCGAGCAGACGCTTGGCCTGCACTACCTTGGCGAAGACCTCGGGCAGCGCACTGCTGCTCACAATATAATATTCGTCAGCCATCGCAAATTCCACCACCCGTGTACGACTGTATCGTGTCAATGAACACTATACCATCTTTTACCGGCAAATGCAAGCGATTTTCAGGATTTTTTTGCGATTTTCCAGCCAAATGACACATTCTCCCTTTGTACCAAAAAATCAGGTCATATTTTCCACAATGTTATTGACCCAGACGCCCCTTTTCACCATGACAAAGCCCACCGCCGCCTTGATCACCTCGGACAGCTGGCAGATCATATAGACCGGAATGATGGGAAGGCCTGTAAAGCGGGTAAGCAAAAATGACATCGGCACGACCACGCAGAGCATGAAGGCGCCGTCAAAGAGAAACGTCACGAAGGTGTTGCCGCCGGAGCGAAGCGTGAAGTAAGCCGCGTTGGTGAAGGCGATGAACGGCAGCATTGCTGCCGACGTCAGAAGCATGACTGTGGCAAGCCGCCGCACCTCCCCCGTCGTATTATAAAGCAACGGGTAGAACGGCGCGCAGACAGCCATAATCAATCCCATCGCCGCGCTCCCCAGCACCGAATAGGTACAGAGAACGCGGTCGGAGGCACGCGCCTCCTCCTTCTTGTCCGCGCCAAGGAGCTGACCGATCATAATGGAAATCGCGTCGCCCGCGGCAATGAAGAACACACAGAATACATTGGAAAGCGTAGAGCAGATATTCACACCCGCCACAGCGTCAAGCCCGCGCGTGGAATAGCTCTGGTTCAGGAACGTCATACCGAATGCCCACGAGGTTTCGTTGATGATCAGCGGAATACACTTGACGATCACCCTTCCAAGCAGTCTGCCCGGAATATAGAGCGAACGGAGCAGCCCCTTGACAAAGGGATAGCTTTCGGCATGGCGATGCATCCAGACAACGACGATGGTAAGCTCCGTCACTCTCGCGAGTATAGTGGCAAGCGCCGCGCCCTTTACGCCCATTGCCGGCAGACCAAACTGACCAAAGATCAGCACCCAGTTCATGACGACGTTCACCACGACCGCTGCGAGTCCCGCCTTCATGGGAATTACGGTCTGCCCCACCTCGCGCAGCGTGCTGACATACACCTGACAGAGGGCAAAGGGAATCAATCCCCACATCGACACGCTCAGGTAATCCAACCCGTATTTCATAGTCAGCGCGACGTCGCCGGCATTGTTGCTGTGAAGGAACAGGTCAATCAAATCGCTCCCGCAGAAAAACAGCGTGAGGATAGAACCGGCTACGACCAGCGCACCAATACACAGCTTGAAGCGAAACGTGTATTTGATTCCCTCATTATCTCCGCTGCCGTAAAACTGAGCGGTAAAAATCCCCGCGCCCGCCATCGCTCCGAAGAGCGCCAGAAACGGGATAAAGGAAATCTGGTTGACAATGGAGACGCCGTTCATCTGGTGCGTGCCAAGCTGACCCACCATGAGATTATCCAGCATACTGACAAAATTGGTAATGCCGTTCTGAACGGCAATCGGCATGGCAATCACGAGGAATTGCTTCAGAAATCGTCTGTTGCCGAGGTAGGACTTCATTGTGCTGTTCATACTTTCATCTCCTCTCGTGAAAAAGTAAAGAAAACACCTGCCGTCATGCGGCGACAGATGTTTTCATAGAACATAAAGTTATAAGTACAAACGCCTATTCATTATTCACCGAGCGGTCTGCCGGAAGCATCCGTGTTGATGGAGCCGGTAAGAATCATAATGCCCTCGATGAAACCCCAGAGGGAGCCAATACCACAGGTAATAAGAGATACCACGATCTGAATGACGGCCTTGCTTGTAAAGCCAAGATAGAAGTTGTGAACGCCAAAGCCGCCCAGGAAAATACCCAGAAGACCCGCTGCCATTTTAGATTTGGGCGGAGTCATCATGTTGGGATATCCGTTTGTCTGGTAAGCCTGCTGCTGATAAGGCTGCTGCTGATAGGCCTGCTGCTGATAAGGCTGCTGCTGATAAGCCTGCTGCTGGTAAGCCTGCTGCTGATAAGGCTGCTGGTAAGCCTGCTGCTGATAAGGCTGCTGCTGGTAAGGCTGCTGCTGGTAAGCCTGCTGCTGGTAAGCCTGCTGCTGGTAAGCCTGCTGCTGATAAGCCTGCTGCGCATCGGGCTGTGCCTGAACCTCGGGTTGTGCCTGAACCTCGGGCTGTGCCGCGGCTTCGGTCTGATCCGCTTCCACAATTTCAGGTTCCTGCGAAGCCAACTCAACAGGGGTGCCGCAGGAGGGGCAGAACTTAATGTAATCGCCAAAAACATTGCCGCAGTTTTTACAGGTATAATCCATCATTATTCCTCTTTTCATTGTTTTTTACAAGTTAAAATGCCGCAATTAGCCATAATACAGCTAACCGCGGCATTCATCACTGTTAAAGTTATACAGCCGCGAAAAAAAAGCTGACCGTAAAAATACAAAAATTACATGGTGACCTTGCTCGGATTGATCTTCACGCCCACGCCCATGGTCGAGCTGACAACGCAGGAGCGGATGTACTGACCCTTGGCGGCCGCAGGCTTTGCCTTGTTGACAGCGCCGAGCAACGCGTTGAAGTTTTCCAGCAGCTTCTCTGTGCCGAAGGAAACCTTGCCGATGGGGCAGTGAATGATGTTGGTCTTGTCGAGACGGTACTCGATCTTACCGGCCTTTGCTTCCTTGATAGCTCTGGCAATGTCAGGGGTAACGGTACCCGCCTTGGGGTTCGGCATGAGACCGCGGGGACCGAGGATCTTACCGAGACGACCGACCATGCCCATCATATCGGGTGTGGTGATAAGGACGTCGAAATCCATCCAGCCTTCCGACTGAATCTTCTGAATGTATTCGTCATTGCCGACATAATCCGCACCGGCAGCCTCGGCCGCCTTGAGAGCATCGCCCTTGCAGATAGCGAGAACTCTGACGCTCTTGCCGATACCGTTGGGCAGAACGATGGCGCCTCTGACCTGCTGGTCGGCGTGACGGCCGTCAACGCCCAGCTTTACGTGAACCTCAACTGTCTCGTCGAACTTAGCGGTAGCAGTCTTGATCACGAGATCAAGGGCTTCGTTGGAATCGTATAACTTCATACGGTCAACAGCCTTGGCGGCGTCGACATATTTCTTTCCGTGTTTCATTTAGTCAATATCCTCCTGTAATGTGGTAATATCGGAGATTTTCCTCCCACATAGAGCGACTCTTCCGATAAAGGGAATCAGTCCTCTACTGTAATGCCCATGCTGCGGGCAGTGCCTGCGACCATGCTCATAGCAGCCTCGATGGAGCCGGCGTTGAGGTCGGGCATCTTGGTTTCCGCAATCTTTCTGACCTGTTCCTTGGTGATCTTGGCAACCTTTGTCTTGTTAGGTGTGCCGGAACCGCTCTCGATGCCGCATGCCTTCTTGATGAGAACTGCCGCAGGGGGAGTCTTGGTTACGAATGTGAAGGAACGGTCTGCATAAACCGTGATAACAACAGGAATAATAAGACCCACATCGTTCTTTGTGCGTTCGTTGAAGTCCTTGGTGAACTGCATGATGTTGACACCGTGCTGACCAAGGGCAGGGCCGACAGGGGGCGCAGGTGTTGCCTTGCCCGCCGGAATCTGAAGTTTAATGTAACCTGTTACTTTCTGAGCCATTAAAAAGCACCTCCAAAAACGTGGTGATACCGAGACAGCATTTATTTTGGAATAGATTTACTGTCTCTCCCACAGAAGCGCGCCGATAGCGTCTGCTTCTATCGCAAGCATTGTGCGGTCTTGCCTGCCGCCGCCGGGCTGCGCCGGCGCGTGATGAAAAAAGCGCTGATGCTTTAGTTGAGCGGAACCACGCTGGAAAGATCGACCTCAGCGTCAACCTTGCGTCCGAACATATCCAGTGTGATAGTAGCGGTCTTAGCCTCGTAGTCAATTCCATTGACCACGCCCTTGTGACCGGACATGGAGCCGTCCACGACCTTGACCTCCTCGCCCACTTCAAACGCAAATCTTTCGGATTTCATCTCGACGCCCCACTTTGCCGCCTCTTCATCGGTAAGAGGCACCGGCTTGGAGTCGGGCACGAGCTTGGAATCATGACCCACAAATCCGGTACATCCGCGCGTGTTGCGGACGATGAACCATGTTTCGTTGGTCATGACCATCTTCACAAGCACATAGCCCGGAAAGAGCTTGTGCTCCACTGCACGCTCTACCTGCTGCTCCACGCCGTCCTTTTTGACTGTAACAGTCTCGACAACGGTCTCGGTGGGAATCTTGACATCCATGATCATATCCTGGAGCTTGCGGTTTTCCACTATCGTCATCAGGTCGGAAGCGACCTTGTTTTCATAGCCTGCATAGGTATGGATCACATACCAGTGCGCGGAACCCGAAACGCCTGTTGTATCTGCCATATTGCTTTCACTCCCATCGTGAGGCAGCCATGCCGCTGTCAGGGCGGCACTGGCATTCTGCCTGTGTCAATGTCTGAGCTGAATACGGATTATTCAGCGGTATCGCTCGGTGTCACAGTAAGATCCGAAGGCGAGGGAACGTCGTCGGCCTTTGCAGCGGCAGACCATTCGGGAATCTTCTTCAGACCGAGATCTCTGATCTCACTGAGTCCGAAGTCCAGCACCCAGATGAATACGCCCACAACGGCAATTGCCGCAAGGGTGATCGCAGTGTTTCTGGTGGTATCCTTTACACTGGGCCAGGAGATCTTCTTAAGCTCGCTCTTGTACTCACGAACGAACTTACCCACCGATTTGATGGGACTTGCCTTCTTCTTGGACGAATCCTTCTTGGAAGCGGCCTTTTTGCCTGTGTCCTTGGCGATCTTCTTGTCATCCTTCTTGGATGACTTATCGTCCTTTTTGGTCAGCTTGTCGCTCATTGATCCATTCGTCCTCCCTTACTTGCTTTCCTTGTGCGAAGTATGCTTCTTGCAGAATCTGCAGTACTTCTTCATCTCAAGTCTGTCAGGGTCATTCTTCTTGTTCTTGACAGTGTAGTAGTTTCTCTGCTTGCATTCTGTGCATGCTAATGTGATTTTAACTCTCATGTCGGCACCTCCTGTAACGGAATAATTTACCGCAGGCTCACCCTGCCTCTGCAAAAACAAAGCGGTTCCACGGCATTTCAGCCTCCCTCGATACCGCAGCCGGAAAGCGTCGGTATACTGATAAAAGGACGCATAAAAAAAACACGCCCAATGCGAGGTAAGATTACTATAGCATATATTTTTCGATTAGTCAAGTGTTTTTTCTTCTTTATTCTGAATAATTCCGAAAAAAAGAGACTCAGCGCAGGCGAAGCCTCTTTTTTTTCCACAACAATAAACCCATCCACAACAGCGCCGCGATCCATTCAGAAGCCGTTGCACTACACGGCAACAAGCGTCAGGACACCAAGCTCAGACGCCCGCCGGCGGACACAAGCTCATGGTATTCCATGATAACAGCCTCCATTGTCTCTCTCTTCTGCTCCTCTGTCAGGTGCAACTTTTCAAGCGTTTTGGCGTACATCCTGATATAATATCCGGCGAGTCTGATCTGATTATCGTCCGGGACGGATCCGGACTTCCGCACATTCTTGTTTATGATAACATTTTTATTTTTTCTGAACATACCGATAACTCCTTGCATTATGTTTTAGGAATTTATACTCTTTTGTTTTTCTTTGCGTGAGAAAATGATTTTTGCAAAAATCTGTTTCCAGGCTGTCTTTGTTTTGCCCTTCATAAAGAAAACGCTTCAGACCCGCAAAAAGTGTCACCTATTTCAAAAAAA
>ONDC01000001.1:52989-80048 GCA_900316495.1 uncultured Eubacteriales bacterium
TCAGGGCAGACAGGAAGCGACGATATTGACAGGCATTATCGACTGTCCATGCCGGTCGCAAAATAAAGTATGTCGCTCTGAGGCTTTTCCGCCCCCCATCCCACTCTGTTTTTCAGACGGTTTCCGATCACCATGGTGCCAGACTGACCTCCGTCAAGATTATAGGCTGTTTTAACATTCATAGCAGCCAACTCATGCGCAAAGGTCTGCATCGTCACACCTACGCTCTGACGATTTCTTCCCTCCGCCAACACAGCGAGATAATGAAGATCATCGTAATACTGACAGATCGCGGTACGCGGTTCATTTGTAGACGGCTGCCAGCTCCGCGTCCTCACGGTAAGCTCCTGTCCTTCGTGAACCAGCTCGGGACCGAATGTAATGCCGTTGATGATGTCATACGTCTCCAGCAGACCACTCGACTTGAGCTTTCTGTCCTCAACTACGTGGAAATTTCCCTCCGAATCGATCAGAAGGACGTCCAGCCCGGCAGGGTTATTCTTGAGCAATTCTCTTCTGTGAATAAAAATGCCTCCCCAACGAACGCCATAGAAACACCCGTTGACAGCACATACCGCATTCACGTCCGCCGAGATTTCGGTGGGACGCTTGCGGTATTTTTTTTCTTTGGAATAGGTATTGTTTGCCAACGCCATCCTGAGCTGAGAGGGGTGCTTGATTCTCACGTCGAGATAATGGAACCAAGAGTCGTATTTCCTTTCCTTTGAGTAATGGACTTCAATGGTATCGTCAGAGTAATTCTCAAACGCCGCGTCGTATTTTTCGGGGTCGGGCTTGGGCGCCACATACTCATCCAGCTCAACGACGTGAATCGGCTCACGGCTCCTGATCTCCTCCGCCGAAAGCGCGACAGCGTCATCACACAACTTATCTATATCAGAAAAAAGGCGATACTCGACCGGTTTGTCAGCATTGGCACGCCAACCCACGCTGACCACATCCAGCTTGACCAAGGCTGTACCAATCAGCGCCAGCACAAGAATTATCAGTACCACATTAAGGGGCCGGCTGCATCCTGATTTCTTTCTTTTCACCTGAACGCCTCCATCGCATCGGAATTAATCCCTGAAATTGAATCGGCTGACATCTCCTGACCTTGTTGCAGACTTTCCTCCGTCCTCTTGCACGCTCATAGTCAGCTGACTTTTACTATTATAATACCTCAAACAGATAATTGCAACAGGATTATGATTTTTCCTCTGTCCGTTTGGAAACCTAACAGAAAACCCAATGGTAATGGGAAAAAGGAATTGCGTCAAGTTGACAAAAAATCATAATGATTTATATTTAAAACAGAAAAAATGCGAGAGTAATCATAAGAAATGCCGACTCAATGTTGAAATAACGGAATTTGTGAGCTATAATATTTTACAAATATTGCATATTGGGAAGAAGCGACTTTTTTCCTCCCTATCGCAACCATTAATTCATGTTGGGAGAGATTTTTACCTATGTTGACATCATTATCGCCTGCTGCGTCCATGCTGGCAGGCAGTACGGATTTATCCGACAGCAAGGGAATGCTTATGGCGGTTATCACCTGCTCGGGCATCCTGATCGTTTTTGTCATCCTGCTGCTGCTGATCATTATTTTCTACGCATACGGAGGCATTTTCAAAGCCGTCACATCCTCAAAAGAAAAAAAGCTCGCGGCAAAAAAGGACAGCGAATCGCACGCTGAAGAGCGGCATGCCGCCCCGGCAGTCTCCTCTTCCTCCGCCCCTGCTCCGGTTGACGACGGCACTATTCCCGGTGAGATCATTGCCGTCATCGCCGCCGCGGTTGCCGCCCTTGGCGACGGGAAAAAGTACGCGGTCAAAAAGGTCTCCCGCGCACAGCGTCAGACCGGAAGGCGCAGCTCATGGGCTGCCTCCGGTATTTATGAAAACACCCGTCCCTTCTGATTTTATTTCTTCCGAAAGGTGGTCAATTCATGGAAATCCTTCGTTCCATCTGGGAATCCATCCTAAGCATTCTCAGTGATTCCGGTCTGATCTGTCTGTTTCAGGGCGACGGCTGGAAAAACGCAATCATGATAGGCATTGCCTGTTTCCTGCTTTATCTTGCCATCGGCAGACAGTTTGAGCCTCTGCTCCTGCTCCCCATCGCCTTCGGCATGCTGCTGGTCAATCTGCCGCTCTCCGGCGTGATGGACGTGCCCACGACCGAGCTTGTTCCGCTCGCCAAGGCTTCGGCAACCGAAATCGCCAAATACGGGCAGGTCATCATGCCGGACGGTCAGACGTATGTGGAGGTCGCCCACTCCGGCGGTCTGCTGTATTACCTGTACCTCGGCGTCAAGCTGGGCATTTATCCCCCGCTGATCTTCCTGGGCATCGGCGCCATGTCCGATTTTGGCCCCCTGCTTGCCAATCCCAAGAGCTTTATTCTGGGTGCCGCGGCTCAGATCGGTATCTTTTTCACCTTCTGCGGCGCCATTCTTCTCGGCTTTCCGTCCAACGTCGCCGGTTCCATCGCCATCATCGGCGGCGCCGACGGTCCTACCGCGATTTATGTCACCTCTAAATTAGCGGCAGATTACCTCGGTCCGATCGCGGTCGCGGCTTACAGCTATATGGCGCTGGTTCCGATCATCCAGCCGCCCATCATGCGGCTGCTCACCACCAAAAAGGAGCGCGCTGTTGTCATGACGCAGCTCCGCACCGTCTCCAAGACCGAAAAGATCATGTTCCCCATCATCGTCACGATTGTCGTCGCCCTGCTGCTGCCTTCCGCCGCTCCGCTGGTGGGAATGCTCATGCTCGGCAACCTGATGCGTGAAAGCGGCGTTGTCAAGAGAATCTCCGACGCGGCGCAGAATGAGCTGATGAATATCGTCACCATCTTCCTCGGCACCACGGTGGGCGCCACCGCGCGCGCGGAGGTCTTCCTCACCACGGAGACCCTCATGATCGTAGGGCTGGGACTTGCCGCGTTCTGTCTCGGCACCGCCTTTGGCGTGATATTCGGCAAGCTGATGTACATCTTTACCGGCGGCAAGGTCAATCCCCTGATCGGCTCCGCAGGCGTCTCGGCTGTTCCCATGGCGGCGAGAGTCTCCCAGAAGGTGGGTCAGGAGACCAATCCCTCCAACTATCTGCTCATGCATGCGCTCGGTCCGAATGTGGCGGGCGTTATCGGCTCGGCTGTCGCGGCTGGCGTGCTTCTGGCGGTTCTCGGCAGATAATTCTTCCTGATTATGATTCTGAAAGTGCTTTGTTGATAATGTTCAGCAAAGCACTTTTTTCTCTGTATAAAGAGCACACAAACAAGTCACTTTTCGATAAATATTTTTAAAATTATATTGAAATATTATTTAAAATATGGTAAAATTAATATGTTAATCAGTTTGAAACGCTGTTAACAAATCTTTTTCTTTCGGAGGTTGATCCTGTTATGTCACTTGCCACCAAAAAGCTGCGCGAGGATAACCGTATTGATAACTGGTCGTATCTTTGGATGGCTATGTTTACTGCCGTCGGTTTTCTGTTGTTCAACATTTTCTACAGCTTCTTCGGCGCTTTACCACTGAAAATTCTGTCAATCGTCATCACTGTCCTGCTGATCGGCGGACTGATTTATTCAAAATGGAAAAAATCAGACAGTGAACGCAAGACAATCTACGTCATGCTGCTGATCTCCATTATTCTCCGACTTTGTTATGTGATACTCACATCCGGAAAGAGCTTTTCCGGTCAGGATTTTGAGACCTTTACGGATGTGCAGACCAATCTCACTCTGCCGGAGACATTCCAGCCTCTCTACTATATCGGGGCAGCCGCCATATACAATCTGTCGGCTTTGCTTCGCTTTACGCAGCCTTTTGCTCTCGATATAGTGCGCATTGTGACGGAATACATGGGAATCGTGGCTGCCATTGCGGTCTATTACATCCTCTGCGAGTTGGAGGTCAACGATACCGCAGTCTATCTCGGCACATCCATCATCGCCTTCCATCCCGGACTGATCATGCTTGGCGGAGATATTAGCCCCCTGATGCCCATGTTTGCGGTCATGTGTCTCGCCATCCTGTTCCTCACAAGATGGAACAATTTTACAGACGGCTTCGATTTCGTCTTTATGAGCGTTTGCTTCGGCATCGCAACCATGATCCATATGTCCGCGATCATCTTCCTTCCTGTGATAGCAACCCTTGTCATCATCAACCTGATTCGCGTCATCAAACGCAAAAGCGCGGTCAATACGCTGTCCTCCCTTGTGCAGACCATCTGCGGTGTGGGCGCATGGGCAGTACTCAGCTTCGCTTATCCGCTGAGAAATATGCTTGACGGAAAGGACACCGGACTAATGCAGCTTTTTGGCAATCAGGGCGGTTCCGTCGACTTCCAGACAAGATTTTTATCGTTTGACCTCAACGAGCTCCTTGAAGTGTTTACCCAGCCGAAGGATCAGAACGCGTGGATCTACCTCGTAAAATCCTCCCTTTTCGGTCAACTGACACAGAACGATGTTGCGATGGAGTTTTCGGTGCTTCAGATCTTCGCCTGCATTGCGTTTGCGGTGGCGGCGATCTCCGGTCTGACAATCTTCGGCAACATGATCGCGAGAGCCGATTCCAAAAAGAAGGTCAACATCTGGACGCTTATTGCCATGTGCGGGTGTGCCATCGGCTATTACCTCCTGCAGAATCTCGGCTCCGACAGCGCTGAAACCATGGATTTCAAAGTCGTCCCGCTCATTCTCGTCCTCGGCGTTTCCATGCTGTGCTGCGGCATTAAGGTACTAAGCATGAAGAAAAAACTCAGCTTTGTTTCACAGATTCTTTACTTTCTGACCGTTCTGGTCACACTCGCGTTTTGCGTATGCAGCGTGGCATACGGACTCTGGTGTATCTGATACACGGATTTGTCTGAAAATTTGGTATAAATAATTCTTTCTTATGTAAGGTGATCAATATGCCCAAAAAAATCAAGATTATCGCAGACTCTACCTGCGATATTTCTCCTGAGCTTACAGCAAAATACAATATCGAGATACATCCGTTTGTTGTCAATCTCGGAGAAAAAAGCTATCAGGACGGAGTGGATATTACCACTGACGATATTCTCAAATATTACAGAGAAACAGGCAACGTTTCCAAAACAGCAGCCGCTCCTCCCGGTGAATACGAGGAGCTTTTCAGGAAGTGGCCCGCCGATGAATATGACGTGCTGTTCTTCACCATCAGCAGCGATTTTTCCTCTGCTTTCGCCAACGCCTCGCTTGCCGCCGAAAAATTCGACAACATTTATGTGGTGGAATCCGCCAATCTTTCCACCGGTATCCTCTTAGTGGTGCTGGCGGCTGCCGACATGATCGAAGGCGGCTTAAGCGCCAGGGAAATCGCCGATCATCTCAAGGCTATTGTCCCGAAGGTACGCACCAGCTTTGTCATCGATACACTGGAATTTCTCTGGAAGGGCGGCAGATGCTCCGGCGTGGCAGCCCTCGGCGCCAATCTGCTGAAGCTCAAGCCCTGCATTGAGGTGATTGACGGCAAAATGTCGGTCGGCAAAAAATACCGCGGCTCTATTGAGAAGGTACTCCCGCAGTATATCAGCGACAGGCTTGCGTCCACTCCGAATGTTGTGCGCAGGCGGGTATTCATCACCCACACATTTGAAAACCGCGCTCCGGTAGAAGCCGCACTGAAGCAGGCAAGAGAGTCCGGCATGTTCGATGAGGTGCTTGAAACCAGAGCCGGCTGCACGGTGTACAGCCACTGTGGACCAAACACACTGGGTATACTCTACATAGAAGCCTGATTATCGCCCATTCTTGCTCCAAAAGGCACACAGAAGGCATTGAAGCCGCCTGTGTGCCTTTTCTTTGGCAAAAAAAATCAGCCGCGTGACTTCATCTTTGTGAAGCCGCGCGGCTATACTACTCTCCGGCTAAAATCAGACATTTTTTGCGGTCTATTTTGCGCCCTGCTTCGTCTTCCTCCTAAGCGGGCGCCAGCCCGCTGTCGTCGTCATCCTCGCATGACATGAAATATCCTCGCAATAAATTTGTCTTCTTTCAACCGGAGAGTAGTATAAGCTGTTATCTGAATAATCAATCCTCCGGGCCGAGGCTTACGACCACATTGATCATACTGCCTGCCTGGATCTTCTTGCCCGGTTCAATGCCGTTGAGACGGATAATCTTGCCGCTCTCGACGTCATCGCTGTACTCCTCCGCCTGGTCGCCGAGCGCAAGACCCGCGCTTTCCAGCTCCTTGGAGGCTTCAGATACCGTCTTGCCAATGATATTCGGCACGGTACGCATCTTGGAGCCCTTGCTGACCACCACACCGATGGGGGTATTCTGGGGAACGGTGGAACCGGCTTCTACGGTCTGAGAAATAATCCGGCCTTCTTCGTAATTCTCGTCATAGACCTCTTCCTTGAGTCGGATGTAGAAGTTGCTGTATTTCTCATTGCCGTCAACACTGCTCCACTTTTTATTGACGAGGTTCGGCACCCGGTAAAGCACCTTCGGCTCGTCGTCAGTATTGTCCTCCGATGATACATAGGCGGACGAAATATCCTCTTCATCCTGTTCCTTGTCCTTGTTCATCATGGGAATGACAATGAGGTTCAGGCAAATCAAAGCAATGACGCCAAGAACCACAAACCCGATAAGTCCTGAAATAATACCGTATTTATACGGCGAAATCTCCGGCTCGTCGTCATCCGGATCAAAATCACGTGCGGCAGACCGGTTCATCTGGGCGGAGGCGGCGGGGCGCTCCTGATAGGAAGGCTCATCCACATATCTGTCGCCGTAGCCGGAAGGGGCGGGAGGCGCTGCCGCGGGAACCGGCTTCGGCTCGGGTCTGCGCGGAACCGGATTGGTGAACTGATTCTTAAGCTCCTCCATGGAATGGGTGCGTGTATCGATATTGACCTGAAGACCGCCTGCAAGCGCCGTCACCACATGGGCAGGAATATTCTGCGCCACGTCGGCGGGCATATTGAGCCTTGGCTCATACGAACGGGAAACCGCGTCAGGCGGTCTCTTTCCGGTAAGGGCATAGAATATCACCGCACACATAGCGTAGACATCCGTCCATTTGCCCTTCTTCCCTTCGAGGGAATACTGCTCTATCGCGCTGAAGCCCTCGTAAAATTCCGGGGTCAGCTCGGTCTCCGCCAGATGCGCGTCAGGGCTTCCGAAGCCCTGCAGCTTGAGCGTGCCGCTGCGAGTCATAATGATATTCTCAGGCGAGATGCCGAAGTGCACCAGACCGATGGAATGGGCGGAATTAACGGTTGAAATCAGCGGCAGGAAAAGCGGTCTCGCTTCCTCCCATGTAAAGCGGCGTGCGCGCTTGATAATCTCATCGAGCGGCTTGCCGTCGACAAACTCATACACGATATAAGCCGTCTTGTTGGCCTCAAACATATCGATAACAGGAACGATCGCGGGAAGACTCGACAGCTTTGTCAACGCTCTGCCGATCTCCATAAAATCCTGCAGATAATCCTGATAGACCAGCTTGTTGCCGGAGGCAATAATAATGCTGTCGTCGTCCTTGACCCTTGAACAATCAAAACCGATGTAGGTAACGCCTTCTCCGTTCGCGGTGAGATGTTTGCCTACGATATATCTTTCTTTAAGTAATGTACCGGGTTCAAGATATGGCAAAACCTGAGGCGTACCCTCTATATAGCCGCATTTGGGGCACTCCATGGCGTCGCCCTTATTATTCATGCAGCCAAGGCACAAACCTTTGAATTCCATGAAAATCTCTCCTTTAGTATCAAACCATATTGCCAGATTTTTTTCTGACGAAAAAAATCATCCTCAAAACGCAGAATACCATTAAACCATCAAGACCATTTTACCACACTTTTTTCTAATTGTCAAAGATTATTAATGTACTGTAACCTCGCAACGGAGAATGATAAGAATTTTTAACAGATTCGTCACACTTATCACACGGTCATGTACCGGCTCTTTTCGGCTCGACCGTGATTTCCTCGTATTTTTTCCAGACATTGAGGCGAAACTGATAGATCGCTTCGCTCCCCTTGATTTCTCCCTTGGCATACCTCTTGGCCTGGTCATAAAGCAGCTCGCTGATGGAGGCATCATAGACGGTCGGGGAGGCAAATTCCAGGCTGCGTGCCGCCGCATCGTAAACGGAAAACGCATCAAGCCCATCGAAAAGACCGTTGGGAATTTTCATTCCGGCAAGCTCGGTACACACCTCGCTATTGTTGACATAGCTCATTTCCGCCAAGGCAATCAGCTTCATAAACTCACTGTCACAGGTAAACGCCCGGATAATCCCGGCGGCTATTTCCTTATTGGCGGACTGTGTCGGGCAGTACAACCAGCAGCCGCCGTATAAAAAGCCACTGGGAGCCAGCGAGGTTCTGAACCTTCCGAAGGAAGTGCCGCTCCGTCGGGCGGAGGAGAAGATGGTGGTAATTTCGGCGGATTCGGGGGCATTGCTCTTGCATAGCCATGGGGCGGCATAGAAACAGAATACGCCGTTGTCGATCGCACTGTACCAATCGTCATCGAGCGTTTTTACGCCGGCAAAGGCCTTGACGGACTCCAGCTTCTTCACAATGTCGAGCCAGTGCAATGCGGTTTCATCCGATACCGAAAACCTTCCGTCGGTCATCCAAAGACCGTACATGGCGCAGTCCACCGATTTCCATAGCTCGGCGCTGTTGGGAAGCATTTTGACCCTGCCTTCCGATTTTTCATTCAGCGTCCGCGCCACGGAAATGAAAGAATCCCATGACGACAGCTTCTCCTGCATTTCCTCCTGATGTGTGATGCCGAGGTATTTCTCCGCATAATCCGTCCTGTAAACAAGGATTCCCGGCTCTACCGAAAACGCGGAGCCCTTCTGCACCCCGCCGCTGTCCGAGCCAAGCACTCTGGCAAAGCGGAACTGCCGTGACAGCTCGCTGTCATCAATGCCCAACTGCGCGAGGGAAGCCACATGGCTGTCCGACACAAAATAGGGCGCCATTTCACTGTTGCCCAGAAACAGATCTATCTGTTCGCCTCCGGCAAGTCGCTGCTGAAGGCTTCGGCGGTAAACGTTGATTTCCTCCGTGACCCATTCCAGCCTGACATGCTCCATCAGTTCGGGATGACGGGGAATAAAATAGGTCTCCATCAGATTTCTGAAGTTTTCGTTCCACGACATGATCCTGAACGTGACGGCAGGAACGTCTTTTTCCCTGTGCCTGTTGCAGGACGCAACCATAGCCATGACGACAGCCGCCGCCAATGTCAGTGAAACCGCTCTGAATAAACGACTGCGTATCAAATCGGCACCTCATTCCCAAAAAAAGTAATCCACCATTTATAATATACCTTAGATGTAAATATTTAATGCGTCATTTTGTTAAAATAATCCTGTCAGTTTTCGCCTCGGACAATTCTGCCGCCGCAGACTACGCAGTCTCCGTCATAGCATACCGCCGCCTGTCCCGGAGCCACGGCTCTCTGAGGGCTGTCAAAGACAAGCGTTATCTCGTTCTCGCCGGTCTGAACCAGCGTGGCAGGCTCCTCGCGCTGTGAATAACGTACCTTGGCGGTCACACGCATGGGGCGGTCAACGCAGGAAACCGCCACCATGTTGACGTCACGCACGACCACCCGGCGGCTGAACAGATCGGCATTGTCGCCAAGGGTAACAGTATTCGCCACCATATCCTTGCCGCAGACGTACATAGGCTTGTTAAAGCCCATTCCGAGTCCCTTTCGCTGACCGATCGTGTAACGGACTGCTCCCCCGTGCCTTCCGATGACATTTCCGGCAAGATCAAGATAGTCTCCGGCGGCAAAATCCATCCCGCAGTAGCTTCTGAGAAAGCTCACATAATCTCCGTCCGGCACAAAGCAGATGTCCTGGCTGTCGTGCTTGCGGGAGTTGACAAAGCCGTTTGCCTCCGCAAGCGCCCGCACCTCCGGCTTGGTCAGCTCTCCCACGGGAAAAAGGATGTGCGCCAGCTGCTCCTGACTCAGTGAATAGAGAAAATAGGTCTGATCCTTGGAATGATCGGCCGCCTTGACAAGCAACCACCTTCCGGAAACGGCGTCATATTTCACCGAGGCATAATGCCCCGTGACGATATGCTCACATCCGCATTGCAACGCCCTTTCAAGCAGCACGCCGAATTTGATCGTCTTGTTGCAGACAATGCACGGGTTGGGCGTCTCGCCGCTGAGATAGGTGTCGGCAAACCGGCGCATGACCTCGCGGTCAAATTCCTCCCGCAGATCAAATACCGTGTGTCCGATGCCCAGACGTCTGCAAACGCTTTGCGCGTCGCTGATGTCTCTTGTGTTTGAATGCTCCAGCAGACGCATTGTCGCGCCTGTCGCCGAATATCCCAGTCTGATCGTCAGCAATGCCGCGACCGAGCTGTCCACCCCGCCGCTCATTGCAATCATAGCCTTGCCCATATTTCGTCCATGACCGCCTTTATTCATGATTTACAATGATTATACCACACCGGCGCTGTCAATGCAACTCCGGTTTACCCGTCACAGGAGGAAGGGAATGACCGCCCCCGCTGCCAGCGCCGCAGCGGAGGCAGCCAATGCCACGACAATCAGCGGCATATCAAGGTAAGCCAGCACCACGGCGACCGCCGTTCCAACTGCCGCCGTCGCCATACTCCCCGTCGAATAGAAGATCGCCGGAATCGTCATGGCCGTCAGCACCGCATACGGCACGTAAAACAAAAAGCTGCGGAAAAAGCGCGACTTGATCTGCCTGCGGAAGGCGGCAAAGGGAATCATTCGTATGAAATAGGTCACCCCCGCCATCACCGCGATATAAATGACAAGACTCATGGCTCCGCCACCTCCGTTTCATCCGCAACCGGAAAGACCAGCGCGCCCAATACCGCGGCGATGACCGCGCTGAATATGATGGCAAATCCACCGGTAATCTGCGGCAGCAGGTATTTGAAAGCCATGCTGCATACTGCCGCCGTCGCCGCCACGACAAGCACCCCTCTGCTTTTTCTGGCGGGCGGAATCACAATGGCGATAAACATGGCGTAAAGCACAATTCCCATGGCATTGGTAAGCGACGCCGGAAGCAGCTGTCCCGCCGACGCGCCAAGGAGGGTTCCCGTACACCAGCCAAGCGTGGAGACGGAGATCAGCCCGTACATATAACGCGCCGTCAGCAATCCCTTCTGCGCGGACGCGACCGCAAATATTTCGTCCGTAATGCCATAGGCCACCAGCAGTCTTCTGGGAGTATTGAAGGTGCTGTCGAGCTTCTGGGAAAGCGAGAGAGACATCAGCCCGTAGCGAAGATTGATGATCAGCTGTGTCAGCGCCATCTCGAAATACGACCCTCCGGCGGCAATAATGGCAATGCCGGCAGCCTGTCCGGCGGATGTCAGGTTCACCGCCGAAATGAGCACCGAGATCAGCGTCGTCAGACCGGAACGCACCGCCAGAATTCCGAACCCGAAGGACACCGATAGATAGCCCAACGCGATCGGCACGCCGTCAATCAGGCCCTTTGTAAACGGAGCGTTTTTTGAAAACAAAGATTTCATATAAGATAAATAATTCCCTTCCGATAGACAGCCTGTTTTCACCTCTCCGTATGCCGGAGTGACAAAAACAGGCTGTCGGATAAGTTGCGGATTAAAGATACGGCCGTAAAAAGTCGATCTCCTCTTCAAACAGGCAGTGATTCAATGTGCCTTCAGCCATCGCTTCGGTCAGCTCGTCAAGACCGATCCACATGACCCGCTCGACCTCCGATTCCTGAAGCGTCATGGCGGAAATATCAACCGGCGAGCGGAGAAGATAGATACGGCAGTGTTCGCGGTCGTGATAGCCCTCGCCTATATCGTCATCATACGTCATGACCATGGTGCCGATGTAGGCAAGCTCGTCAGGGCGCACACGGATTCCCAGCTCCTCCCCGATCTCACGGACAGCGCCCAGCAGAGCATCCTCTCCGGCGGGAATATGGCCCGCCGACGAAATATCCCAGCTGGAGGGGTAGAGCCGCTTGCCCGCGGCACGGAGCTGCAGCAGAAGCTCCGGTTCACCGCTCTCGCCCTTCCGGACAATCCACATGTGATTGGTAACGTGCCACAGTCCCTTCCAGTGGACAAAATCGCGGGAGGCGACATACCCGGCGGAGCTGCCATCCTCGTTGTATACGTCAATCAGCTCCACCTCTTCGCCGTCCACCGTACAGCCGCAAAGGCGTTCGCCCCGGTAGGTCAGCGTCATTTCATCAAAATGAACGCCGTTGATCAGATATTTGAGAAAGATCCTGTCTCCGTCCCAGAGCTTCAGATCGAAAATTCTGTCCTTCTCAATCCAGTGAAGCTCCCCCTCGTCGCAATCGGTAAGCTCTCCCTCGAATTCGGTGACGAGAAAGAGACGCATGATCTCCTCCTCCCAGACATCGGAACGGAAATACACATTCCCGCACGGAACAAGGCGAACCGCTTTCAGACCGGTTTCCTCCCGGATCTCGCGTCTTGCGCATTCCTCCGGGGTTTCGCCCGCCTCGCGTTTGCCGCCCACGCCTATCCATTTGCCCTCGTTCGGGTCGTTCTGCTTACGGTTGCGCAGCAGCATGAGGTATTTGCCGTCAGATTCAATATAACAAAGCGTTGCGTCTTTCATAGAATATCTTCTTCCCTTTTGTTCATTCCGGAACATAATCCTTGGCGACCTCATACACGGTTCTGTCGGAGAAATGCCACCATTCGCCCGAATACGGCTTGAAGCCGCACCGGGACATGGTTTTTTCCAGCAGTCTGGCATTGGCAACCGCCGTTTTGTCCTTCACATCAGAATAATTCCTGTCCGCCAGACGGGAAAAGCTGTCAAAGCCGGTCGGCATTGTGACCTCGTTTCCTTCGTCATCCACAAGAGTCACATCCACCGTATTGCCCCTGCTGTGAGAGGAAAAGCCTTTGTTGGGATTGGACACATATCTCGCATGGGGGTATACCTTCCATAGCTTGAACTGTGCGCTGACAGGACGGAATGCGTCCCAGATCTTGATGCGCATTCCCTGCTCCTTTAGCTTTTCCTGCGCCTTTGCGAGCTTTTTGACTGTGCCGTACCTGAGCCATGCGTCGCTGAATTCATAGATCACCTGACCGGTAAAATTCCTGTCGGTGGCGTACATCAGCTCCACCTCAATGTCGGGGATATAATCCCTGACGCGTACAAAATCATCATCTTGATGCTTTACCGCTTTCTCATCCGGAGTGGACGACGTCAGATTGGACGAACTACCCTTCGCCGTGGTTTCTTCCCCGGCGAAAAATTCCGGGGAAACGTCTGAGCGTGTGACCGTGACATGGGAAGCGGAAACGGTCGCGGATTGGGCCGCTCCTTGCCTGCCGGACAGACAAAGCCACAAAGTCAGACCGATAATCATCCCCGACACGACCAGATAAAAGCCAGCCGTCAGCACTCTCGCACGAAGCTCCTTTTCAGGTGTCATCTTCTTCATCGCGATCAGCCGGTCACCATTTCAATCAGGCGTCCTCGGAAGTCCGCGTCCCGGAAATCCGAAATTACCTCGTCCACGCCGCCTAAGGAGGAAAGAAATTCATGGCTCAGCGAGGAAGCGACGGCCATGATACTGCCCGCGCCGGCGGCAACGGCAGATTCAATGCCTGACGGCATATCCTCGAATACCACGCAGTCGGACGGTTCGAGACCGATCGAACCGGCGGCTGTCACATAGATGTCCGGTGCAGGCTTGCCGGGGATGGAGCCGTCGTTGTAGATCAACGTATTCTGATTGAACCAGCGCCATAGGTCAAAGCGCTTGATGTAGAACTGCGTGTTGCTCCTGCCGGAAGAGGTGGCGACAGCCATGCGTACACCTGCCGCCTTCAGCATATCCAACAGCTCGTAGGCGCCGTCGGCAAGATGCAGCTGATCCCCCATTTTCATGCAAAGCCTGCGGTAAATATCCTCCTTTGCCTCCGCATGACGCTCGATCTCCCTGTCCGTCAGACCGCTGTGAAGAAAATACTTCAGAATGTCGGCATTCGTCCTGCCGTGAATACAGTAACGGAATTCATCGTCCGTGATCTCCCTTCCGCACAGATGATGGACATACTCGCGCCAGGCCTGTTCATGCTGATCTGTGTCAAAAAAGAGCGTTCCGTTAAAATCAAAAAGGATTCCCTTAAGCTTTTTCATCCGTTGTTTCCTCTCCATTCTCTTTTTCTGAGCCGTCAAGGACGGTATCGCCACTTATAACGCCGTCCTCGGATTCTCCCGATAAACCGTCAAGCTTATCCGCCGTCATGCGGCTGATGTTAAGCTCCACGGCGCGGAAGGCCATCCGCACCTTGCGGCGTCGGGCTGCTTCATGCTCCACCTTTAGCGTGAGATAAGAGCCTATCGCAAAGAGTATCGCCGACAGCCACATGCTAAACCGGAAATACGGCGGCGTATAGCTCATGACGACGGAATTCCTTCCCTTTGCAAGCGGAATGCCGAACAGTCCGCAACAGGTCTCAATCGGCTCCACGCGCTCCCCGTTTACCGTAATGTCCCATCCGCTTTCATACGGAATAGACGTAATGACGTTGCGGGACGTCTGAACATCAAACATGAACCGGACGGTGCTACCCCGGTAGGAGATGTATTCGGCACATCTGGATTTGACCGCCTCATCAATATTCCCGCGATATGCCATAAAGATCGGATGGGGCACTCCGTCAGACAAATCCGCGGAGAGAAAGACCTTGACGCTGTTTCCGCTTTCCTGAACTGACAGGCTGTAAATGCCCCCCGCGCACGCCTTTTTCCAGTCGCTGCGGGAGTCGCTGTTGACAGCGTAGGAATAATCCATGTCGGGAACCAGCATATAGATGTGCGCCCCGTCGGAAATATCGAAGACAAAGCTTTTGACAACCGTCGTCTCGTTTCCGAAGGTCCATCTGTACCGGTCGCTTTCCGAGGAATACTCGACGTTGTGTTCGACCGGCTCCACCGATTCAAAGACCTTCGCCCCGAACCATTTCTCGGCGAGATAATTCTGCAGTTCAAAGGCGTTCATCCCCTCGGGAAGCTGCTCTACATCACTTCCGATCAGGTAGGCGGGAGAGCAAGCCTTATGAAGCGCGTCTTCCTTGGTGTAAAAGCTGAAATCCGTGTTTGCGATTCCGAAAAGCATGTCCGTAAACTCGGTAAAGTTGTCGGCACCGCCGTATGGTGAACCGCGCATGATACCTAACCTCTCCGCAAAGGCCGTCAGCTTTTCCACTTCATTCCGGTTAATATCCACGCTGTCAGAGACACCGTCCGTGCTTCTGGTGCGGTAAAATCTGGGAATTTCCTCATTCTTTTCCTGGTAGCCTGCCTCCAGTGCTTCTTTTGCCTTCATCTTGCTCTCGGCAATATAGCTGAGCCGGCTTGCGGTAACGTCGGAATGAATCCTTCCGACCGCTCCCGCGCAGTGTACCGCACCGAACAGTACAAGCACCGCGGCGGTGACCGCCGACAGACGAACGGGCTGCGCTTCGCTGACGAAAAGCTGAAGGAACACCGCGCCCGCAAACACAGCGAGACCCGCTTCCGCAAGCACAGAGAACCCATCGCTTCCCCTCAGAATCAATGACAATGCGGCAAGCAGCAGATAAATCCCCGCGGAGCAGGCGATTCCCACCTCTTTCAGTCCCGCACGTTCCACGTAGTTCCGCGCGCTGCAATAGACGCAAAGCAGCGCAAGCATAAACCCGGCAGAGACGGACTCTCCGGAAGCGTTGGCAAAGCCAAGCGTGATCCTGGCCAAAACGGGTACGGCGTGACAGAGAAGAATGATGGCGGCGCAGGAGCCAATCGCAATCTTTTCTCCCGCACCGATCTGTGCGTTGAACAGAAAGGCAATAAAGCCCATGATAAGCAGTCCCGCCAGACAAAGCCCCATTCCGCCCAGAGGGGTGGTTCCGAACCCGCCGAAGCAAAGGTCGCTGAAAATATCGTTGGCTCTGACGGCAGAGAACACTCCGTTTTTGTGATAGAGCGAACCGTTCAGCACCGGTATCACCAGAACGGCGTTGATCGCGGAAGAACAAAGCAGCGTCGCGGCAAACATAGCGGTTTTATAGACACGCTGCCGCTGGCTTCCTCTGCGGGTATAGAACGCAACATACAGAGCAAAGGATACTATCAGCCCCAGCAGCGTAAGCCGCGGACAGGTCAGGAAGAATATCCCCCCGAAAACAAAGAGTCTGACCGGGCGCGAGGCGTAAACATAGCTGTAAATTCCCGAAACCAGCAGAGGGAGAAACACGGCGCCGTCGGCAACAGACGGATAGTAGGCTGTAAACGCCGCAAATCCGCAGAGAGAATATCCGCAGGAGATGGCAAAGCTCATGGCTCTGTCCGTCCCCGCGCATTTGCGGAGCATGTACCACGCCGAAGCGCCGGCAGCTCCCGTTCTCACAATGGTAATCACCGTATAGGCACCTGCCAGCGAACGCTGACCGAAGAAAAACGAAAGGAACATAAAGGGAGAACAAAGTCCCGAAGCAAATTCATCATAAAAGCTTGACCCGAAGCCCACATTAAGGTGGTAAAAAACCCCCTCCCCCGAAACGATGGAGCGGTACATGCCCGTGAAGCTCTCAAACCACGCGGCATTCGCGTTATTGATTAGGGTACCGTCGCCAAAGGGGACAATGCCGCAGATCGCCATGATAGCAGTCATGATCGCCGCAGGCACGGCAAATGAAAGAAGAACCCAGGGCGCAGCGCCCTTGTAATCTGTTTTTTCCTTATTGTTCAAACGATTCATACTTCTCAGCCCTCTGTCACAGCATTTTTTGAGTATACAGTTATTATAATCTGAAACTCTCTTTTTTTCAACGGTTAATTAAATGAAATTAATCAAAAAGCAAAAAAAATCCCTTTTCCAACGGCAAAACGCAGGAAAAGGGATTGGAACTATCTCTTGATCTGGGCAAAGCTGTAGGCAGAGGGACCTGCCACCACCTCAAAGGAATCCACCGCGGCAAAGCAATACGCGCTCCATGCGCAGAGGGCGTCCGCCAGCACCGTGCCGGGCTGAACCGGACCGTCGCGACGTTGGTTCTTGAGTATGTCGTATACCACCTTCATCATGGGCGCGATGTCGGCAAGCTCCTGCTGAAGCGAGAAGAGACTCGACAGCTTGACCTCCGGCATCAGCTCCTGCGCAAAGAAGATGTATTCCTGATAGGCGGGAATGTACATGCCCTCGTCCACGGGCATGGAACAAAGCGTGGGGAACGCGCCGGACTTCTTGTAGTTGTTCCGGTCGCACTGCTCCACAATGTCATTGGCGCGGAAAACATCCTGCTCTGTCACGTCACGCAGCTCACGTCCCGATTCGTACATCAGCTGCGCCACCGTCCATGCAAGAGAACGGAGCGCAATGATCTGGTTCTTGCTGCGGATAATACCGTAATGCAGCTCACACTCCAGGTCATTGTTGGCACGGAACTCGATTTCAGGCACATGGAACAGCTTGGTCACAAAGTGCGCGGCATCCACCAGTTGATCCGCCATTTTCGCGTCAACCGGCTCCAGCACGAAATTCAGGCGCTTTTCAAGGAATCCGTTTTCCACCTGACGAAGCTGGATGTCCGGCTTGGTGATCGCCAGCGGACGGTTGCCCTGCAGATTGATCATTTCGCCCTCGGCAGGCTCGTCGGCCGGAGCGCTCATCTTTTCCTCTATCTCGCGGGCAAAATTGAGCACGTTCTCAAAGTCCTCGACCGGCGTGCTCTTTTCCTCCTCCCCGCCTCTGACAGGCGTGTTGCGGATCACCTCAAAGCTGTCCCCGTAATCCGCCAGCACCTGCTTGACGGATTTTCGCATGTGCTTGATGAACTCGTTATTGAGATCCTTGTAATACAGCTGCTTCAGAATATTCTGCGACGGAATCAGCCTGCTGCGCGATATGAAGTATCGCTCCACCATCTCGGCGGGATCAAGGTAAGCGTACTTGACAAATTTGATGAAGTACAGCAGTCCCCATCCGCCCTCCGCAAGATCGCGGTCACCTATGGCATTGGCAAGCCCTGTGAGAATATTCTCCTGCATCGCGTTGTCAAATCCGCGGAAAATCATGCCGATGGACTGCACGTCCACGTCAATGTCGTCACCCGGGGCAGGAAGCCACGCGCTCTGATTGATTTCATAGCAGAATTTGATGTCGGGAATAATCTTGTAGAGATGCCTGCGCACCTGTCCGAGGGCGTAACGCTGCCCGAACTGGTGGAAGATCATGACCAGGGCGTGCATGGCAACCTCAACCTTCGCATCAAGAATGGTAAGGTGCTGATTCGCCACCGGAATCTCGTGATAACGGCGCACCGCCTCGTAGCGTCTGCGGAATTCGGTCGCCGTCCCGCAGTTGAGCCAGACGGCGTTGGCGTTGTCGCCGTAAATCTCGCGCAGCGTGGTCTGACGAATGCTCGCGCTGGCAGGGGTCTCATAATTAATATCGCCGCAGAGCTGCTGAATCGCCTGAACAAGCAGCCAGCAGACCGTCTTTCCTCCGCGCGCGACCATACGGGCACATTCGTCGATGTGCTGCATGGGATCCGGCTGTTCTCTTCCGCGTACAGGCGGATAAACGGCATCGAAGGAGATGAACAGGTCGTCGAAGACGGCCATGACCGCATTCTGCGGAAGCGTATAGTCGGTGTCCCCGTTCATCTCGGAGTAGAGTCGGAGGATCGTAAAGGCAGCAGCCTGCAGGTTGTAGGTCTCGTCTCCGATGATCTCTATCTCGTCCGTATTCTTGGGCTTGACAATAGCGTCAATATCCACCTTCAGATCCTGGGGCAGAACCGACTTAAGCACCTCGCGCCTTGCGACCGAGTCTCCAAGAAGGATATAAGTTTCGTCATTGACCCGTTCGAGCGAGCTGTCGTCGGCGTGATAAATAAACACGTCGGGCGTGAAGGGATGCTCGTACTGGTCGCCGCCAAGCTGAATGGTACAGTCGTAATGGGCGCTGAAGCTGAGCATTTCCCTTATGGAGGAAAGCTCATAGTAATCGATGTAAACAATCTCACGGCAGGGCGCGGTGAGAATCAGGTCGCGTCCCTCGGCAAGCTCCGCAAGCTTTTCCGGCATGGCAAGCACATAGCTCGCCAGATCATGCTGAATGTAGCGGAACGGACTGCAGTCCTCGGTGCTGAAGGAATACCTCGCGCGGAACCGGGTGTTCTTCATGTTTTTCTCTGCCGCACGCCAGACGAATTCCTCATCCACGCCCCAATCGGCAAGCGTCCTCTGTTCAAGATAGAGCAGACCCATGGTGGTCTCAATCACTATGAACTTCATCAGAGTAGGCTCACACTTGCGATAGACCAGATCCTCTAATTCCTCGTAATAATGGCTGTCGCTCAGCTCGATTTTCAGACTGTCGCGGATGGATTCAAAGGTGAAATGCGAAAATCCGACCTGCTCGAGCGTGCGGTAGTAGGGATAGCGGGCGTTCGCATAGAGATTGGCCTTGCCTACGCCCCGTTCAAACGGAATCTGCTTGTAATGCGCCTCGCGCTGCTCGGGAGGATCCCTGAGAATCCCGTTCGACAGCAGATAAGACGAATACTCATAGTCCCCCGCTTCCTCAAAAAGCGTAGTACAGAGAGTCTGGAGGAAGTCGCGGAAGGATGCCTCGTCCTCCGCCACACGCAGCTTGTAGCTGTACTGCTCAAGGGCAAAATCCATCAGCCTGCGCTTGACGGCAGGCTCCGCCTTGGTCGCAAACAGAAAGAGCTTGGCGCGGGTCTTGGCGTTGATGCCCGAAAGGGTGTTGGCGGCAAACTGTGCCATTGCCGCCGTTTCCTTCGGCTGCGCGCCGGGATAGATGCGCATAAATTCACTGAAAAGCTCCGAATTGGTCAGCTCTGAATCCGCTATGCTCTGATTGATGTAGAGAAGCATTCCCATCACGCCCGTGCGGATCGCCTTTTCCTCGTCACTGAGCTTTTTACGGCGGAGCTTTTCCTCCGCCTCGTCGGCGTTTGCGTCGCGGAGCTTGTCTATATGAAGCTGTACCGGCTCGAATGTCTCCTCACGCACGCCAATCGATTCCCCGATGGGAGAAGGCTCCTCCGGCTCGTCGGGTTCGGGCGGGGCAGCGGACAATGCCGGCTGGGGTTCGGTCTGGGTTAACGGCGCATATACCGGCTCGGTATCCGGGTGATCCGGAATCACCGGCGGGGTCAGATCCACCTCGATGGGAGCAACACGTTCTCCGAAGCTGTAGCCCCTTTGCGGCGGCTCCTGAGAATTGCTGTCGGTATACTGTTCAATGTCAACCGGTTCAAACGACTCGCCAACTGGTTCGCTGACGTCATTTTCCTCCGGTATCTCCGGCACGTCCTCCCGCGGCGCTTCCGCCTCCTCCGTCCCGGTAAGAGTCTCCTCCATCGGCGGAGCAGACACAGCACCCTCGTCGGACAACGGAAGATTCACGGGGAGCGTCTCAGGCTGTTCCTCCTGCACGGACGGCTCGTCCTTCTTCTGTTCTGTCAGCAGAACCGCCGGGTCTATCGGTTTGACGGCAGTCAGGATCGGAGCCTCTGACTGAACGACCTTGACCTTGACCCTGTCGGCAATCTGTGTGAGGGGAGAAACGTCCGGCTCGACCAGCGGCTCGGTGATCGGAACGGCACGCACACGGCTGCTGCGTTCGTTTTCCTCCATGCTCTCCAGCTCGGTGGGAACCGGCAGCACCCTCTTGGGCTTGTCGACGGAAACATGAAGCTCCGCCTTCTGCGGCAGCTTGCCCGCCATAAAGCCGATTTCCGTCAGCTCCGCCGCCGACAGGTATTTGCCACACTGCAGATCGTATAATCTCTGCTCGAATTTCTCCTGTTCCCGGGTGCGGATCATATCGCCGAAGGATTCGCGCAGAATCTGTGCGGATTTTTCCCCGCCGCATACGGGATAAAGCAGCTTGAAGCCAAGCTTTGTCATAAACAGCTTGTCTCCGGTATGGGCAAAGCGCGCGTCGGAACGAATCAGGCGTGCGCCGTTGGGCTTCTCCCATTTGACGGTCGATCTCTCGATGAGCGCGGCGGCGTCGGAGTCGCTCAGCCCGGGGTAAAGCGCCGTCACATCGCCGTAAAACGCGTCCGTACTGAATTTGTCCTGCTGCACACGGCTGTAGAGCCGGAGCAGATAGATCAGCATCGCGCCCTCCACATCCTCGTCAGAGGGAACCGGCTCCACAAAGCCTGCCGGATAAATCACATTGTCCCTGCTGAAGGCGAATTTGACGCTGTCCCAGTTAAAGCCCGGAAGGAGGGAAAAGTCCGAGCGGTCAATATCGCGGTCGGTAAAATCCGCGTCGTCTATGTCAAACTGCGGCGGATATACGAGCTTTCTGATGTTCCTGGCAGGCTTGATGTGGGCAAACCGCAGACCTGCCACACGGCTGAAATTGCTTCCGGAAATATCCTTGCCCGCAAAATCCGCGCTGCCTGTGTCAAAGCCGGCAGGATACTTTATGCCGGTAATGTCATAGGCATTTGCCAGCTGGCTCCACTTGAGTGTCTCGGCTTTGGAAAAATCGCTGCCGGAGATGTCAATGCCGGTAAAGTCACATTCGCTGTAGTCAAAGTTATCGGGGTAAATAATGCCGCTGAGGTCGGCGGCCAGGCTGATGTCGCTCCACTTCAGACCCTTGCAGAGCGAAAAATCGCTGCCGGAGATGTCTCTTCCGTAATACTGCGCCTCAGAGGTGTTGAACGTGGCGGGATACTTGATGCCCCTGATGTCCGAGGCACTCATGATATGCTCCCAGCGCAGACTTCCGATCAGGCTGAAATCGCTGCCGGAAATATTCCTGGCGGCAAACACGGCGTTGTCTATGTCAAAGGTCGCCGGATACTTTACGGCGGCGATGTCACGGGCATTCTGGATATGCCGCCAACGCAGACCGTAAACCGAGCTGAAATCACATCCGCTGATATTTCTGTCGTAAAAATTGAAGGAATCCGTATCTATCGTGGAGGGAAAGACAATGCCGCTGATGTCGGCAGCGTTCTCAATGTGCTTCCAGCGCAGATTTTCCACCAGGCTGAAGTCGCTGAGATCTATCTCCCTGCCGGCGTAATTGACAAGATCCGTGCGAAAACCGGCGGGGTATTTGATGCCGAATATCTCGCTTGCCTCTTCTATTTCCTCCGGCTGCAGATCGGTCCGGTCGCTCAGATCCATAAAGGCAAGCGATTCGCCGCTTCCCGCAAGCCTGCTGCGAACCGGCGTCTGTACCGACTCGGAAGCCGCCGCCATCGAGGGAATAATCGGCGCAGGACTCTCGGCATAGCTGTCGGACTCCGCCTTGTCCACTCCGTATATGCCCGCCAGATTCTCCATTTCCTTGTTAAACTGCTCGGAGCGCGACGCCTTCGGACTGACCGGAGTCGGCTTATATACCAGATCATCCACATTGGCTCCGCTCGG
Organism: uncultured Eubacteriales bacterium; assembly: GCA_900316495.1. Taxonomy (GTDB): domain Bacteria; phylum Bacillota; class Clostridia; order Oscillospirales; family Acutalibacteraceae; genus RUG762. Next base: position 75,463 of record ONDC01000001.1, read on the forward strand.
ATCAAAGGCAAGAACAGGCGCAAAACCGCCGTCACTTCTGTCCGGGGTCTTCTCCCTTAACCCGCCCGGAGTTGTCTTGCTTTCCGGTTCGGAGCTTGCCTTCTCTGTCTCCTTGCGCTTATTTATTTCATCAATTGCTTGATTGACAGCAGGATTTTCGTAGCGTTTTTTCGTATTCTGATTTTTGAATCGCTTGAAAAAAGCCAACTTTACGACCATCCTTCCCATCGTCTCTTAAGAGACGAAAAATTCTAAAACATCAGACAAATTATGCCGGACAAATAATTCTTTACGGCACACGGATCAGACATGTAACCGTCACATTGCCGGCGCTGGCAGTAATCGTGGCCTGCCCCTTCTTCTTGGCGACCACCTTGCCGTTCTCATCAACCGTAGCCACCTTTTCGTTATCCGAGCTCCATTGCACATAGCTCTGCGGCACATTGTCCGGGTTGATTTCAACCGACAGCTTCACACTCTTGCCGCGCTTGAGCGTGATGTCGTTGCTTTGGCGGAGCGTCAGACCGTAAACGGTGTACTGAATTTCCTCCGAGCTGGTCTTGTCCTGATTCGGAACGGTAGTCGCAATGGTCGAGGAGACATTGCTGACCTCCGCCGCGTCAGACGAAAGATCCGACCCGCTTACTCCCTTGATAATCCCCATATCATAGTAACCGCTGTCGTAATCGTTCAATCCCTCATATTCGGAGGAGGTGCTGCCCACCAGCCATCCGAACACAAATCCCACTGCCACACCGAACATCATGATGAGACAGCCAACCATGACCATAATCATATTCTGGGTAATATGGATACCCGGCTCTATCGCCTCCACCACGATCGCGGAAACGTTGTCATCACTGTCGTCGCTCATGGAGAGCGCCATAATCTCATTAGTATGTCCAAACGGATCCTTGCGCTTGGCAAGACAAACCGTGATCTCGTCCTCGTCAAGCTGATCCGTCACACCGTCGCTGCACACGAGAAATTTGTCTCCCTTTTTGACCTTGAAGGGCTTGGCGCGGTAAGGCTCCATTTTTCCCTCACGGCTGTTCATGCCCAAAAACTTGGTGATCCTGCCGTGCCGCACGCCCTCCTCTGTGAGAGCGACGCTCTTCTGTCCCTCCACGGCCACGTGATCCCTGGTCAGCTTGACAAGCTGCTTGTCACGGTAAAGATACACGCGGCTGTCTCCTACATTATATACATGCGCGTTGCCATGCTCGATGATAAGCAGCGCCATGGTGGAGGCGGTACGCACCCCACCGGTTTCGCGGCGCTGGTCGCGTATCAGCTCGTTGGTTTCCTGCATGTATTCCAGCACCGCGTCATCGGGTGTGGCGTCGGGGTCAAATGAAATGCGATCCGCGAGATTGTCGAGCTTGGTCGCGGCGACAAGAGAAGCGAAGGAGCCTGTGTTATTGCGTCCCATTCCGTCAAACACCGCAAAGATATTGACGTCTGTATATTCTCCGGTCTTGATGGCAAACGGTCTGCCGATATTCCTTGGGGTTATGTAATCGCCGTTGAAATACACATTATCCTCGTTGTTGCCCCTTGCGTTGCCCGCGTTGGATTCGGCAGCCGCACGGATCAGGATCTTGTTTGCCTCGCTCAATTTTCTCTCACCTCGTCATAACAGTCGCTCCGACAAAAATGCACTGCGATATATAATAACACATGAGTTTTAAAATACAAAAAACTTTGAGCAAGATTTACAAATAATTAATAAACTATCTCCACAAAATGATAGCTCATCTGATTGACAGGGGATTATGTCCTGTATCGGCTCACATTTTTCCCGCCTTGAAGGAATAAAGGGACCAATATTCCCTACCGTCCACGCTCTTGAGCGACAGCTCGGCACGGCATCTGCCGGAAATGTGAAGCAGCTCGTCATTCTCATCGGTTCTCAGCAGGGTATCCGCTTCAAACTCCACCTGATACCTGTTCCCGACAGCCGCTTCAGAGAGCAGGGTCACTTCCGAAAAGGATTCCTGCGTATCATCACGGACGGTGTAATAGCTGTCCTCCTGCCGATAAAACATTCCCTCGCGCTCTCCCCGTTGGGTCAGGGACTCTATCGTTTCCTGCGTCAGATTGAAAATCTCACGCGCAATAAAATCAACAGTTCCGGCGTCGTACCTGAAATAGACATAGGTCTCCTCCGCCCAGCGCTTGGGGTCGTCGGATTTCTCGAAAAAGCATTCTTCCTCGGTCTTGTCGGAATAAAGCGTCCAGTCGGCGCAGGAAGCGGGAGTGACGAGACACGCCATGATATTGACTTCCGCCCCTGCCGCCGATGAACAGTCGTATTCCCATTTCCCGTCAGATGAAACGGGGTACCGTTTGACAAAACTGACAAGAAACGCCTTCAGCGACGCCTCCTCCCGGCTGTCAAGCACCTTCGCCGGTTCGTCGGAAGCGGGCTTCTCTCCGGAATGGCAGGAAGCGGCCGAGATCATCAGCATGGCGGCGGCGAGCATCCATGCCGTCCCGCGCAACAGCTTCCGGACAATCTTTGTATGAATCTTCTGCATTTGTTCCATTCTCCTTATCGTCAACAGGCTCTACACAAAAAATGCGGCATTCATCAATAGTGAAGAACACCGCAAATCATGCATGTATTGTGAACCCCCCTCTGCGGGGTACGGTCAGTTACTTACTTCTTTTGTTGCTCTTAACTTCATTGTACATCGGGGGAATATAGCCCTGTGCGCCGGGAGCGCCGGGAATCTGCTGCGCTCTCTTGCCCTTGAGCATACCGACGGCAGTACCTATAATGCCCGCGACATAGGCGACGTCATCCACCCAGCCGACGACCGGCAAGACGTCAGGAAGTGCGTCGATCGGTGAGAGCACCAGAACAGCCAGAATGATCATCAGGATAATTTTCCATGCCATACCGGATTTTTTGCTTCCGTCAGGATTTACGTTCTTGTTGAATTTTTCGTCCATTTTTTTCAGTCCTTTGTAAGATATTAGAGCGAGAAGCAGCTTTATAAACATATTGCAATCTCAACTCCTTTTTTTTCGGAACAGCATCCGTCTTTCTACTCTTATTATCGCACAATTCAAAAGAAAATTCAAGTGTTTTGTGTATTACTTTAAATTATTTTTTTATTTTGTTAAAAATATCTTATTGCTTATTGAATAATCCATCGAATTGTGGTATTATTATATTGAGTTAATACGCATTCACAATAACAGATGCGGAGGGTTCGACAGGTGATCAATAATTTATTCGGAAGCTTCACTAAAAGCTCTGTAGGCGGCGCGATCTGTATCGGCGGTTTTATCGGATGGTATCTGACGGTCAAATTTATTTGCGAAAAAAGCCTTGAAATATACGGCACTTCATCGCTCTATGAGGTCACTAACATTGTTTTCGGGGCGTCGCTTGCCGTGACGCTTGGCGTCATGCTCATGCTCATGTTCCATCTGGATTTTGAGGGACTGTTAGAACACAGGTTTTTCCGGGTCGTCCCGGCGATCCTCATGGCGGAAAGCGGCATTGCCCTCGCCTTCACCAACGCCGACTCCTTCAGCATCTATTCGGTCATCACCGGCATATGCGCGGCATTCGGCGTGCTTGCGGTTTTCTCCCGTCTGCTGAGCATCCGGGTAAGTCACCGGCTCTTTGCCGTGGCGGGCGGCATTGCCATCGGCGGTCTGGTGAGGTATGCCGACCATGTGATCTATACCTATATGGATATGACGCGCGGTATCTACGCGCTCGCCATTCTTTCCGGCGCGCTCGCGCTGCTGACCGTGCGTTCCTCCGGCTTCTCCAGGGAGCAGATGCCCATCATCAGCTACTCCGAGGCTTCGCACAGGATTCTTCTTCACAATATCCCCGGCGCCTACGGACTACTGTTTGTGCTGGCGGGCATCTATTACCTGTGCCTCGGCAGGATCAACACGCTCGGCTATGAAATGTACGTTCCCATCTTCCGTCATTACGGGCTGTATACATATATCTCTTACGTGGTGGCGGCTGTCATCATCGCTCTTTTTGTCCGATTTCACAAGGTCACACCGCTGTATATTTACGGGGTTTGCTTCATGGCATTCACTGGGATCATGCTGCATCTCCCCTATTTTTCGCAAACCGAGGAAACGGTATTTCTCATTTGCAGCTTTATCGGTCAGGCTTGCTTTGCTGTGTTTGTCTATATCTTCATCATCAATTTCGCCATGGACAGACAGCACCCGATGTTCTACGCGATTTTCGGATACGCCTGCGTGATCGCCGCGCGACTGGCCGCCGACGTTTTCAACTACCTGCTTCCCATCAGGGACACAAACCTGATCGTGGCGGCAATCGGCGTCCTGCTTATTCTCGGCGGACCTGCCGTCTTCTCGCTGCTGAAGAAGTACGGTCTTACGCAGGAGAGCCTGGAGCGCCACCGTCTGCTGAGAGAACTGATCATCGGCAAATCAGAGGAATTACAGCTGAGCGACCGGGAAAAATACATTCTTGACCTCGTTGTTCTGGGCGGATACAACATGGAACAGCTCCCCGATAAAATGATGCTCTCCCGCAACACGGTCCGCGCCCAGAGCCGTAATCTTCTCAAAAAGCT
>ONDC01000160.1 GCA_900316495.1 uncultured Eubacteriales bacterium
CGTGAACTTCAGAATGACGCAGCCTACTACCAGAATGCGCTGCATCTCAATAAAGGTTTTCCATCGTCTGCTACGCTGCGTCAGAGAATGGACGAGATAGGAAACAAACTGAGAGTGCCATTGCTTGATTTCAATACGGACTTGCTCAGAAAGAATGAAATACAACCCACACCATTGAAAATTGGTATGGTTCCTGTGGATATGGACGTCACTCCGATGGACAATTCCAAGACGCAAAAGGAAGGCATAGGCTGGACATACAAGAAATTTGACGGCTATGCGCCTATGATGGCATATATCGGAACCGAGGGATACCTTGTCAATACGGAACTGAGAACAGGCAGTCAGCATTGTCAGAGCGGTACCCCTGCTTTCCTGCGGCAGACGATTGAGCTTAGCAGAAAGATAACAGATCAGCCGCTTCTTTTCAGGCTGGATTCCGGAAACGATGCTGCTGATAATGTCGGTGTCATGCTGGACAAGGGTGTTTATTATGTCGTTAAACGCAATCTGCGTAGAGAGGATAGAGACGAATGGGCATCCAATATCCGTTCCTGGTGCAAAAATATCAACAGTCCCAGAGAGGGTAAAACAGTCTATATTGGCAGCACCTTCAAGGACATTCATTACATTTCCGAATCAGGCGAAGAAAAGGTGATTCGTAATCGTATTGTTTACGAAATGACGGAACGCACATCCATGGCTGACGGTCAATTGCTTTTGATACCTGATGTGGAACTTAATATGTTCTGGACGAACCTCGGCGACAGTGATGAGGATATGATTGCCCTTTATCACGCTCACGGTGAATGTGAGAGCCTGTTTAGAATCTTTACAAAAGAGAAAAAAGGGAGTAAAATAAGGGAAAAAGAGAAGCGGTGAAAGAAATGAGAAATGAATATCCGAGCGATATATCACGCACAAACCGGGCGTTATATGCGAAGTGGATTGGAGCGGTAAAACGATGCGCCTCAACGACCCTGAAGAAGGAAAGGTGCATATCGTCTATCTCTTTGTCGCAACACTCCCGTATAGTCAGCTTGCATATGTTGAGCCTTGCCTGAACATGAATGAACAGATCTGGATTAACTGCAACGTCCACATGTTTGAGTACTTCGGCGGTGTCACTTTGCGTATCGTCTGCGACAATCTCAAAACCGGTGTAGTGACACACCCTCGTGAGGGTGACATCGTTCTGAACCAGTGCTATGAGGATTTCTCGAATCACTACTGCACAGCGATTATGCCCGCAGGCGTGAAAAAACCGAAGCAGAAGGCTTCTGTTGAAGGTACTGTCGGAAAGATCGCTACAGCCATCATTGCCCGTCTGCGTAAGAACGAGTATACCTCTATCCATGATCTGAAAATGGACGTTGCAGCAGCACTGGAAGATTTCAACAACAAGCCTTTCCAGAAACGTGAGGGCAGCCGACGTGAAGTGTTTGAAGCAAATGAACGCATTACCCTGAGACCGCTTCCTGCCTTTCCGTATGAGTACGCCTTGTGGGAATATGGGCGTGTCATCGGCTCGGATTTTCATGTGAGCTATCAGACCTGCAAATACTCCGTGCCGTATCGTTTCGTGGGCAAAACCGTTGATTTGAAGATCACTGACAGCCTGATCGAAATCTACTGTGGTCATGAGCGTATCTCATCCCACAAGCGGTTTCCGAGCTATGCGCGCAACAAGTACGACACCTATCCGGAGGACATCCCGGATCTGAGAAACGTCAACGTCTACCAGATGTTCGAAAACGGCGGCACGATCGACGTCACCGCCCCGGACGGCACCGTGACGAAACTTTCTTCTGGCGACTTCACCGCCGCCGAAGGCTCCCTCGATGTGACGCTGTCGGCATCGTATCTTGAAGGCATGGAAGACGGCGATTACACCATGACCGTGACCTTTGTCGTCGCGCCGGGTTATGAGAAGACAAGCGCTCCCTCTTCCTTCACGGTTGTTTCCCCCGCGCCTGCCGGCAGCGATTCCCCCGCCACCGTCGAGAGCATAGCCCTTGTCGTGCTCAGCAACATCCTGACAAAATCATCCTCCTGCTCCTCGCGGCTTCCGGCGCGGTCTACGCCCTCCGCCGCCGGAGAATGGCAGAGTAACGGAATATTTTATGATTCCTGATGGAATTGATTGAATAATTGAAAATTCATCCGCGCACATGATCGAAGAAAGACCGTGTGCGCGGATGTTTTGTTTTTTTGATAGGTTTGCGTCAAAAAATGTAGGGGGCGGCTCCGGACGTCCCGGCAAAATACAATTTATGTCTAAAACGTGGTCAGGCGAATACAAATTACACCCCCGATCCCCATTCGCCAGACATGTATCGCAAAACCACCCCCGCCTTGCCGGAACGGGTATTTTCCTAGGTGACCGTTCTCTACAAATTTGTTTCTCATTCCTAAAACTGCCAACATCGCCCCCGGCGAAAGCCTGCATAATTACACAAAAATTCATCAATATTTTTATACAAAAATTTCTTTTATTTCGTCTTCACAAAACAGCCCAAAAATGCTATAATAGATAGAATAAGGGCGCGGTCGGAAACCGAAACGCAAGCCGCGCCGCAAAAATTCAGGAGGTTGAAGAACGATGATTGATTTCAAGCAAATTATCCCGCTCCATTACATGGAATGTAACCCGAAGCGCAAGCGGTTTGTCCGCCTTGGCTGCGCGGCGCTGGCGGTCGCGCTGGCGGTGGGTTCGGTGTCCTTCCTGCGCGGCTGGGCGGCGGAAGATGACGCGGCAGTGTCCGGCAGCGACATCGTGACGCAAAGCGATATGACGAACGAGACTGCTTTTGTCAGCAGCAGCGACGCGGCTTCCGCAGCGGAAGAAAGCGAAGCTAAAGCGGATAACGATGGTGCCGTTGTTCTCAGCGAAACCGTTGCGCCGAAGTACAGGGCTACTCCACTCTTCAACTGGGTGAAGGCGAATGCCGTCACGGACTTTGACAACGCCGCCCACGGCTCCAACAGCCGCATCAGCTACTATTCCGGCGTCACGGGTTGGCTTCATTCCAGCGGAACCGCATTTGCGGAGGCGCAGGGATTAAATTACAAAAAGTGCTATTTTCTCACGTCGTGGGACGGCTCCCGCTTTATAGCCGCCTACAAGGATCAGCCCAGCAGTGTCGTCACCACAGGGAATAAGAACGCGAGCGAATTTGAGAATTTGGTCAATCAAGGCGTTACCTTCTTCTACGTACCCTATACAGCGACGGAAGACATCAGCTTAGCTGAGACGGTCTATGAAGTCAATGTCGGCGAAACGCTCAATATTCTTCCCACCCTCACGCCTGCGTGGTCCAACGACCTTATCACCTGGAAATCCGCTGACACCAACGTTGCCACGGTCGAATACTCGACTTATACATTGGGAAGGGCGGACGGGTGCTGCCAGGTGACAGGAGTCGGCGCGGGTATCACCACGCTGACGGCGACGGTCAACGGTCATACCGCCACCTGTCAGGTTGCTGTCAGCGGAGCGCCTATGCCCGATCTTTCCAATAACCAATGGATAAGAGCGACTTCGGAAGAGGATCTTCTGAACGCAAGATCTTTCGGCAATTCTCTGGGCGAGTGGAGCGAGAATTGGTATGCCAACAATGCCAATAGCCGTGTAATTTTTGCCAACAAAGTAATAACAAGGGGGTTCAATGCAATCTTTGTGGTGAATTATGAATATAATGAAAGGTACCCTGAGAATTCCACTGTTTATTATTTAGACTATAATTACTCCCCTGAGGTGAGGGAGCTGCCGCTTTATTATCTGGATTTAGCCAGAGAATATTATTTCTATCTCCCGAAAACTGACATTTCTTTCACCTATCACGCCGCCGTCCAGCCGACCTGCACCACAGCGGGGCACGACGCCTACTGGACTGACAAGGATGGCAGTATGTTCGCCGAAGCCAACACGGATTCGCCTTTGAACGAAGAGGATATCGTATTGGATGCCCTCGGACATACATGGGAATGGGTGACCGACACGGAAGCCACCTGTGAGAATGCCGGCGTGAAGCATGAGGAATGCTCCGTCTGCCATGAAAAGCAGAGTGAAGGCACGGCAATCGACGCGCTGGGCCACAACTGGGGCAGTTGGACGACCAAGACCGCTGCCACCTGCGAGACGGCGGGAGAGGAAACCCGCGTCTGCGCCAATGACGCAAATCACACCGAAACCCGCGAAATCGCCGCCCTCGGTCACAACTGGGGCGAGTGGGCGGAAACCACCCCCGCCACCTGCGAGACCGAAGGAGGGCGACCTGCGAGACGCCCGGCGAAAAGACCCGCACCTGCAAGAACGATTCCAACCACACCGAGACCGAGGTCATTCCCGCCCTCAGCCACAACTGGGGCGAGTGGACAGAAACCACCGCGCCTTCCTGCGAGACCGCCGGAGAGGAAACCCGCGTCTGCCAGAATGACCCCAGCCACACCGAAACCCGCGAAGTCGCCGCCCTCGGTCACAATTGGGAATGGGTAACCGACACGGAAGCGACCTATGAAGAAGCCGGAGAAAAGCATGAAGAATGCTCCGTCTGCCACGCAAAACAGAAGGAACATACAGCAATCCCGGTGAAGAACGCGCCTGTTCTGGAGCCCGTCAGCGGCGATCACTCCCAGTATACCGTCGGCTCCCAAGACGGCGTCACCATGAAAATTGACCGAATGGACACGGACGACGCCGACATATACCAGCACTTCCTCGACGCCGGAAGCGTCGTGAAGGTTACCGGCGGAAACGGTTATGAAAAAACGCTGGATTCCGGCGACTTTGAGGCTTCGGAAGGCTCGCTGGTGATCACGCTCACCGCGTCGTACCTCTCGACCCTCGCGCCCGGCGAATACAAACTCACCGCGACGTTCTTGATTGACGGAACCTTGTTCGAGAGCGCCCCCGCTTCCTTCACGGTCAGTTCTCCCGCGCCTGCCGGCAGCGATTCCCCCGCCACCGGCGAAAGCATTGCCCTTATCCTGCTCTGCACTGTCCTTCCGCTTTTCGCGGCATTCGGCGCGGTCTACGCCCTCCGCCGCAGAAGAGCGCTGGGCGAATGAGAATTCCGGATCAGGTAAACTGACGGCGTAACACCCGTGAAAATGACAGCCCGGCAGGACAGCAATGCCCTGTCGGGCTGTTTGACAAATTGCACAAAAAGAAAGCAGTCATTTTTGACCCTTTGGCGGAGGAATGACGCCCTTGTAACACTGGCATTTGTTTCCAAAGTATGCTATAATAACAGCAGACCCTTAGAATCTAAAAAATCATAGAAACATTGCAACAGGAGGTTTTCTGAATGAAACAAATCCATCCGTTCCGGCGCGGCAGGCGCCGCCGACTTGCCCGTATCACCTGCGCGGCGCTGGCATTCCTGCTGGCGGCGGCGTTCCCGGCGTCGGCATACGCCGCGGAAGGGGAGAGCGACAGCCCGGCGCTGCTCCAAGCCGCGGAGCTGCCGGAAGGCGGGGATGAGGGCGATCCGTCCGAAGAGCTTGCCCCTGCCGCACTCCGGGAAGCACCCTTC
>ONDC01000003.1:0-1351 GCA_900316495.1 uncultured Eubacteriales bacterium
CATGTATTCAAACACTTCTGTTAAACTGACTGACGCAACCATGTCAAGCGTTACATCATCAATCGGTATCTTTTCAAATTCATCGTTGGAAAGCCCTCGCGTCAGCTTTAAGTATCGGAAGAATGATCGCAAGTCAATAAAATATCCTTCAACTGTTCTTTCTGATTTACCTTTGATCGTCTCCATGTATCCGAAATATTCTCTTAATATCATCGGACACTCATTCATATAATCCATTCGCATAGTCCGCTTTTTAGACTCCTTTTTTTGCAAAATTGGGGTAACGATTTATCATAATCATAGTTGCTCTCTGTTAGTTAACATTCCTTCATGTAATCCTGTCGCATAGGGCGCTTGCCGCCTCCCCTCAATTATACTAAATATTCATTTAGTATAATTATTATAGCAGACAGGGAGTCCCTTTGTCAAGGTCTTTTCCCTGCTACGAACAAAGATTTTTGGAGCAAAGATTTTTGCTTTAATTTTTGTCTTCTTTATAAATTGATTAATAGAAGAAACAGAAAAAACCCGCAGATTACATTTGCAAAGCAACCTGCGGATTTTGGATATTTAATTTGATATTGGATTCACCAATCCGGACACATTACTCAGCGTCGGCTTCCTCTTCCCCGGCAGGAGCTTCCTCCGCAGGCTGATCAACAGCCGCGGCGGCTTCCGCCTGCGCCTTGAGCACTTCCTTGATGGAAAGGCTGACGTGCTTGTTCTCGAAGTCGATGTTGGTAATGGCAGCGGTGACAACGTCGCCGACCTTGACAACGTCGGTGGGCTTCTCTACGCGGTCAAGGCTGAGCTGGCTGATGTGAATCAGTCCGTCCAGACCGGGCAGAATGTTGACGAACGCGCCGAAGCTGGGTGTGCCGACAACCTTTGCCTCGATCACAGAGCCGATCGGGTAGCTGTTCTTGAGAATCTCCCACGGATTGTCCTCCGGCTTCTTATAAGCAAGAGAGATGTTCTTCTTGTCCTTCTTGACGTCCTTGACTCTGACCTCGACAACGTCGCCGATGGAGAGAACGTCCTTGGGATCCTTGATCTTGTCCCAGGAAAGCTCGGTCTTGTGGATCATGCCGTCAACAGGACCAAGATTGACAAATACGCCGTAGCTGGTCATGGACTTGACAACGCCGGTGTAGGTCTTGCCAGGCTCGATTTCGTCCCAGAAGGTTCTTTCGGCGAGCTTCTTGATAGAGCCGATGACTCTGCCTCTGCCGCCCTTGATGACCTCGATGATGACGAACTTCACCTTCTGTCTGAGAAGGCTGTCAAGCGTCTGCTTGGGCTTGAGCATGCACTGGGACGCGGGAATGAAAACGCTCACGCTGTCGCACGC
>ONDC01000003.1:1379-42087 GCA_900316495.1 uncultured Eubacteriales bacterium
ACAAGCACGCCGCCCTTGATGACGGATGTGACAACGCCTTCAAAGACAACAGGCTCCTTGTCCTCGGTGGACTGCTCGACGGTCTCGCTCTCGACCTCGGATTCATCCTCGTCGTCGCGGCGGCGGCGTCTGGTGGTTACCTTGGGAGAAGCGGCGATCATCTTGTCCATGGTCTTTTTGGATTCAAGAATCTTCTTGGAAAGATAGATATAGCCTTCCTGGTCATTGGTCTTGAGGATGATCAGTTCAAGCTCATCGCCAACCTTGACAAGGTCTTCGGGCTTCGCGTTGGGATCATCAGTGAGTTCTTTCAGCTCTACAATGCCGGACTGTTTTCTTCCGACATCTACATATACCTCAGTCGGTGTAATGCCGACGACCGTACCCTTGACTACCTTTCCGTTAATATTTGAATTCTTGAAAGACTCCTCCAAGAGTTCTTCAAAGTTTTCATTGTTGTTCTGGATTTCGCTCATGGTTGATAGGACCTCCTTAATTATGTCAGCCGGCGTCGATGCGCCTGCTGTAACACCTATGTTGTTGGCCGCTCTGACCTCGTCGACCGGCAGATCGGCTGCCGTCTGGATCAATACGCTCCGGCAGTGACCAGAGCAGATGTGGAACAGCTTCGCTGTATTGGAGCTGCTCAATCCGCCTATGACGATCATCAGATCACATTTTTCAGACAGCTCCGCGGCCTCCTGCTGTCTGCTTTGTGTCGCACTACATATTGTATCAAATAAAGTTGCGTTTGTACAGTCTTTTTTGAAAATTTCTAAACATTTTTTCCAAATCTCCGTATTGAAGGTGGTCTGTGCGACAACTGATACAGAAACTTCCTTTAGCTCCGGATGATTTTTGAGCAATTCAGACAATTCCGCATCATCGCGGAAGGTATAAGCGGCATTGCTGCACCGGCTCTTGATGCCCAGTACTTCCGGGTGCTCCGAATTGCCGGCAATCAATATTATATCACCCTTTTGCGATGCTTTGGTGACAATACTATGAATTTTTGATACAAACGGGCAGGTTGCATCCTGAATGACAAGATTTTTCTCCCGAAGCTCGTTGTACACCGGCAGTGGAACGCCATGCGAACGGATGACCAGCACATGATCCTGCGGCACCTCGTCGGGCGTATAGGCAATCACCACTCCCCTATCGGCGAGCTTCTGGACAACCTGATCGTTGTGAATGATCGGACCGAGCGTACAGACCTTCTTGCCCTCGTCCAACAGGGAATTGACCAGCTCAATGGCGCGGTTGACGCCGAAGCAGAAGCCGGCGGTTTTGGCGAGTTTAATGCTCTTGTTCATGACAGCACCTCACACGCGGGCATCAAGCTTATTGCGGATGGTATCCACCACCAGTTGCACCGACTGCTCAAAGTCGATCTCGGAGGTATCGATCAGAATGGAATCAGCCGCGGGTCTGAGCGGAGAAATCGGCTTGTGGGTGTCGAAGTAATCGCGCTCCCTGATGTCCGCCAGAACCACCTCGTAATCCGCCTCCATGCCCTTTTCGATCAGCTCCTTGTAGCGGCGCTGCGCCCTGACCTCGGGAGAAGCCGTGAGGAAGATCTTGACCTCAGCGTGAGGAAGGACGACGGTGCCGATGTCTCTTCCGTCCATGATGATGTTGTTGCTTCGCGCGATCTCCTGCTGCATGTCCGACAGACACTGGCGCACCTTCGGAATCGCTGAGACGATCGGCGCGCAGCGCGTGACCTCGCGCGTGCGGATGACTCTGGAGACATTCTCCCCGTTGAGATAGATCTTCTGCTCGCCGTCCTCGTACTTCAGCTCGATGTCGAGCATGGGAAGAATCGAGCCGACCTTCTCCGCGTCGTCGGGGTCAATCCTGTGCTGCATGACATAAAGCGCCGCCGCGCGGTACATGGCGCCCGTGTCCACATAGACAAATCCCAGCCGGCGGGCGGCTTCGCGGGAGATTGAGCTTTTGCCGGCTCCGGAAGGTCCGTCAATTGCTACGTTAATCATATGAGTAATACCCCATCCTTTCTGCTGCGGCAATCCCCGCGCACCGTCCGGTCGAAAACGCGATCTGCAGGTTGAACCCGCCCGTATGCGCGTCCACGTCGATCACCTCGCCCGCGAAGTACAAGCCCTCGATCAGCCTGGACTGCATGGTTTTCGGGTCAATCTCGCCGACGCTCACGCCGCCCGAGGTGATAATCGCCTCGTCGATCGGTCGGAAGCCTGTGACGGTAAATTCCAGATTTTTGAGAATTCCCGCGAGCGCCAGCCGCTGTTCACGGCGTATCGAATTGACCTTTGTGGTGTAAGGAATGCCTGTTCTTTTTATTATAACAGAAATAATCTTCTGTGGCAATAGTTTTGAGAGAGAATTTACAAAATCTTTGTTAATATTTTCCGAAAAATCTCTTTGAATCCGGCTGTCAAGCTGTTCGAGGCTGAGAGCCGGCTTTAAGTCGATGGAAATACGATACCGCTTGGACGGGTCGCGCATGTGGGAGCTGGCACTGAGAATCACCGGGCCGGACATGCCGAAGTGGGTGAAGAGCATTTCTCCGAAGTCCTTGTAGATCACCCTTCCGCTGTCCGCCTCCGTCACACGGATGGCGACGTTTTTCAGCGAAAGCCCTTGCGCTTCGGCGCATTCCTTTCCCTCGATGACCAGCGGCACAAGGGACGGCTTCGGACTGACCACCGTGTGACCGACGCTCCGGGCAAAGAGATAGCCGTCGCCCGTGGAGCCTGTGAGCGGATAGGATTTCCCGCCCGTGGCGACGATGCAGCAGGAACAGGGAACCTCTCCCCCATCCCGCGTCTGAACGCCGGTAATGCTGCCGTTCTGTGCCGTCAGCCCTGTCACCGTGTCGCGTATCACATGCACGCCGCTTTGACGGCAGAATCCGATGAGCGCGTTATTGACGTCGGCCGCCTTGTCCGAAACGGGAAACACCCTGTTTCCCCTCTCCACCTTGAGCGGAACGCCGTGACCTTCAAAGAACTCCATCACGTCGCGGTTGGAGAACCTTGCGAAACTGCTGAAAAGGAATTTCGGATTGACCGGAACATTGGCGAAGAATCCGTCCCGCGTGCAGTCGTTGGTGACGTTGCAGCGTCCCTTTCCGGTGATGAGCAGCTTTTTGCCGTTGCGCGGGTTCTTTTCGATAAGGGCGACGCTCGCGCCGGTCGAAGCGGCGCTTCCGGCTGCCATCATTCCGGCGGGACCGCCGCCGATCACCACAATATCGTAAGCCGTCATATGTCCTCCTCCGGCTTCTGATAGATGTCGTACTCGTCCCAGATTTCCTCCAGCCGCCGGAAGGTGTCGGACACCTCGCTCTGGTTGCGCTTGATGGCGGCGACGATCAAAGCGTTGATCACACTCATGGGCGCCACAAGGGAATCGACAATCGACAGCATATCGCTCTTTGCCAGCAGCGCGCAGGCGGCGTACTTCACCAGCGGAGACGACATTGTGTCGGTAATGGCGATGATATTGGCGCCCTTGGCATTGGCGAATTTCAGCGCTGCAATCGCGCTGTTGCAGTAGCGCGGAAAGCTGATGCCGATCACGCAGGCCTTGCTGTCGACGTGCATCATCTGGGCGAGCGTGTCGCTCTCGTTGGAAGGGTCAATCACCACGACGTTTTTGAAAATCAGCTTCAGGTAATACCCAAGGAACACCGCGAGCGCTTCGGCGCTTCTTGCGCCAAGTATGTAAATCCTGTCCGCGCTGCAGATCATCCCGACCGCCTTGTCAAAATGCTCGTTGGACGCCTCGCTGAGCGTGCGCCGGATCTTGTCCACATCGGAGGTCAGGACGTCCTCCAGAATTTCGTCGTCCTTGATGCGGCTGCACGCCACGTCGATTCTCTGCACCGAGGTCAGGCGGTTGCGGATCATCTCCTGAATCGCCTTCTGCAGTCCCGGATAGCCGTCGTAGCCCAGCTCGGTCGCAAAACGCACGACAGTGGATTCGCTCACGCCGACGGTCTTGCCCAGCGTGGAGGCGGTCATGAAGGCCGCCTTGTCGTACTTTTCACAAATATAATCCGCAATAGCCTTCTGCCCCTTGGAGAAGCCGGCATAGCCGGTATTCAGGGCATTGATAAGCGAATTACTCATTTCAATCCCTCACATCACCGTCATGCTTTTCAAAAAGCAATACAGTGTAATAGTAACGCAAAAGGCACTCGCATAAATCTGAAAGATGCGAATGCCGTGCTTTTATTGATTTTTCTGCTTCAGGGCGCGGTCGATGGCGCGCTTTGCGTCGCGCTTTGCCGCGTCCTCCCTCTTGTCGTAGAGCTTCTTGCCCTTGCAGAGACCGATCTGCACCTTGACCAGCGAGCCTTTAAAGTAAAGCGACAGCGGGACAATGGAATAGCCCGCCTGCTTCACGCAGCTGTAAAGATGCGCAATCTCCTTCCTGTGCAGGAGCAGCCTTCTCACGCGCAGAGGGTTGACGTTGAAAATATTGCCATGGTCGTAGGGGCTGATGTGCATTCCCTTGATGTAGAGCTGTCCCTCCTCAATGGCGCACCACGCCTCCTTGATATTGACCTTGCCCTGCCGGAGGGATTTGACCTCCGTGCCGGTCAGCTCGATACCCGCTTCATACGATTCCTCGACAAAATATTCATGATATGCCTTTTTGTTCTGGGCAATGCTGCGGTTGGCGTTTTTGTCCTTGGACATTCTGAATCACCTCATAATTCGCTGCGTCCGTCAAGCGCACGTTTGAGTGTGACCTCGTCGGCGTATTCCAGGTCGCCGCCGACCGGAATGCCGTAAGCAAGCCGCGTCACCTTCACGCCGAGCGGCTTGATGAGCCGGGAAAGATACATCGCCGTCGCCTCGCCCTCCACGGTGGGATTGGTCGCCATGATGACCTCTTTCACTCCCCCCGCGTGGATGCGCGCCAGCAGCTCCTTGACGCAGAGCTGCTCCGGACCGATGCCGTCCATCGGCGAAATGCATCCGTGAAGGACGTGATAAACCGCGTTGAATTCGTGCGTGCGCTCCAGCGCGATAACGTCCTTCGGCTCCGCCACCACGCAAATGATGGATCTGTCCCTTGCGTCGTTGGCACAGACGGGGCAAAGCTCTCCGTCGGTCAGGTTGCAGCAGAGCTTGCACTTGCGTATCTTTTCCTTCGCCTCAAGGATGGCGTGGGCGAATGCCTCCGCCTCTGGCTTCGGCAGGTCAAGCACGTAAAGCGCCAGTCGCTGCGCGCTCTTTTTGCCGATGCCGGGAAGTCTCTCAAACTGCTCTATCAGCTTCGTGAGCGGCGCTACACGGTAAGCCAATCAGAATCCCATTCCCGGAAGCGACAGACCGCCTGTCACGGCGTTCATCTTTTCTTCCTTGTCGGCGTTGATGCTGCGGATGACCTCATTGACGGCGCCTGTGATCATGTCGGCGAGCATTTCCGGATCCTCCGGGTCGATGGCTTCGGGGCTGATGGTGAGATTGGTGATCTCAAGCTTGCCGAGCATGGTGACGGTGACGGCGTTGCCGCCTGTGCTGACGGTGTATTCCTTCTGGTCAAGCTCCGCCGAGACCTTCTCCATTTCCTCCTGTATCTTCTGAGCCTGCTTTGCGATCTGGCTCATGTTGGTTGCCTGGCCTGAGCCGTAGCCCTTGGGTAATCTTGATTTCATTGTAAAATTCCTCCTGATTAATCTTCTTCCACATCGATG
The DNA here is from genome assembly GCA_900316495.1 of uncultured Eubacteriales bacterium. Taxonomy (GTDB): domain Bacteria; phylum Bacillota; class Clostridia; order Oscillospirales; family Acutalibacteraceae; genus RUG762. The sequence continues at coordinate 7,075 of ONDC01000003.1, forward strand.
CCCGCTTCCTGCGCCCGCTTCATGATTTTTTCAGCGAAGGAAGCCGGAGAATCGCCGGACGAATTGTTTTCGTTTGAAGTATATTGAACGGCTCCCGACGGGGTATAAGGTCCCAGACGGCAGTCGATTCCGGAGATCTGACTGACAAGATTCCTGATGGAATTCTTGACCTGATCGTTGCGCAGCATTTCCCTCCCGAAGCTGCCCACTTCAATGAGAAGATACTTCCCGTTGACGAACGCTCTCGTGTCGGCAAGCACGCTGTAGGCCGCCGGATTGGTCTGCTGAAGTCCCTCCATGACGCGGCTCCAGTCGGGATAGAGCTTCGCGCCGTCGCTCAGTTCGCGGACGTTCTGGGAAACGCCGCTCTTTTCGGCGGGCGCCTTGGCTCCCGGCTCGGAGGTACTGCCGTAAATGGGAACGCTCTGCGCCATTGGTCTTCCCTGCGGCAGTCCGGAACGCACCTTGCGTTCCAGCGACTCGATACGGGAGAGCAGCGATTGAAGGGTCGCGGTCATATTGGGTGAGGATGGCTGTCCGACAGGCTGCGGAGGCGGCGAGGCCGGCGTGCCGTTGTCGGGAATGCCGCATATTTTTATGAGCGCGGTTTCCATTTCCACGCGCTTGTTGACGCCCCGCGCCATCTTCTCGTAGGAGGCCTGAAGGAGATTGAGAATTTCAATCGCCCTCGCGGCGGTGAACTGCGAAGCCATCTGCTTTAGCTCGGTCAGCTCGGCTTCGGAGGCGACGATCAGTCCGTCGCAATCCTTCACCGTGCAGAGGATCATAATGCTGCGGAAATAGCCGATCAGCTCGTCGCAGAGCCGTATCATGTCCTTGGAATTCGCGTAAAGCTCACTGATCAGCCGCATTAACGCCGCCGGATCGCGTCTGGCGACGTCGCCGGCCATCTCGTTGATGTAGCCGCTGCCTGCCATTCCCACGGTTTCACAGACGGTCAGGGCGTTGACCTGACGGCTCTTCCCCATCGCCTGATCCAGCAGGGAAAGCGCGTCGCGCATGCCGCCGTCGGCAAGCCGCGCGATCATCAGCCCCGCCTCGTCGTCCAGATCCCCGCCCTCCTGCCGCGCGATGTATTTCAGCCTGTCGCAGATCGCCTGGGGCGTGACGCGGTGGAAGTCGAACCGCTGGCAGCGGGAGAGAATGGTAGCCGGCAGCTTGTGCGGCTCGGTGGTCGCCAAGATGAAAATGACGTAGGACGGCGGCTCCTCAAGGGTTTTAAGCAGGGCGTTGAACGCCTCCGTGGTGAGCATATGCACCTCGTCCACAATGAACACGCGGTACTTCGCCTGCGCGGGCGTGTAGCGGATCTCCTCCAGAAGGTCGCGGATGTCCTCGATCTTGCGGTTGGAGGCGGCGTCCATTTCGGTGACGTCCATGATGCTCTCGTCCTCGATGCCGCGGCAGATCTCGCATTCCCCGCAGGGATTGCCGTCCACAGGGTGCAGACAGTTGACCGCCTTGGCAAAAATCTTCGCGCAGGTGGTCTTGCCCGTGCCGCGGGAGCCGGTGAAGAGATAGGCGTGGGCAACCCTTCCAGTGATCAGCTCGTTTTTGAGCGTTTCGGTGACATGGGGCTGTCCGACTACGTCGGCAAATGTCTTGGGGCGCCATTTACGGTATAGCACCTGATACATCGCACAACACCCTCCCCTCATAAAAACGCGGACAATAAAATAAGACAGAACCCTCATGCACATCGTCACACGGACACCAGATTGACTGCGGCGCACAGGGCAGACCGCTTAATGCTGCTCGGTTCCCCGCCTGACATGGTTCACAGCGCCCTGCCGCACAGGATCCGGCATCCGCATGTCGATATGCACGAATGTATTCTGTCTTGAAAAGGCAACTATAGTATTATAAACCATCGTTTACAAAAAATCAAGTTTTTTTTGCTGTCGATTGTAAATTTTTTGTATACGCCAAGGAACGTGCCGCTGTTGCAGGAGAAAGCGATTGATTTTCTCCTCCGTCTGTGATATGCTGAAAAAGAAATCCCCCACAGGAAGGACGGATGACCTGTGACAACCATAACGCGGAACAGCTTCGGCAAAATCAGCGGCAGGGAAATACTCCGATACACGCTTTCCGACGACGCGCTATCCGTATCGGTGATGCCATACGGCGCGTCGGTACAGAGAATCGTCTATCGGGGGCGGGACATGATTCTCTCTCTGCCGGAGGCGGAGCTATACCCAAAATTCAGCGCCGGCTGCATCGGCGCGGTGGTGGGGCGCTATGCCGGCCGTATTGCCGACGGACGCTTCACCCTTGACGGCAGGGAATACCGCCTGTCACGCAATCAGGGCGGCAACCACCTGCACGGCGGCAGGCACGGCTTTCACACAAAGCGCTGGAGCGGCGGGATCGCGGAGGATGCGGACGGCGGCGTAAAATTCACCCTTCTCTCCCCCGACGGCGACGAGGGCTATCCCGGCAATCTGCGCGTAAGCGTCACCTATCGCCTTACGGACGGAGATTGCCTTGCCATCGCCTATGAAGCGTCCTGCGACCGCGACACGGTTCTCAATCTCACCAATCACTGCTATTTCAACCCCAACGGCGTGGACAATTCACCGCCTGCGCTCCGCAGGCATGACGAAAGCGACAACCGCGACATCGAAATGACCATCTTCGCCGACCGGGTAGTGGAGCTTGACAGGGAAATCCCCACCGGGCGGCTGCTTCCTGTGGAGGGAACGGCGTTCGACTTCCGCGCGCTGCGAAGACTGGCGGACGGCGCGGACGCGTCGTTCAGGGGCTATGATCACACGCTGCTATTCTCCCCTCACGCGCCCGAACAGCCGGTCGCCTCCGCTCGGGGCATGAAAAGCGGCGTCAGGATCGACTGCTTCACCGATCAACCCGCCGTGCAGCTTTTCACCATGGGCAATCCCGGCAGCCTGTTTGCCTTCGAGACGCAGCACCTCCCCGACAGTCCGAACCATCCGGACTTCCCAAGTACGGTTCTCAAAGCAGGTGAAGTTTTCAGAAGCGAAACCCGGTATCGCTTTACGCAGGAATAAGCGTTCCCTTCGTCAGACCGCAGTCCGACGAAGGGAACTTTTTTATTTAATTATATTCAACTCAAAGAATTATTTGTCCTTCTCGGAAAGGCTGTGCTTGACTCTGTCGCTTTCCTCGGCGCGCTTGGCGTCGTTGAAGCGGTCGACGGTGCCGACCAGATAGCCTGTGATGCGGCGGATGCGCTCGAATTCCACGCCCTCGCCGATGGTTGTCTTTGTCTCTTTGGTCTGCTTATTCATGATAAATACCTCCGAATAGTCTGATAAAGTGATGGGATGAACGTTAAAAAACGTCGATAAGGATTAATCTATTCCTACAAAGTGCGGCATATTGGGATATTTCTTTCTCAGCTCCCTGAGCTTTTCCACTGAAACGCCCTCGCCGCTGTGTCTGCCGCATCTTGGACAGCAATTGCCGATCACGCCGGTATAGCCGCAGATCGGGTCGCGGTCTACCGGATGGTTGATGGAGCCGTAGCCGATGCCGACCTCCTTCATGTACTTGATGACCGTCTCGAACGCGTCGATGTTGTTGCACATATCGCCGTCAAGCTCGACGTAGCTGATGTGTCCGGCGTTGCAGAGGGCATGGAAGGGTGCCTCGAGACGCAGCTTTTTGAAGGCGGAAATGTTGTGGTACACCGGGATGTGGAAGGAGTTGGTATAGTATTCGCGGTCGGTAACGCCCTCGATGCTGCCGTATTTCTTCGCGTCGATCTTGACGAAGCGTCCGCTGAGTCCCTCGGCGGGCGTGGCAAGCAGGGTGAAGTTCAGCCCCGTCTCCGCCGATTTCTTGTCCATGCGTCCGCGCATGTATCTGATAATGTCAAGCCCCAGCTGATAGCTTTCTTCGCTTTCGCCGTGGTGCTGACCGGTCATCGCCTTGAGGGTTTCCGCCAGACCGATGAAGCCGACGCTGAGCGTGCCGTGCTTGAGCACCTCGGCAACGGAATCGTCAATGTCCAGCCCGTCGCTGTCGATCCAAACGCCCTGTCCCATGAGGAAGGGATAATTCCTCACCTTCTTGGAGCATTGAATCTTAAAGCGGTGGAGAAGCTGCTTGAAAACAAGGTCAATTCTGGAATCCAGCATGCTGTAGAAGAGGTTCCAGTCGCCCTTCGCCTCAATGCCGATTCTCGGAAGATTGATGGTGGTGAAGCTGAGATTTCCTCTGCCGCAGGTGATCTCGCGGGAGCGGTCGTGAACGTTGCCCATGACGCGGGTGCGGCAGCCCATATAGGCAACCTCGGTGTTGTAATCGCCGGGCTTGTAGTACTGCAGGTTGAAGGGCGCGTCAAGGAAGCTGAAATTCGGGAAGAGACGCTTCGCGCTGACCTTGCAGCTCAGACGGAAGAGGTCGTAGTTGGGATCCTCCTTGTTGAAGTTGACGCCCTCCTTGACCTTGAAGATCTGCACCGGGAAGATCGGCGTCTCGCCGTTCCCCAGACCCGCGTCGGTGGCGAGCAGCAGGTTGCGCATGACCATTCTGCCCTCGGGCGAGGTGTCGGTGCCGTAGTTGATGGAGCTGAACGGAACCTGCGCGCCGGCTCTTGAATGCATGGTGTTGAGGTTGTGGATCAGTCCCTCCATTGCCTGATAGGTCGCCCTGTCCGTCTCGGTGAGGGCGGTGTCAAACGCGCTGTCGTTGAGCTTTCTGATCTCGTCCTCAGAGAGCGCCGCCACCACGCCGGGGAGCTTGCCCTCGGCTCTCATGGCAAGAAGCCGCTGCTCCATGCCGTCCTTGTTGGAGATGCGGACGATGTCGCGCGGCATATCCCTTTCAAGACAGGCGACGGCTTCCTCCGACGCGCTTTCTGAGACGTCGTAGCGGTATTTCAGATACAGCCCCAGCGCCTTGAAGTACTCCTTGATGAAGGTCTTGGCAACGCCCGGCGCCATGGAATAATCGAAATTGGGAACCGACTGACCGCCGTGCATTTCGTTCTGGTTCGCCTGAATCGCGATACAGGCGAGGGCAGAATAGCTCTGGATGCTCATCGGCTCGCGCAGGTGACCGTGACCGGTGGAGAAGCCGTCCTTGAAGAGCTTCAGCAGGTCGATCTGACAGCAGGTCTCTGTCAGCATGTAGAAATCCTTGTCGTGAATGTGAATGTCTCCGCCGTTGTGCGCGTCGGCGATGTCCTTGTCAAGAATGCTGTTGTCGACAAAGTACTTGGCGCTTTCAGAGCCGTATTTGAGCATGGTGCCCATTGCGGTATCGGTGTCGATGTTGGCGTTCTCGCGCTTGATGTTGGAATCCTTTGCGTCCACGAAGGTCAGGGACTTGAAGATGTCCATGAGATCCTTCTCGGTCTGGCGCAGCTTGCTGCGCTCGGCGCGGTAGAGGATGTACGCCTTGGAGGTCTTGGGAAGGTCGTTGGCAATCAGCACCTCCTCCACAATATCCTGTACCTGCTCGACGGTGGGGATGGTGTGAGGCGGAATCTTGGCTAAAACCTGATTGGTGAGGGAAAGCACCTTTTCTTCGGTGATCTCCTCATCGGAAACGGCGTTTCCTGCCTTTCTGATCGCGTCGCGAATCTTCGCCGCGTTGAACTTGACGGTCTGACCGCTCCGCTTTACAATAAATTCGGGATTTTCCGGCAACATAATCAACTCCTGTGTGAATTTCATATCGATCCGCGGCGCGGCGCACCCTGATGGCTTGCAACCCGCGGAGAAACGGGCTTTTTTATTGGCTCCCGCCTATTATAACACAACATATACGTAATTGCAAGTGTTTTTTTACTATATATTGATTTTTAAAGAAATTTCTTTAATTATTTTTCGGTGGAAAACAGGCGGCAACGCCGTACAATACAGCGTTTGCCGCCTGTGGAAAACTTAAAATTTTTTTATTTTTTCGTCAGTTTTCAAACAGCTCGTCCTCTTTGCGACGGTTGCCGGCGCGGGCAGCCTCCGCCGCCTTGCCGTTGACGGTAATCACACCCTCGTCGTCGATGTCCAACTTGTCGCCCTCGCGCAGCGAGGCGGGCAGCTCGCCTTTGGGTATGGCGAACATCCTGCGATCCTTGTCCTCGCAGATGGCATAAATGCCGTCAAGTCTGTCTACTGTGAGATGTCTCATAGTGGTGATTCCTCCTTCAAAACGCTATTTAGCCACGATAACCGAAATGTTTTTGCCGTCGGATTCAAAGATTATATCCCCGTCAAGGTCGGTGCGGTAAACCTTACAGTCCATCGCGCGAAGCCGCTTGAGAATTTCGTTCTTCGGATGACCGTACTTGTTGTCCTCCCCGACAGAAATCGCCGCGTAGCGGGGGTTGACCTCATTGAGGAACGCCTGTGAATTGCCGTCCCTGCCGCCGTGATGGGAGACCTTGTAAATATCCGCGCTGAGATCGTAGTCGAGGGTAATGAGCTGCCGTTCCACTAACTTGGAGGCGTCGCCGCCGGTAAGCACCGACACGTCCCCGTAGGTGAACTTCAGCACGATGGAATAGTCGTTCAGATCCTCGTACTTCGCGCCCTTTGCGGGGGAAAGCACCAGCATCGTCACGCCGTCAAGATCGTATTCCGTGCCGGGAACCGGGCGGGTAATCTTCAGCTTCTTTTTCTTGATCGCTGTCAGCACCTCGGTGTAGGTCATGGTGGTGGGAGTAAGCTCCTTGGATGTCTGCGGCATCATGACGTGGTCGATGGTAATGTCCTTGCTTTTGATCACAGTGTCCATGCCGCCGATGTGGTCGGAATGCGGGTGAGTGCCGATGATCCAGTCCAGATGGGATACGTCGGCTTTGCGAAGGTAATCGAGAACCGTGTCCCCCATCCCGTTTTCGCCGCAGTCGATGAGAACGTTGCGCCCGCCGCACTGCATGAGAACGGCATCGCCCTGCCCCACGTCGATGACGTGCATTTTCAGCCTGGCGTCGCCCTCGATGGCGTCGCCGGATACCTCGTAGCCCAGCATTCCGAAAATCTCGTTGAGCCACGCGTCCGCCTCATCCTCGGTGCAGCCGGTGACAAAAGCCGACGTCACGAGAATCCATACCGAAAGCGCCGCCGTGATGACGGCGCGAAGAGATCTTTTGCCTTTGGGAAATGTCATGAATGGTTGCCTTTCTTTTTGCTCTTGCTTTTGTTTTTTTGTATGCTGCGGATGGGACTTTTCCTGCCTCCGCTCTTATTCTGCGCGCCGGCGGTTTTCCCGCCCTTGGCGGCGGTCTGCGTCTGCCGGTACCTCTGCGAGGGACGGATCAGGCAGGAGGGGGAGGTGCCGATGAGGTCGGTGCGTCCCGCCTTGATGAGCGCCTGCTCCACAATGTCGTGATTTTCCGGACGGAAATACTGCAGCAGCGCTCTTTGCAGCGCTTTTTCCTCCGGCGTGCGCGGCACGTAGACCTTCTCCAGCGTATAAGGGTCGAGACCGGTGTAGAAAACGCAGGTGGAAATGGTGCCGGGCGTCGGATAGAAATCCTGCACCTGTTCGGGGTGCAGATGCTCCTTTTTGAGGAACAGGGAAAGCTCGATCGCGTCGTTGACCGTGCTGCCGGGGTGGGAGCTCATGAGGTACGGCACAAGGAACTGCTTCTTCCCTATCTCACCGGTAATGCGGTAGAATTCCTTCGCAAATTTCCTGTAGACCTCAAAGTGCGGCTTGCCCATGCGGTCAAGCACCTGTGTGGAGCAATGCTCCGGGGCGACCTTGAGCTGTCCGCTGACGTGGTATTCGATCAGCTCCCGCATGACCTGCGGGTCCTTTTCCAGAATTAAGTAATCGAAGCGTATGCCGGAGCGGACAAAAACCCGCTTGACCTTCGGAATCGCCCGCACGCGGCGCAGCATTTCCAGAAACTCGCTGTGATCGACCTGCAGCGCGGGACAGGGCGACGGCGCAAGGCAACGCCTCCCGCCGCGGCACATGCCCGCCTTGTCCTGCTTTTTGCAGGAGTGAATGCGGAAATTGGCCGTCGGTCCGCCCACATCGTGAATGTAGCCCTTGAAGCCCGGTTTGTGCGTCAGCATTTCCGCCTCGCGAACCACCGAGTCAATGCTGCGGGTGGAGATCTGCCGTCCCTGATGGAAGGCGAGCGAGCAGAAGGCGCACGCGCCGAAGCAGCCGCGGTTGTGGATGATGGAGAATTCCACCTCCTTAATCGCGGGAACGCCGCCGAGCGGTTCGTACATCGGGTGATACGTCCGCTCATAGGGCAGCTCATAGACCCAGTCGAAGTCCTCGGTGGAAATGGGACGCATCGGCGGATTCTGCACCAGTATCACGTCGCCGTGGCGCTGGATGATTCTCCTGCCGTGAACCGCGTCCTGCTCGTCCTGCTCGATGCGGCAGGAGACGGCGTATTCCCTCTTGGAGGCACGTACCTGTTCGTAGGACGGACACTCCGCAACCGACGAGGGAACATATTGTGAAACGGGAATGGCGACGCAGGTGCCGCGGATGTCGGTGATGGAGGACACATCCTCGCCGTTTGCGAGACGCTCCGCAATTTCCATCATGGAATATTCCCCCATGCCGTAGGAGAGAATATCCGCGCCGGATTCGATGAGGATCGAGGGCTTCACCTCGTCGTCCCAGTAGTCGTAATTGGCGAACCGGCGGAGGGAGGCCTCCAGACCGCCGATAATGACCGGCACGTCCGGAAAGGCTTTCCGGCAGAGCCGGCTGTAGACAATGGTCGCGCGGTCGGGACGTCTGCCAGGCTTCCCTCCGGGAGAAAACGCGTCCTCGCTGCGCTTCTTTTTGGCGGCGGTGTAATGCGCCACCATGGAATCGATGTTCCCCGCCGTCACTAAATATCCCAGACGCGGCTTTCCGAACTGCGTGAAGCCGTCAATGCTTCTGACGTCGGGCTGCGGCAGAACCGCCACACGGTAGCCCTTTGCCTCCAGCACGCGGGAAATGATCGCCACTCCGAAGCTCGGATGATCCACGTAGGCGTCGCCCGAAACATAGACGAAATCCACGTAATCCCAGCCGAGCCTGTCTATATCGCTTTTTGAAACAGGCAGAAATGACAAAGCCTCACCCCTTTTCCGTCAGAGCTTCTTGATCCATGGAGACGACATCACATCGTCAAACAGATCGTCATCGTCGTCATCATAACTGTTGTGATTCGTTGCGGGTTTGTCCTTTTTCCTCTTGGGAGCGGGCGTTGTATCCGGCTCGAAGAAGGAATGGAGATCATCGTCCTCCCCGGAAGGCGCATTGTCCGGCTCATCGCGCGGCGGAACGGGTTCCGGCGCGGGGCGCGCTTCCGCGCGGTACCCCGGCAATATCTCAGACACGGGCGGAACCGCTTCTTCCTCCCACTGGCCATCCTCGGTCGTATCGGAGGAAACGCGGAGGTCGCCGCCGAATTCCGTTGCGATCTCTGAAAAGGTCTGCGTCGGAAGCTCCTCCCACGGGGGAACGTCGTCCGGCTGGGCGCGACTCGTTTTCCTGCCCCCGGAAAAATCAAAGAAGTCGTCGATTTGCTCCGGCTCGTCGTCAAAGAACACGGAGAAATCTCTTGTGGAGGAAGAATCCTTTGCGGGGCGGTTCGCCTTGGAAGTGTCAGAGGACGTGGAGGCCGTTTGACGCGGGGGCTTCTGCGGCTGACTATGGCTGACGGCCCCCTCGCCGCTCTCCTGACGCTCGGCTTCGAGCGCCTTGGCGCGCGCCGCCTTCTTTTCACGAAGATACGCGGCAATATCCCTTACCTCGTTCGCGGGCTTCTCCTCCTTCTGAGGTTCCTCGCTTTCGAATTCCACGTCGATCACGCCGTCATCCGTTTCCGCGTCGGACGGTTCGTCCGCTTCCTCCTCTTCCGACGCTTCGACGCTCGGCTCCTCATCCGGATCGTCCGGAGCGGCGGTCATTTCGTCGTCGGTATAGTCATCCTCTTCCTCATAAAAACCGTCATTAAAACCGTCATTCTCGGCGTTGAAGAATTCCGACTGACGCGCGGAGATTTCCTCATGTCCCGCGTCGAGGGTCTGGGCGGCAAATTCGCTGTTGTTCCGGAGCAGGGGATCATTCTTGCCGGCGTGAGTGTGCGCCATGGTCATTTCCAGCCATTGTGTCCTTGTGATAAGGACGGCGCGCGGCTTGGAGCCTTCATGGGGTCCGATGATGCCGTGCTCCTCCAACTGATCGATGATCCTTCCCGCGCGTGCATATCCCACGCCCAGACGGCGCTGGAGCATGGAGGTGGAAGCCTGTCCCGCTTCGGTGACGACCTCCACGGCCTTCTCGAAGAATTCATCCTTGCCCTCAAATTCAGCCGAACCGTCACCGGAGCCGTCGAGGGAATTGCGCTCGATTTCGTCGGCGATGCTGTCATCATATTCCGCAAGGCCGTTCTGCTTGACAAAGCGGATGACTCTCTCCACCTCGTCGTCATCCACAAAGCAGCCCTGCACCCTGATGTGCTTGCTCGAGCCCATCGGGTGATAGAGCATATCGCCGTAGCCGATGAGGTTTTCCGCGCCGCCCTCGTCCAGAATGGTTCTTGAATCGACCTGAGAGGAAACGGCGAGGGCGATACGGCTGGGAATGTTGTTCTTGATGGTGCCGGTGATCACGTCGACGGAAGGCCGCTGCGTGGCAAGCACCATGTACATGCCGGCGGCTCGCGCCATGGCAGCGAGTCGGGCGATCGCGTCCTCGACCTCCTTGGGCGAGGCGATCATCAGATCCGCCATTTCGTCTATGACAATGACGATGCGGCACAGCTTGCCAAATTCCCCGGACTGCGCCGCAAGGCGGTTGTAGCCGTCGATATTCCTGACGCCGCGCTCCTTGAGCATGGTGTAACGCTTGAGCATTTCACTGACCGCCCACTGGAGAGCGCCTGCCGCCTTTTTCGGCTCGCAGACAACGGGAACCAGCAGATGCGGGATGCCGTTGTACATATCGAATTCGACCGACTTCGGGTCGATCAGCACCATGCGCACCTCGTCGGGGGAATATTTGTAGAGAAGGCTGATCAGCATGGAGTTGACGCACACCGATTTACCGGAGCCGGTGGAGCCGGCGATGAGTAAATGGGGCATTTTGCTGAGGTCGCAGAGCACGATATTGCCCTCGATGTCCTTGCCGAGCGCCACCGTCAGCGAGCCCTTCGCCTCGGCGAATTCCGTCGAGCCGATGATCTCCCTGATGCGCACCATCTGCTTGTTCTGATTGGGGATCTCGATGCCGACAGCCGCCTTTCCCGGAATCGGCGCCTCGATTCTGATCGACTGCGCGGCAAGGCGCAGGGCAATGTCGTTGGAAAGATTGGTGATCTTATTGATCTTGACGCCGGGCGCGGGCTTGATTTCATATCGCGTAACGGTCGGTCCGCGGCTGATGTCCGAGATTGATGCCTTCACGCCGTATTCCTCCAGCGTCCTGATCAGCTTTTCGGCGGTTTCGGTCAGCTCCTGAATGTCGTTGGCGGAGTTGACGTTTTTGGAGGGAATGAGCAGTCTGACGGTCGGATACTTGTATTCCTTTTCGTCGGGCTCTTCGGGAGAGCCGTCTCCTTCGTTCACCTGCTTGGAAAAAGCGTCGCTCTCCGCCTTGATTTCTTCGGCCTTGGTGAGCTTTTTCTTCTTCTTTTTCAGCGACACCGCCTTGACAATCTCGCTCAGACTGTCCTCCTCCGGATGGGAATCAGCCGCCTCCTCTGCCGGAAGATCGGACAAATCAGACTCCTCCCCGGGAACCTCTACAGAGATCCCGTCGTCGTCGGACTCCTCCTCCTGAAAGAAGTCGGATGTGTCAAAGACGGTCTTGACGTCCATCTCGCCGTCAAACAGTCTCCGATAAAAGCCCGGATCAAACAGGGATTTGATCACGCGCTTGGTTTTGTTAAACAGCTCCATCGGTCCGGTTCTGGTGAGCACCATAATCAGCGCCGTCATCATAATGACAGTAATAATCGCCGCGCCGGTTTTTCCGGCTATCAGCATAAACATCTCGCCGAAAAAACCTCCGAGAAAGCCGGAGCCGCCCACCTTCTCTCCGTCGCTGAACATCTGAAGAAACAATTGTCCCCAACTAAACGAAAGCTCGTTGTAAACATTCCGGTAGCTGTCGGACTGAATCAGAATATATCCCAGCACATCGGAGGTCAGAATGATTCCCGCTGTCGGACGGATAATATGAAGTATTTCATCTTCGCTGATCTGTTTACTGAGCAGATAACCGAAAAAAATCAGAAGACTCGCCCAAAGGAACGCTTTAAAGCCCAGCATGCCCAGAATAATCCGATGCCCCCAGTTCCACGCATTTTCACCGGGAAAGAAGGTCAGAGCAAGCAGGATCACCGAAAACATCCAGACGCCAATCGATCTGGCTTGCTTTTTCCAGCTGATCTGCAAGCTGATGTCGGAGCCGTCGCTGTTTACGGAATACTCGCTTTCATCTGCCTGCGCGGTAAACGCGTCATCGTCCGGCTTTTTTTCCGGCGGCGTTTTGGGCTTGCTTACCGGCTCGGAACGCTCTTCGCCGGCTTCCTTCATCACGTCCTCTAATCTGATCTGGTTGCCGGCAGAGATCTCCACCGTTCTGCCTCCGCTGAGTCCCTTTTTCTTTTTTAAACTGACGCCGGATTTGTTTGCGTCAGGAGAAGCGCCTCCCCCCTTGGGATTCTTTCTCTTTCCGGCTTTCTTTCCGGAGGAAGGCCTTCCCGACGAAGTGCCCTTCTTTTTGTTTCCTGAATTTTCTGACATATTATCTAATTACCTCAAAAAATGAAATTCACTTGCCGAAGGAAAACGTCGTTCCGAGGATGCTTTCCACGGACGCCACAATGATGACGACTATTCCAAGAATCAGGCAGTAATAGCCAAAATAATGGAACTTGTCATTGGCAACGATCCACTTCAGAAATTTAATGGCGAGAACGCCGACAACCGCCGAGACAATCACGCCGACGATAATCGCGGCAATGGTGGAGCCGCTGACAGCCGACCAATCGGTGTCCTTTACCTCGAGCAGATTCGCGGCAAGCACGGCGGGGATTCCCATGATAAAGGAGAATTCCAGGGCGGTATTCTTTTCCGCGCCGGTGAGCATACCCATCGTGGTGGTGGTGCCGGAGCGGCTGATGCCGGGCATGGCGGCAATGCACTGTCCGATACCCATGGCGCAGGCGTTCCGCATGGTGATCACGCCGTCCTTGTTTTTGGGCGAATGGCCAATGCGGCATTCAAACACCGTCGCCAGCAGAATGAGAATGCCGGTTATGGTAAAGAAAATTCCCTCCGCCATGATACTGTTGTCGTTGGAGAAATACTCTGCCAGATCGGAGAACTTCTTGACAGGCTCGCCGCCGGTTTCAAGCCCCATCCAGCCCAGCACAGGCAGGAAGAGAAGTATCGCGAACGCGGAGGCGACCACCACAAAAATAACCATCCGGCGCTCCTTGTTCATCTGATCCAGCTTCCAGACGAATTTTCCCGTGAAAATCTCCCTGCACATGCCGAAAAATTCCAGGATCATTTTCCAGATGATCTCACGGTAGACGATAAAGACGGCAAGCAGCGTGCCGAAATGCAAAAAGAGCGACAGCGCCTGATTGCCCACGTCGCTGGTGCCGCTGGAGGTGGAGGGCAGAACGTGCTGCGCGAGCGAAAGATGTCCGCTGCTTGAAACAGGCAGGAATTCGGTCAATCCCTGTATGATTCCCTGAATAATGGCTTCCCAGATGTTCATAGATTATGTACCTCTTTCTTCAATATAATTAAGATTATTATGTAAACCAAGATTTGCGTCGTGCAAACCATTGGTTCATAAGAGAATTAATCCCGTCCGCCCGACTCGATCATCGAATAAAGCGCAGCGATCGCGCTGCTGAGCGATCCCAGCTCGTCGATAAGCCCCTCCCTGACCGCCTGCTCTCCGTCAAGAACGGTTCCGATGTCCATGACAAGCTCCCCCGTCCGGCGGGACAGCTCGTTAAAGCGCGCGGCGGTCATGCCGGAATTGGCTTCGACAAAGCGGCTGATGCGCTCCTGCATTTTTTCAAAATAGGTCATGGTCTGCGGCACGCCAAGCACCAGCCCGCTCATTCTGACCGGATGGATGGTCATGGTCGCCGACGGCACGATAAAGGAGCGCTTCGCCGACACCGCAAGCGGCACGCCGATGGAATGTCCGCCTCCCAGCACAAGTGAAACGGTGGGCGTTTTCATCCCGGAAATCAGCTCCGCCAAGGCAAGTCCCGCCTCCACATCCCCGCCGACGGTGTTCAGCAGAATGATCAGCCCCTGGATGTCCTCCGCTTCCTCGACCGCCACAAGCTGCGGCATGATATGCTCGTACTTGGTGGTTTTGGCGGGAGACGGAAGCTCCTGATGCCCCTCGATCTGACCGATCACGGAAAGGCAGTGAATGATATGCTTGCCCTTCGCGGAGGTGATGGTGCCGGTCTGCTCGATCTGGCTGAGCTCCTCCTTGGAAAAGCCCTCCCCGGAGGACAGATCATTTTCTCCCTCGCATTTTTCGCCGTTTCCGAAGCCCTCAGTATTTTCTGACATAAGAAAAAATCATCATCCTTCAAACATAATGCAGATTTTGTATAATGATAGTATTTGAAGGACTGAGAAATATATACTTTACGATTATAGCATAATATTACAGTCAATTCAATAAAAAATTGCAAATAATTTATGACACAAAAAACGGCGCCTGCGAAAGAAACAGACGCCGTTTCGTCAATCCGTTACGAAAAAATCAGCAAGATACCCATCAGCATGGAGACAACCGTGAGAATGGCGATCTCCGGAATGTTCTCAATCAGAAACGCGGGTTTTGTGAGATGGAAAAATCTGGCGCACGCCATAAGCAGATGAATGGCAAGGCCTATGACAAGTATCGACGTGCCAGTCGCAAGCTTGATGGTTTCCATTTCTAACACACCCCAATTCTCAGATTTTTCAGTCTATGCAGCCATTATAAATCCGTTATGTTATGATTGTGTGAACAAAGAGTGATAAATGTTTATAAAATGTAAAACACATCAATTTTTTAAGAAATTATCACTCACATCCGAAAATTGTCTGACAGTAGCGAACCGAAGCCATCGCGTCACGGCAATAAGCGTCCGCGCCGATCTGCATGGCGTAGTCCTCGGTCAGCACCGCTCCTCCGACAAAGATTTTCACTCCGGGCGCTTCCCTGCGGAGCAGGCGTATGGTTTCCTCCATGCGGACGACCGTGGTGGTCATCAGCGCGCTGAGTCCGACCGCCTTGATGTCGTATTTCTTAACGGCGTCCAGCACTGTTTCGGCGGGCACGTCCCTGCCGAGGTCGATCACGTCAAACCGGTAGTTTTCCAGCAGCACCCTGACGATATTCTTGCCGATGTCGTGAATGTCGTCCTTGACGGTAGCCAAGATCACCCGCCCGATTTTTTCGTCGGAGCCGGAGCCGGCAAGCACCTCCTTGAGCACCTCAAAGGACGCCTTCGCCGCTTCTGCGCTCATGAGCAGCTGCGGAAGGAACACGGTTCCCTTTTCAAAGCCGTCCCCCACCTCGTTGAGGGCGGGGATCAGCTCGTCCCGGATCAGCTCCATAGGGTCAGTCACGCCGCCGGAGGTCAGCTTTTCCCTGACGAGGGAGGCGGCTACATCATTCAGACCGGCGATAATCGCCGCCTTCAGGCTCATGGCTTCCGCGGGCTTCGGGGCGGACGTCTCGGGGGCGGCGCTGTAGCGCGCGATATAGTCGCCGCAGCCCGCGTCGCAGCCGCAAAGCGCCCGGTAGGAATAATAGGCGTTCATCATGGCCTCCGACTTGGGATTGATGATGGCGCAGTCGAGTCCCGCGCTGAGCGCGCAGGTGAAAAAGACCGAATTGATGATCTCCCGCTTCGGCAGACCAAAGGAAATATTGGACACGCCGAGGGTCGTGCAGACTCCCAGCTCCTTTTTGACACGCCGCAGCGTTTCAAGGGTCACATTCGCGGATTCCGGTTCGGCGCTGACCGTCAGCGTCAGTCCGTCGATCACGACGTCCTTGCGTGGAATGCCGTATTCCGCCGCCGTGTCGATGATTCGGCGGGCAATCGCCACGCGTCCCTCCGCGGTGGCGGGTATGCCGCTGTCGTCCAGCGCAAGACCCACGACCGTTCCGCCGTATTTCCTCACCAGCGGGAAAACGGCGCGCATGGATTCCTCTTTGCCGCTGACCGAATTGATGAGCGGCTTGCCGTTGTACCGGCGGAGCGCCTGCTCCATCGCATCGACATGGGAGGTGTCGATCTGCAGCGGAAGGTCGATGACCGCCTGTAGCCGCGTGACCGCCTTGACAAGCATGGCAGGCTCGTCGATGCCCGGCATACCTACATTCACGTCGAGCAGCTGTGCGCCCGCGTCCTGCTGGGCGATTCCCTCGCCGAGGATGTAGGAGATCTCGTCGTTTTTCAACGCCTCCTTGAAGCGCTTCTTGCCGGTCGGGTTGATGCGTTCCCCCACGATCAGAGGGGTCTCCCCTATCCTGACCGCGTGGGTGTAGGACGACACAAGGGTAATCCCCTTGTCGCAGACCGTTTGCGCGGGGAATTCGCGGCAGGCGGTGATCATTTCGCGTATATGCAAGGGAGTGGTGCCGCAGCAGCCGCCCATGACGCTAAGCCCCAGCGCGGCGGCCTTCCGCATGGAGGAGGCAAAGGACGCGGGGTCAACGTCAAAGTAGGTCGCGCCGTCCTTCTGCTTCGGAAGTCCGGCGTTGGGATTGAAGATGAGCGGCAGCGAGGAGATTTCGGAAAACCGACGGATCACGGGATAAAGCTCGTCGGGACCGAGTCCGCAGTTGAGGCCGTAGGCATCTACCCTGAGTCCCTCCAGAAGGGCGGCGACCGCTTCACAGTCGGCTCCCGTGAAGGTCTTGCCCGACGCGTCGAAGGCGCAGGTGACAAAGACCGGCAGCGATGTGTTCTCCTTCGCGGCAAGCACGGCTGCTTTGACCTCGTAGGTCGCGCCCATCGTCTCGATCAGGATGAGGTCGGCGCCCGCCCTTTCGCCGCAGACCGCCATTTCCGCAAACAATGCGTAAGCCTCGTCAAAGCTGAGGTCGCCCATCGGCTCGATCAGCCGTCCGATCGGCCCCATGTCCATGGCAACGAATTTTTCATCAGGGTTGTCCGAAAGCGACCGGGCCGCCTTCGCGCAGGAAACGGCGGCGGAAATGACCTGCTCCGGCGAATAACCTGTCTCCCGGAGCTTGCAGGCGTTCGCGCCGAAGGTGTTGACCGTGGCAATGTGGCAGCCGCAGTCGTAGTATGCCTTGTGAATCGAGGTGATAAGATCCGGATGGGAGAGATTCAGCAGCTCGGGCAGCTCGCCGGGCTTCAGTCCGCTGACCTGCAGCATGGTTCCCATGGCACCGTCAAAAAATAGCATCTGTTTGCCGAGCAGGTCGGTTATGTTCTTCATGGAGATTTCACCTGTCTTACTGATAGTTTGTATTAAACGCGCCGGAATATACAGTCCGTATTCGGACAATCGGCGCATTTGCCGCTGGCACAGCCTCCGCGTTGACCTTTCGGCGTGCGGGAAATGCCGATGACGGCAGACACCGATTTCATGGGGGTCATCTGACCGCCGGCGCTGACGGCGATACCGGTGTATTTATAGGCGTTGAGCGCGCCGGTCAGCGAATGCTGGCAGGCCAGCGAAAAATCGCCGTAGCCGGGACTGAACCGCGGCAGCAGAAAGCAGCCTTCCCGCGCGTACCGCTGCTCAAGCGCCGCGCATTCGCGGTCGCAATACAGCTCGATCAGCGCGGCGGCAGCCCCCTGCAGTAGGACGGCATAGCTCATCCTGACGGCGGAATACCGGCTGATCAGCAGATCCACCCCGCTGCCGAGGGTGGCGGCAAAGAGCAGCGCCCTTTCGCAGCCGGAAAGATGCGCCGCCAGCGAAGCGCTGCGGAATGCCATGCCGTCAACGCGGCATACGTCTCCGTCAATGACAAGGGAACACTCGCGCGTGATGCACTTTGGCAGCGACGCTTCGCCCACCTGCCCGACGGCGCTGACCGCTTCGTCCAGCATCGCGCCGGAACAGTCCTCCGCGCTGCGGATTCCCGAATAGCGCAGCACCTCGCCTATGTCGGCGTCGGAGTACCATTTGCCGGGCGTCACTTCATGCATATTCTGTCGGCTCCCACGATACAGGAGAGATTGAGCATGATTTTCTCCGCGACGTCCGGCTTGTTCATGGTGTAGAGGTGGATGCCCTTTACGCCGTTGGCAATCAGGTCGATGATCTGCTCGGTCGCGTAGGCGATGCCCGCCTGCTTCATTGCCTCGGGATTCTCGCCGAATTTATCGGCAATGCGGCGGAACCGCGTGGGCAGCGTCGCGCCGGACAGCTTGCAGCTCCGGACAATCTGCGCGGAATTGGTCATCGGCATGATGCCCGCGATAATGGGAACGTCGATGCCCTTTTTCATGGCGCGGAACATAAAGCTGTAGAACGCGGTGTTGTCAAAGAACATCTGCGTGGTGAGAAAATCCACGCCGCAGTCCACCTTGGTTCTGAGATGGTCAAGATCGCGCTCCATGCTCTCACATTCCACATGTCCCTCGGGATAGCATGCCGCGCCGATACAGAAGTCCCCGTGGCGCTTGATCTCGGTGACAAGCTCGCTCGCATAGGTAAAATCGCGCGGCTTGTCCCTGTTTTCCTCAGGAATATCCCCCCGCAGGGCGAGAATGTTCTCGATGCCGTATGCCTTCAGCTTCTCGATGGCTTCGGCGACCTCTTCGCGGTCCGAGGACGCGCAGGTGAGGTGCGCGAGGGCGGTGTTGCCGGTTTCGTTTATGTAGCGCGCGATCTCGACGGTCTGGCGGGAGGTTCCGCCGCCCGCGCCGTAGGTGACGCTGACAAAGTCGGGATTGAGGTCGCAGATCGCTCTTGCCACCGCCTTGGTCTTGTCAAGATTCATGTAGCTCTTGGGCGGGAAGATCTCGCACGAAAAGATCGCCTGATTTTCCCTGATGATGTCCTTTATCTTCATGCTGTCGTTTCCTCCGTCAGTGAATTTTGCTCATTTCCTGCATAAGTCTGCCGATGGGCAGTCCCATGACGTTGTAATAATCGCCGATAATGCCGCTGATAAAAACCGCGCCGCCGCCCTGAATGGCGTAGCCGCCCGCCTTGTCACGGTATTCGCCGGTGGCGATGTAATCCCGGATCTGGCGGTCGCTGAGCGGATAGAAATGCACCTCGGTGGCTTCAACGAATTTGTTTACCGTGAGATCGCTGTTGACAATCGTCACGCCGGTGTAAACCGTGTGCGTCCTGTCGGAGAGCGCGGAAAGCATGCGGTAGGCGTCCTCCTCGTCCCTCGGCTTGCCGAATTTCCTGCCGTCAAGACTGACGATGGTGTCCGCGCCGATCACAACACTGCCCCTGCACGCGTCCAGACGGGCGACGGCGAGCGCCTTTCTCTCGCTGAGAATCAGAGCGGCAACGCCTGGCTCCGTGTCCTCCGGAATATTCTCGTCCGCGTCGCTTGTGACGACCTCAAATTTTAACCCTGTCAGATTCAGCAGCTCCCGCCGTCTCGGGGAGCCGGATGCAAGTATCAGCTTCATTTTTCAAACGTCCTTTGTTATCATGATCATTCAATACAACAGCCGTCAGATCTGAAAATCCTCCGGGCGGAATGCCGGAAGAAGCGGCTGCTCCTTCGGCTCGCGCAGCGTCGGCTCATAGCGGAACGAGGCGCAGCCTGAACAGTTTTCGGGATTTTTGCCCCTTTCACATATCATTGTACCCGGTTCCGCAGGGTTGTCAATAGCATAAAGGCAATATTTACATGAGGGAATGATGTTTTTTCCGTAGAGCTTTGATAAATTCATCGCTTGATTCTCTCCTTTTCTGAGGGAAGGCAAATCACGCTCATCAGGCACATGAGCAGCATGATACAGCCGAAGCCGGTCGATACGCGGGAAAAATCCGTCGGCATGCCGCCGATCACCTTCACCGACGCGGGAAGGGTCGCCATGGAGAACCACGGCAGCTTCAGGGCAAGCGAGACGATCAGGCTGCAGATCGCTCCCTGCAAAAGCCGGATCAGAAGGTAAACCGCCTTGTTCGGGCGGATACTGCGGCAGACGGCAAAATTCTGGAAATGAACGGACAGTCCGCCAAAGCCTGCGACAAAGGCGGTGAGGGGAATGCCCCCGCGCACCGACAGGATTACGCCGCCCGTCACCTCGGCGGCGCAGGGCAGCAGCAGACTTCCCGCATCACTCATGCCAAAGCGTGCCGTCAGCCTGCCAAGCCACTCATTGAGTCCCGTTGCGTTCAGCATGGCGATAAGCACCTGAAACAGAAGGATGAAGCTGCACATGTGCAGCAGCGCGGAAGCAGCGTCGGCGGCCGACTGCACAAACGCGTCCCCGCCCTGCGAAGAACATGGCGCCCGAAACCGTCCGGCGTGTGACCCGGCAAACCCTCCCGCGATCATCCGGTAGCCTATTCCAATTATTATACATGAAAACGCCTGCGTTGTCAATATCAACAGCCCAAAGGATTTATTTTTGTAAAGCTCCGCGCCGATCATGCCGATGGCAAAGCCGGGACCGGAGCAGAAGGCGATGGCTGCAAGGCGCTCCCCCTCCTGACGGGTGATCCTTCCCTCGGTAACGAGCGTCTCCGCCGCCCTTGCTCCGGCGGGATAACCGCCCACAAACGCGGTCAGCAACGCCACGCCGCACACGCCCGGAAGTCCGAAGAGAAAGCGCACCGGTCTGTTCAGCAATCCTCCCGCAAGCTCCGCCGCGCCGCTTTTCACCACGTACTGCGACACGAACATCATCGGAAACAGCGAAGGGATGACGCTGAAGGCACACAGCCTGACACCCCTGCGCACCGCCTCCGCCGCGTCAGAGGAATACAGCACCAGCATAGCAAACGCCACGACTGAAAACACGCCTGCCAGAAAAGCGGCCGATGGCGTTCGTTTGACATATAGCTTAATCCGCATAGCATTCACCTGAACTGTAAAGGAAGTTACTTTACATAATTTGAACTTACAAAGTAAATCCACTTTACAGAAATATGCCGCCTTCGGCAAAAACATAACGTGCTATTTTCCTCCCGCGTCGCATATACTAAAAAAACAGGAGTGAGCGCCATGAAAGACAACGACAATTCGCTTTCCGACAGATTTCTGCGAAAGCTGATGAACCATTCGCCGAGCTTCGGGCGCGGGGAGTGCAGGATCACGATTGAGATGGGAAAGGGTCTGCTCATCGAGGGATGTAAAGCAATCTGCAATTACAGCGATGAAAGGATTGTTCTGCTGACCTGTTCAAGAAGCGTGGTGATCGAGGGCTGCGGTCTGAGCATCTGCCGGATGATCGAGAATTCGGTAGTGATCTGCGGCGGCATTTTTTCCGTGAGCTTTACATAACGGAGGGGTGTTTTATGAAAGGCATCTTCAAAAAGACAGTCTGCTTTGAAATAACCGGAGGGTGTGCCGAGCGTTTTCTGAATATCGCGTCCCGGCGATGGCTGAATGTCTTCAACGTCAATCACCGGGACGGCAAAACCTTCGCGTTCAGCACAGCCAGGGAATTCCCCGCGCTCTGCGCCGTCGCGGAAAAAACGGGCTGCCGTCTCGCGATCATCTCGCGGTATGGGATTCCCTATTATACGGAGAAATACCGCGACCGTTGGGGCTTCGCGGTGGGATTTGCGGTTTTTTTAGGGTTGCTGTATGTGCTGTCGCTCTTTGTGTGGTCGGTGGATGTGGAAAATCTCCCCGAGGAATGCGCGGTCAGCGTCAGCGATATTCTTTATGACGAGGGAATCCGCGTGGGCGTCTTATGCTCCTCCATCGATGGAAAAACATTGCAGATGGTGTTGGAGGATAGGCTGCCGGAATTCGATATGGTCAGGGTTTCACGCATGGGCTGTTGGGCAAGGGTGCAGCTCAGCACGGCGGTGCCGGTCAGAAAGCCCCTTGAAGGACATGAGCCGTGCGACCTGATCGCAAAGGAAAGCGGTCAGATCGTCTCCGCGACTGCCTCAAAGGGTACGATCTTTGTGAAGGACGGGGACATCGTCGTACCGGGCGACGTGCTGATCAGCGGCGTATTCGACTCGCTGGAGGAAAGCATTGTGATGGTTCACGCCACGGGAGAGGTCAAGGCGCTGGTCGACAAAACCTTTTCGGAAATAGTGCCCTATGAACAGATCGTCACCGAGCCGACAGGACACATTGTCAATATCAACCGCCTGATGGCGTTCGGTCTGGAGATTCCCCTCTTCGGCTCGCTTCCAAAGGGCAATTACAGCAGAACATATGACGAATATCCGCTGCGACTCCTGGGATTTGAATTTCCCCTTACCATCCGTCGGGAACAGTGGCACGAGCTGTGCTACGTCAAAAAGCAGTTTACCGCCACGGAATGTGTGGAACAGGCGGAAAAGGAGCTTTCGCGTCAGATCAGCAAGGCGGAACACATCGGGATCGTCAGCAGCGAACGCACCGTCAATGAAACCGAAACCGGCGTTCGTGTGACGAGGTACGTCACCTTTCTTAAGGATATTGCCGAGGAAAGGCCGCTCCTTGTGGAACCGAATCCCGTCGGGGATTCGTCAGAATAGCGCTTCACCGCAGACATCGCTGATGATGTCTGCGGTGAAGTTGTGTAAATGACAATTACATATCGTATGTTTCGGGACAGACCTCCATGATCTTGTCGCGCAGGAGCAGGAAGTCGTTGAATGCGTCGGGCTTCTGACCGGGATTGCGGAGAAGGGCTGCCGGGTGAAGCGTCGCCATCATCAGGGTACCCTTTTTTTCGATGAACTGACCGTGCTGGCGGGTGATCTTCATGTTGGGATCCATCAGCTTCATGCCGGCGATTCTGCCCAGACAGACGATGATCTTCGGGCGCATGATGGCAAACTGATTGCGCAGCCAGCCGATACACGCCTCCTGTTCCTCCGGAAGCGGATCGCGGTTCTGCGGAGGTCGGCATTTGACAATATTGGCAATGTAGACGTTGCGTTCGCGGGAGAGATCGACCGCGTCGAGCATGGTGTCCAGCAGCTTGCCGGCGCGTCCCACAAACGGCTCGCCCTGCAGATCCTCGTTTTCTCCGGGACCCTCCCCCACAAACAGCACCTTCGCCTTCGGGTTCCCCACGCCGAACACCACATTGTGTCGTCCCTGACAAAGTCCGCATCTCATGCATTGCATGCATTCTCTTCTTAATTCTTCAAAATCCTGAATCATCCTGACTGATTCTCCCTTGCAAAATTTGTTATTTTACCTCGATGAGCCTGTCTGTATAAAATGAATACAAATAAATGCCCTTGACCGGCATTTCAAGAACACGCTCCATCGCGTAGCGGTAGAGCCGGAGCTGCGTGCCGTAATGCTCGACAAGCCTGTCAGGGTCGGCAATGCGGTCGGTCTTGTAATCGAGAATCACCGCGCCGTCGGGATAGACCAGCACGCAGTCACACTCTCCCTCCAGGACAATCGGCTCGTCGCCGACGTCCGATTCCGTGACAACCGATGTGTGTTCCCTGTCCAGAATCACCGAAAACTCCCGCTCGCGCAGAATTTCATCCGCCCCCGCCAGCATCGGCTTCATCCGGGAAAAGAAGGCGACGATCTTCCCGGTGTCGACGGCGTTTGCCTCGTCCTCCGTGAGGAAGCCGTATTGTTTCAACCGTTCAAGCTCCTGCTCCGGCGATTCGGCGGCGGCGCGGAAATTGGCAAATTCCATGTATTTGTGCAGCGCCTTTCCCCTCTCGGTGGGCGTGAGTCCCCCGCTCATCAGGAAGGACGGGCGGACAAGACTGATTGAGTCGCCGGAATGCTCCTGCCGGGTCAGCTCTGAGGCGGTCACCTTTGTCGGAACGCCCGCAAGATGATCATACGGATAACGGAACGCAAGGCGCTCCCGGATCGCCGCCATAAGCGCCTCGTCCGGCGCGGCGACGGATTCCTCCGGCGCTTCAGCGGTTGCGGTTTCATCCGGCGCGTCCTGTCCGGCGTCCTCCTCTCCTTCCACGATCACAGCCTTCAACCGGCAGCAAGCCTCGGGAACCGCCTCGACGCATATGTCGGAAATGTCCCGCAGACATCCGCAGTCCGGGTGGCGTATCGCTGCCATTGCCAGCCACGCGGCGAAGGAATTGCCCTGTAACATCGCAAACGGCGGAATCCCGCAGTCTTCCGTGGAATGGTAAACCGCGATCGCCGCGTCGTTGACACATGACTTGACCGAACGCGGTGTGGCGACCATGATGAGCTTCTCCTTGGCGCGGGTGAGGGCGACATAGAGAATCCGCATTTCCTCGCTGAGACTCTCCGAGTGGGAGCGCTCGATCATGGCGCGGCGTATCTGGGTTTCGTACCACGCGCCGTTCTCCTTGAGCTTCATGCCGACGCCTAAATCGCTGTGGGTGATCACGCCCCCCGCGTCTCCGTCCTTCTTGAACTGCGTGCCAAGTCCGGCGATGATGCAGACGGGAAATTCCAGCCCCTTGGATTTGTGAATCGTCATGATCCTCACCACGTCGGAATTCTCCGTCACGGAGACAGCGCCGGGAAGATCCTCCCCCTGCTCGAGCATTCTGTCCACCGTGGAGATGAACGCCCCCGCCCCGAAGGAGCCGGAGCCTTCGCACTTGGCGGCAAATTCACAAAGAAGGCGGATGTTGGCGCGGCGTATGTCACCGTTCGGCATGGCGCCGACAGCGGCAAGATAACCCGTCGAATAACAGATTTCCTCTATCAGCCGGTCGGCGGGCTGCGTGGCGGCAAGCAGTCTGAACTGCTCCATGCCCGTCAGGAACGAGGCGCATTTCGCGTCGCCGTCCTTCGCCATCGACATGACAGCGCCGTAAAGCGGCGCGGAAGGCTCCTTCAGCCGAATCCGCGCCATTTCGTCCGGGGAAAAGCCGTAAATCGGGGACATCATGACGCATATCAGCGGAATATCAAGAAGCGGATTGCTGATGACCCGCAGGAGAGACAGAATGACGTTGGACTCGTCGGTGTCAAGCAGACCTCCGTCCGTGGAGATCCACGAGGGAATGCCCTTCGATTCGAGCGCGTCGGCATAGCTTTTGCCATTCGTACTGACTCCGCGCCGGAGGATGCAGAAGTCGCTGTACCGCGCGGGACGCAGCTCTCCCGTCGCCTTATCCGTGACCCGGAAGCCCTCCGAGAGCATTCGGGAAATGAGCGAGGCGATATACGCCGCCTCATATTCGGCTCCGCTCAGCTCATGCCCCCTTGGACGGGAAAGAAAATGCAGCTCGGCGGTCATTTCATCCGACGCGGGATACACCGCACGGGCGGCAAGCTCCTGAGAGACGTCGTACCTCACGCCCCCCATTTCCGGCGACATGATCTGCCGGAAAATGTAATTGATTGCCTCCGTCACCTCGCTGCGGCTGCGGAAATTTGCCCCCAGGGTAATCAGGGCAGGATAACGGGGTTTTTCAGGGGTGTAGGGCGCATACCTGCCGAATTTTTCCATAAACAGCTCCGGTACCGCCTTGCGGAAGCGATAGATGCTCTGCTTCATATCGCCGACCATGAACATATTCACACCATCGGTCAGTTCGCGTTTATCTGAATTTTCGGGATTGCGTGCCACCGCCGAAAAGATCAGGCTTTGCACCGCGTTGGTGTCCTGGTACTCGTCGAGCATGATCTCATCGAATTGCTCCGTCAGGGCGACTGCCGTATCGGTCTTGCAATAGGCGCTCAGAAGGTCAGTCGGGGACGGTGCTTGTTCGCCATCATGTAAAGTTTCTTTCCTTTGCACAAGCAGATTGACCGCCATATGCTCCAAATCGGTAAAGTCCAGAATGCGCCTTCTTGCCTTGGCTTCCGCCATTGCCGCGTAATATTCCCGCAGCAGCGCCATCAGCTTCTTTACCATTCTACCCGTAAAGGCAATTTCCTTTGCAAATTCTTCCGTGTCGGATACGACATAGGAGCGTATCTCCTTCATGATCTGATCCACTACGGAACGGGCAGCCTTGGCAATTTCCGCTTCAGGGGGAAGGCGGCTGATTCTTCCGAGGGGAGTGATCTGGGCTTCCGTCGATTTTTGAAAAAGGTCATCCCAGTCCCCGCTGACAGCGGCCTTTTGGATTCCGGTGAGTATCTCGCGGTCTTGCTCGAAGGAGGGAAGGTATTTCTCGGAGAGCTTTTCGTCCGACGCGGAGACGTCACAGGCGATGGCGTTGCAGGCAAGAGCATATGCCGCCGCCCTTTCCACATATTGCAGTACCGACCTGCCCCACACCGTTTCAGCCGGATTTTCCGCGGAATAAGCGTTTTGAAGCGCGGTCATCCTGTCCTCCGGGAACGGGAAGGAGCCTATGTAGAAATCAAGACTTTTGAGAAGCTCCGACAGCTCGCTGTCGTTTTTATCGCCGATAAGCTGCTCCACCAGCTCGAAGAAATCCTCGTCCCCCTCGGCGTAGTTTCGCTCCAGCACGTCGTTGATGCACTCGTCCTTGAGTATTTTCAGCTCGGACTCGTCGGCAATGCGAAAATCGGGGGCAATCTCTAATTTATAGAAATTGTCCCTCACAAGTCTGCTGCAAAAGGAATCGATCGTGCAGATCGGCGCCTTCCTGATCAATATCATCTGCCGGCGCATGCGGGCGTCCCACGGGTCCTGCTCCGCCTTTTTCTGCAGCTCCGCTGTAATGCGCTCCTTCATTTCCGCGGCGGCTGCCCTTGTGAAGGTGACAATCAGCAGTCTGTCCGCGTCGCAGTATCTGTCAGGATCGTCGCTCGTCAGCCGTTCAATGACACGCTGCACCAGCACGGCGGTCTTGCCCGAACCGGCTGCCGCCGAGACAAGCAGCGTCCCCCCCGCGGCGTCGATAGCGCTGCGCTGCTGCGGCGTCCAAATTCTCTCACCCATCGTTCTCCTCCTGCATTAGCTCCAAAGTGTCTGTCATGCTCTTTTTGACAATGCTCCTGCCGGCGCATTTCTGCTCCTGTGTGCAAATGATGCGGTACTCGCAGAATTCGCACGCGTCATAGCTGCCCTTCGCGGGACTGGCGCTGATCTCGCCACGGTGAAGCGCCTCCCCCATCTCCCGCAGCAGCGAACGGATATAGGCGCGGATCACGCTGAATTGCTGTGGGTCGGCGACATAGGTCGCGCTGGCACGGAAGGTCTCTCCGCCCTTCACGCTGGCGTTGTCATTCTTGTCAACCTTCTTCTGCATGCCGATTTCCATGGCGTTGATCACATCGGCGTCATCCACGATCAGACCGTTGTTTTTAAGCATTTCCCTGTGTTCGTCCTCGACAGAGGTCTTTCCCCTCTCCCCGGCTATTTTTTTGAGCGAAGCAGGGGAATAAATCACACCCGCCGGAGCATACCCCTCTCCGCCCAACGCACTGTCGCAGAGAATGTCGAGATAAATGAGCATCTGCATGTTCAGCCCGGAGAGAACGTCGCTCAGCACAAATTCCTTGCTGCCGGTCTTGTAATCAACCACACGGATATACTTCACGCCCTCCCTGCTGTAAACATCCACACGGTCGATGGTCCCGCCCACGCTGATATGTGTGCCGTCGGAGAGTGGGAGCTGCAGGGGCTTTAATTCCGAACCATCAATCGGCAGCTCGAAGGAGGCGGGCACAAACAGGCTTTTGGCAAATTCCTCCCCTAACTGTCTGATCAGCACGGAAAGCGACTGCGTAAGGCGCTTGAACAGGTAAAGGAACCGCGCCGACTTCATGTCCGTGCCACCCATGACCTCATTCAGGTAATCTGTGAGACAGCCTTCAATCAGTCCTGTGAGATCGTCCATCGCGGCAAGCTGCCCTACATCATGCTCGCGCAGCATCTTTTCAAGGACATAATGCACCACGCTGCCGTATTCCATGGGATTCAGTTCAGCTCTGCGACGCGGCGCAGCCTTCATGCCGTACTGACAGAAGTATTTGAACTGGCAGCTGTAGAAGCACTCCGCCTTCGAGGCGGAAATGTGGATGTTCCTCCCGAAGAGCGAAAGGGCATTTCGTTTATCTTGTAAAGTCTGTTGGCTTTGCGACAATGCGGAGCGGGACACCGCCTGTCTGACAACCGCTAACCGATCGGCGTATTTTTCCATTCCCTCAAAGGTCGCCGACAAGGCGCGGGAAAGCTCGGAATCGTCGCCAGCAAGGGACGCGGCAAGGAGGAAGCCCGCGTCGTCGTTTTCAATCATATTAAGCGTGATGTTCTCGCCGCGTGACAGCCTTTTGCAGTCAGGAACAGCGCGGATAAGTTCGTTAACGATCTCAGAGCTGTAAAGCTGTTCGCCGTTACATGAGCGGCTGTAGGTCACATAGAGATAATCCGACGCGCAGGTCAGCGCGGCATAGGCGACAAACTGTTCGTTCATCGCCGTGTCAGCGGAATCGCCCGCAAGGGGGAGCTTCATGCTGATCAGCAGCTTGCGCTCGTTCTCGGTGAACACGCCGGACGATTCGGGGAGCAGCGGGAACACGCCCTCGTTCGCGCCCAGAACAAAGACCGCCTTGACACCTGCCGTCCGCATTCTGTCCGCGGAGCCGAAGACGACTTCATCCATTCCCTGCGGAATCTCGCCCACATCGGACAACCCAAGCATGAGCGTCAGCAGATCGGAGAATTCGCGGAAGGATATTCTGGCGTCTCCAAGGATGGCTGATAGCTGGTCAAGGACGTTCATGAGCAGGTTCCACACCTGTCCCTGCGCCTCCGCGTCCTGCGGCGAGAGCTTGGGCAGCATGCGTTCCACGCATTCCCCGCAGCCCGCTTCATCAATCAGTCGGTAAACCGCTGCCGCCATATCCCTGCCGCTTGCGTTTTCATCCCTGACAGCGGCTTCAAATGTGTTAAGTAATTCGACTATACAATGCTTCGTGCCGTTGATTCTCTCCAGTTCTTCCTTTTCCGCTTCCTCCTCACGGTCTGTATAGCCATAGGGGGACTGCGTGAAGTCCTCCTTCCATTTCTTACCGCTTATGCTCCAGACAAAGCAGTAATTTTCAAGCCGCGCCACGTCCACCATGCTGACGTCGCGCAGCATGCCGGTTTTCAACCAGCGCAGTATGTCCTCGCTCCGCCAGCGGCCGTTGATGACGTCGAGCGCCGCCATCACGAACCGAACAAGCGGAAGGTCTGTCACGACCGATCGCCTGTCACAAAAGCAGGGAATGCCCTGCAGATCGAGCGCGCGGAGTATCTGGTTTTTGTAGTCGGTATCCGTGCGGCAGATCACGGCAAAATCCCGCCATCTCATTCCCTGTTCCCGCACGAGTCGTCTGATCTCGCGGGCGGTGAACTCCGCCTCGTCGTATTTGTCCTCCGCCTCGTAAATCACAACCGCATCGGTCTTCTCCGTAAAGGGCTCCCGACGCTTTGAGCGGAAGAGTCCCGCCTCCACGGACATCAACGCATCTGAGTGAAAACGCTCATGTCCCGCGAGCGTTTCAAATGTTACGTCGCTGTCAAATTCGCTGAGCGAGCGAATGGTCTGGCGTACTGTGGCAAAGAGGTCGTCGGGCAGACTGTGTTCGTCTTGCATTACCGGTTCCTCACAGCAGAGCGTCATCTCAAAGGCGTCGCATTGTGAAATGATGGGCTGTAAAACAGCCAATTCCTGCCGCGTAAACCCTGTAAAGCTATCTGCAATTACAGTCATTCCGCCGAAATAATCGGTCGTTTTCAGGCTTTTGGCAAGGCGAGTGAGGTCGTCAAGGGGATCAATCGAGCCGATATTCTCTATCACAGCGTTGTAAGCCCCGAAAATCAGGGACAGCTCCTTCAGCTTTTGCGAGAGGATGGATTCCTCCGTCAATTCCGCCGTATCCTTCAGCAATTCCGGGGTAATGGCGCAGGATTTGAATTCAGAAACCGCCATGAGCATATTCTGAATGAGGTCCTGCCGCTTTCTGCTGCCGGAGTAGAGCGAAAGATAATCCTGCACCTGGGTCATTGCGACGTTCATAACGGCGGCTCGTCCGGCATGATTCAGGCGTTTTCCCGCAAATCCGCCTGTTTCACGTGAAACTTTCCGTGAAAGTCTTGTAAAGCTATATACCTCAACAGCGTCCGCAAGGCTTGCGGGGAGCATTTGAAGCATAGCGCGTTCGGTTTCAAATGAAAACTGCTCCGGCACGAGAAGCGCTGCCCTTTTCCCCTGTCTGACAAGCGCGGCGGCGCGGTTTCTTGCGTAACTCGTCTTGCCGCTGCCTGACGTGCCGATGACAAACCTGATGCTCAAGCTCATTCCCCCATTCAATTCATAAGGATCAGGCGATCATTAATCATAAAATATCACATTATCTCCGAAAAATCAAGCGCGAATCAGACGACGTCCCATTATCGGGACTTTCGGGAGAGCGCTCGCCTGAATTCCTCGTAAAGCTCAACGCACTTGAATTTAATTTCATAGCCGTCGCTCTCCACGAGCGTCATCTGCTCGGGACTGAGTACGTCGCTGAGCTGCGCCTCCTCCTCGCTGGCGGCGGAAATGCAGAGCGGCGGGAACATCACACACCACCAGTTGTGTCCTCCGCCGTCACCGATCACCACCCGAAGCGCCTGATATTCACCGGCGGGCAACGTAACACTCCCGTAGGAGCGCGTCGTGAAATAACTGGTTTCCAACGAAACGCTGACAGGGTACGCATAGCCGTCGTCAAATATCACCTTCTGCGCCTCCTCCTGAAGCAGAGAGAGGTGGTTCCTTGCATCTTCGACTGCTTCTTCCTTTGTGGCGGCGTGTGAAAACATCTTCTCGCTCACCGATAAAATCCTGTCGCGCACCTTCAGCTTCAACGCCTGATCTTCCGCGCTGTCGGAATTGGCAAGCACATGCAGCCGCAGCACGCTGTCGCGGATCTCCGAGCATTCGGTATTGAGCGAGGCGATACTCAGCAGCACCGCAAAGACAAGCCCCAGACAAACAGAAATTTCCAATCTTTTCATGTAAACAATATCCTCCGCACCGAATTTTTGCGAATCGATTCGCAAGAATTATTGACGGAGGATGGATGATTATTCATGTATTTTGCATTTCTTCTCAATTATCTGAAACAACCCGGCACCCGCAGCCTTCCGCATGCGTGACAAAGGTATTTGTGTAGGTCTTTTTAAGCGTAAAGGCACATTGCTTTGCAACTTCCGTGCTGTCAAAAATGCCGAACACCGTCGTTCCGCTGCCCGTCATACAGGCGCCGAGCGCACCGCCCGAAAGCATGGCGGTTTTGATGGTTTCACATTCCTCAATCCGCAGCACCTGCTCGAACACGTTGCCTACATGGTCGGCGACGCCCTCTACGTCCTGCGCCGCCAACGCTTTTTGCATGGCAGCCGCGTCGGGGCGGTTGAGAAGCGAGGAATCGCAGCCGTCTACCGCAGCGTATGCTCTTCCGGTGGACACGCCCACATCCGGCTTGCAGAGAAGAATCGCCGGCTGCTCGGCAAAATCCGACAGCTGCGGCAGGCTTTTGAGAATCTCCCCCTTGCCTTCCGCCAGCATCGTGCCGCCTGTGATGCAGAAGGGAACGTCCGCGCCCACCTTTTCGCCGATTTGCCACAGCTCTTCGTCGGAAAAATGAGTGCCGCAAAGACGGTTCATGGCAATAATGACCGCCGCCGCATCAGCGCTGCCGCCCGCCATTCCCGCCTCCATGGGAATGTTTTTCTCCATTCCGATTTCCGCGCCTTTATCGGAGATACCCGCGTATTCAAAAAAGCGTTTTGCCGCCTTATAGGCGGTATTGCTTTCGTCATCCATCAGTAAAGCCGATGAACTTTTCACGTGTATTCCTGTGCTGTCAGTCAGCTTTACAGTCACCTTGTCGTACAGTCCCACCGACTGCATGATCATCACGAGATCATGATACCCGTCAGGGCGCTTTCTCAGAATGTCAAGTGTGAGATTGATTTTGGCGTATGTGTGAATCAGCATGGTGTTCCTTCCTTTCATGCTCATAGCAGGTTGTTTTCTTTGAGGAATTGCCCGATTCTTCTCAGCGCCTCGTTGATATGCGCGGTGGAATAGGCGTAGGAGACCCGGATAAAGCCCTCGCCGCAGGCGCCGAAGGCGTTGCCGGGGACAACGGCGACGTGCTTTTCCCTGAGCAGACGCTCGCAGAATTCCTCCGAGGTCAGTCCGGTGGCGGCTATGCTCGGGAACACGTAGAACGCCCCCTCCGGCTCGAAGCAGTCAAGCCCCAGCTCGCGGAAGCCGCGCACGATGAGCCGCCTTCGCATGTCGTATTCGTCGCGCATTTTAAGGATGTCCTCGTCGCCGTTGCGGAGGGCTTCGATGGCGGCGTGCTGCGAGGTGGTCGGCGCGCACATGATGGCGTACTGATGCACCTTTGTCATGACGGCAATAATCGGCGCGGGACCGAGGGCATAGCCCAGCCGCCATCCTGTCATGGCGTAAGATTTGGAAAAGCCGTTGACCACGACCGTGCGTTCCTTCATCCCGTCGAGGGAGGCAATGGAAACGTGCGGCTGCCCGTTGTAGGTCAGCTCGGAATAGATCTCGTCGGCAAGCACAAAAATATCGGTTCCGCGCAGTACGGCGGCAATTTCCTCCAAATGCTCTCTCCGCATGACCGCGCCGGTCGGATTGTTCGGGAAGGGCAGAATCAGCAGACGGGTTCTGTCCGTGATACGTTCCCGGAGCGCCTGGGCGGTCAGCCGGAATTCATCCTCGCGGCGGGTGACAAGGGGAACCGTCCGCGCCCCCGCCAGCCGCGCGATAGGATCATAGCACACAAAGCTTGGCTGCGGCACCAGCACCTCGTCGCCTGGATTCACCAGCGTGCGGATCGCCAGATCAATCGCCTCGGAGCCGCCGACCGTGACCACGATCTCCGACCTGAAATCGTAATCCAGCCCGAATCTCCGGCTGTAATAGCCGCAGATCTCCCGGCAGAGCGCGGTGAAGCCCCTGTTAGGGGAATAGCCCGTGCGCCCCTTCTGCAGGGAGTCGATTGCGACGTCCCTGACGTGCCACGGGGTCGGGAAGTCCGGCTCGCCCACCGAGAGCGAGATAACGTCCTCCATCTCGGCGGCAATGTCAAAGAATCGGCGGATTCCTGACGGCGGAATGCGGAGGGCTGTCCGGTTCAGCAAGGAATCATAATTCATTCTATTACGTCAGCTCCTCTTTCATCGCTCTGTGAGGACAGTATAACGCCGTCCTCCTTGTATTTTTTGAGCACAAAGGTTGTGGTGGTGGAGGTGACAGAGTCCAGCGGCGCGAGTCTCTTGGCGACAAAGAGGGCAATCTCCTGAAAGGTGCGTCCCGTGACGCAGACGGAAAAATCGTACCCGCCGCTCATGAGGCTGACCGATTCCACCTCGTCGAAGCCCATCACTTCCTCTGCGATGGCTTCAAAGCCGGTGTCCTTGCGGGGCGTCACCTTCAGTTCGATGATGGCGGTCACCTTGTCGGTCCGCTCCAGCTTCTCCCAGTTAATGATGGTCTTGTAGCCGCAGAGTACGCCGCTCCTTTCGTATGCCGCGATTCTCTCGCCCACCTCGTCAGCGGTCATGCCGGTCATGGCGGCGATCTCCGCATTGGAAAGACGGGGATTGTCATTGAGTATCGTCAGAATTGCATCCATAAACAAAAGCTCCTTTATTATTTTCTTCCTACAGCATTTTCTTTTTCTTCAGAATGACCATGGACGCGACGCAGATAATCAGCGTGATCACGCAGACGATGGCAAAGCCGGCGCGGGATTCGCCGAACGGCATGCCGGACGACGGGACGTTCATTCCGTACAGACCGGAGATGATCGTGGGAATCGCCATGACCAGCGTGATGGAGGTGAGGTATTTCATGACGTTGTTCAGCTTGCTGTCGATGATGGAGGAGATCAGCTCCCGCGTGCCGTTCAGAATATCGCGGTAAATGGCGGTCATTTCAATTGCCTGCCGGTTCTCGACGATCAGATCGTCTAAAAGCTCCTGATCGTCTGGGTACTGCTCGAGGCGGGTGTACCGCGTCAGACGGTTGAGCACGCCGCTGTTGGCGTTGAGAGACGTGGCAAAATACACCAGCGTGGACTCCAGCTCGTGCAGGTCGATGAGGTCGGTATCGGTGGTTTTGTCGCCGACGCGTTCTTCTATCTCGGTGCGCATCTTGTCGATGGTGCGAAGGGTGGACTGATAGAATGAGATAGTGCGGGCGATAATCTGATAGATGAAGCGCATTTTCTTCTTGGTGCTGAAATCCTTGATGCGCTTGCTGATAAAATCGTTGAGAATGGGCGTTTCCACGGTGCAGACGGTGATGATGGCTGTCTGAGTGATGAGAATGCCCAGCGGGATGGTGGTGTGACGGTTCTTGTCGTGTCTCACCTCCACCGAGGGAATGTCGATGAGAATCAACGTATAGCCGTCCTCCAGTTCGATACGGGAGCTTTCCTCATCATCAAGCGCCGCCATGATGTCGGCTTCGTCGATGTCGAAGTGACCGGCGATCTCGGCGACCTCATTGTAGGAGGGATCGACCATATTGACCCAGCATCCGTCCGTTATTTTATCAATTTCACGCAATACCTTGTTGTCGGTACGGTAAAGATTCATCATAGTAGTAACCTTCTTTATGGGGCATTCTGTCCGAATGTATCAAAACATCGTTATGCCGTTCTGCAATTTCATTCATTATAACATACCTGTGAGATAAAATCTACAGTTTTCAAAGATTTTTTACCGGGAGATCAAATGGAATCCGATAAAGCTGAGAATTATTAACTTTCTGTTAATTGACTTTTTATAAAAATTATTATAGAATGATAAACGATATTTTAATAAATTATCCTATTCGTGTTTTTCATTGCCATCATAAGGAGACTGATAGAATGACATTCACAAAAAAGGCCATTTGTTTCATTGCTGTTTTAGCGATTTTTTTCTCACTTTCAGCCTGCGATATGCCAATGACAGTGGTAGGCAGCATTCCGGATCCGACTGAAACCGTAAAGGTGTTT